>WYBA01000062.1 GCA_011526095.1 Myxococcales bacterium | reverse complement strand
GCGCCGATGCTGCCGCAGGTGTGGCTCGAGCTCGCGGCCGCGACCGCGCGCCGCGACCGCGCCGCCGCCATCGACCACGCCCGCACGGCGCGACGCCTCGCCGCCGCGCTGCCGGCCGAGGGCGCCGGCGGCCTGCTCGCCGAGATCGAGGCCTGGCTCGTGGCGCACGCGCCCGCCGCGGCGCGGTGAGCGCGCGCCGCCGCGGCGGGCGCGGTACGGTCGGCCATGATCACCGCGCACGCGCTCCCCGGCCCCGACGGCGCCCCGTTCCGCGTCCACCTCGCGCTGCCGCCCGACGAGGCCCCGCGCCCGGCGCTGGTGATGCTGCACGAGTGGTACGGGCTCACGCCCGAGATCGATCGCATGGCCGAGCAGTTCGCCGCCGCCGGGTTCGTCGTCGCCGCCGTCGACGTCTACGGCGGCCAGGTCGCGACGGACGACGCCGGCGCGTTCGCGCTGATGAACGCGATGCGCAGCCTCGAGGCGGCCGCGCTGGTGCGCGCGACGGCGCGGTGGCTGGCGACGCACCCCCGCGGCAACGGCAAGGTCGGCGTCACCGGGTTCTGCATGGGCGGCGCGCTGACGTTCGTCGCCGCGTGCCACGTCCCCGAGGCGTCCGCGTTCGCGCCGTTCTACGGGGTCGCGCGCGCCGACTACCTCGATCCCGCCCGCACCCACGGGCCGATCCAGGCCCACTTCGCGCGGGTCGACGCGTTCGCCAGCCCGGCGAAGGCCGAGGCCGTGGTCGCGGCGATCAACGCCGCCGGCGGGCGCGCCGAGCTGTTCACCTACGACGGCGGCCACGCGTTCATGCGCGCCTCGGATCCGCGCGCGTTCCACCCCGACTCCGCGGCGCTGGCGTTCGAGCGGTGCACGACGTTCTTCCGCGACACGCTCGGCGCCTGACCGCAGCCGCCGCTGCCTCAGAACCGCCACGCGGCGTACGCGCGGAGCTGGAGCCCGGGCCCGATGTCGCGCAAGAGCGCGAGGTCGAGGCTGGTGGCGACGCCCAGCGTCAGCCGTGGCCGGACCTCGACGCCGCAGCCACCCTCGACGTAGAGCACGAGCCAGCGGTGGACGTCGGGCGTCGCATCGAGGACGAAGTGGTGGTTCTCCCAGCCCGCGCCGACCCACGGCTGGATCCGGCGCGCGCCGCGGAACACCGCTCGGTACCCCAGGCTGATCGGCGCGAGCGACAGCTCCGGCCCGACCAGGTAGCCCGCCGCGATCCGCACGTGGCTGACCGCGTACGCGCCGCCGACGCGCCACAGCAGCTCGGCGCGTGGGCCGTACGACTCGCCGATCACGCTGGCCTCGGCGTCGAGCTGCACGGTCCAGCGGCCCGGCGCGTCATCTGCGCGCGCCGGCCCCGCGGCGCACACCAGCGCCGCGACGACGAGCAGCCGCTCAGTACGCATACTCGCCCCAGTTCCCGAGGACGTCCCCGTAGTCGATGCCGCCCTCCTCGACCCCGAACGCCAGGACGAAGTCGCCCGTGGTCGCGTCGGGCGACCAGATCCACAGCTCGACGTCACCCGCCGGGACGAGCAGCGCGACGGGGCCGCTCGTCCAGTAGACGCGGCGCAGGAAGCTCTCGAACACGACCGCGCGGTCGGGCGCGTCGTTGGCGTCGAGGAACACGCCCGCACCGGCCGGCAGCGGGCGCGGCAGCCGCGCCGCCTGCTCGGGCGAGGGCGGGGGCAGCCCGGGCGCGACCACCGCGTACGCCGGGCGATGCGCGCCCAGCCCGTCGCGGCGCGGCACGAGCATCTCGAACGGCAGCGCGATCCGGGTCGCGGGGCGCAGGCGGATGTCGAACACCTCGTCGCCGGTGACGAACGTCCCGTACAGCGCGCGGCTCACCGCTGGGTCCTCGACGACGTACGGCTCGGTCGGATCGAGCACCGCGGGCGCGTGCGCCTCGACCGTCGCCGCCGGCACCAGGACGAGGCCGAGCGCCAGCACGAGCAGCCACCGCGACCTCACGGGGCCACCTCGCACACGAGATCGGGCTCGACCTCGCGCAGCCACTCGACGCCGCGCGTGCACGCCTGATCGCACAGCTCGGCGATCACCGGCCCCGACCAGCACGCCCCGTCCGCCTCGAACCGCGCCGCGTCGGTCGTCTGCCCGTCGCGCGTGTCCAGCGCGCGGGTGCAGGCGACGAACGCCCTGCACGCCTCGGTCTGCTCGGCGCCGAGACAACCACCGAGCGCGGCCAGCGCGGCCAGCAGCATGGACCTCATGCCCCCGGTCCATGCATCGGCCACGCCAGCGCCGGTGAGCACCGGGCGGCCGGGCACATTCGACCGGCACGCACGACGTGCGCGCCGCGACGGATCGCGAGGCGATCGTTGCGCGCGTCCGCGTCCGCCGCGACCGTGGTACGCGATCCCATGGCGATCCGCGAGGAGCAACCGGGTGACGTCGAGGCGATCCGCGCGCTCAACGCCGCGGCATTCGAGGGCGACGACGAGGCGCGGCTGGTCGACGCGCTGCGCGCCGGCGGCGGGCTGTCGCTGTCGCTGGTCGCGGTCGACGACGGGACCGGCGCGATCGTCGGGCACGTCGCGTTCTCGCCGGTCGTCGTGACCCGCCCCGACGGGACGTGCGCCACCGGCGTCGGCCTGGCGCCGATGGCGGTCGCGCCGGATCGGCAGCGCGCGGGCATCGGCGGCGCGCTGATCGCCGAGGGCGCCCGCCGGCTCGCCGCGCGCGGCGTGCCGTTCTGCGTCGTCGTCGGCCACCCGGCCTACTACCCGCGCCACGGCTTCGCCCGCGCCAGCGCCCACGGGCTGCGCTGGGAGCACGAGGCGCCCGACGTCGTCGTCATGGCGCGCGCGCTCGTCCCCGGCGGCCTCGACGGCGTGACCGGCGTGTTCCGCTACCGCCCCGAGCTCGACGCGGTGTGACCGCGCGCGGTCACGGCGCGAGCACGGGCAGCGCGGCGCCCGCGCCGGCCCACGCGGTGACCGCGTCGGCGAGCGCGTCGTCGCCGGCGGCGACGAGGTTGTGCGCGGCGCGCCGCCCCAGCGTCGCGACGCCCGACTCGCGGCCGAGCTGGCGCTGCACCACCGCCGCGGCGAGCTGGATCAGCCCGGCGAGCCGCGCGCGCTCGACCGAGCCCGGCGGGCTGGCCGCCCACTGCAGCTCCCACGCCTCGTGCGCCTCCCACGCAAAGCCGTGGTTGAACAGGTCGAGGCCCCACCGGTAGCCCTCGCGGTCGCGCCAGTCGAGGACGTGCGGGGTGCAGGTCGGGGCCAGCTCGAGCCGCGGCCGCTCGCCGCGCCCCGGCAGGTAGCCGACCGCCGGCAGCGCGCGGTGCGGGACGTATCTGGGCGGGCCGGCCACGCGTCCAGGTTAGCGCGCGCCGCCGACCGCGGCGCTACGCTGCGCGCATGTCCGCGCTGACCCCGCGCCGCCCTGCCCCACCGTCGAGCCGCCAGCTGCTCACCCGCGTGCTCGACCAGCCCGAGCTGATCACCGCCGTGCGCGGGCTGCCGCCGCGCGCGCTCGCCCGGCTGATCGATCACGTCGGCCTCGATGACGCGGGCGAGCTGATCGCGCTCGCCACGGTCGACCAGCTCGAGCAGGTGTTCGACGAGGACCTGTGGCGGTCGTCCCGCCCCGGGCAGGACGAGACGTTCGACGCGGCGCGGTTCGCGCTGTGGCTCGAGGTCATGGTCGAGGCCGGCGCGGCGTTCGCGGCGCGACGGCTCGCCGCGCTGCCGCCGGACCTCGTCGTGCTGGCGCTGCACCACCACGCGCTCGTCCTCGACCTGGACGCGCTCGCGCTCGAGATGGCCGAGCTCGGCGGCAGCGACGACGGCGACGCGATCGAGAAGGCGCTCGACGACCGCCCCTACGTCGAGCTCGACGCGTACCGCGTGATCTCGCGCGGCCACGACGGGTGGGACGCGCTCGTCGCGGTGCTGGTCGAGCTCGACGCGGTCGATCACGGCGCGCTGGAGCGGCTGCTCGAGCGGTGCGCCGCGCTGACCGAGCGCGAGGTCGAGGACGAGGGCGGGCTGCACGCCGCGCTGTCCGCGGCCGACACGCTCGCGACCGACGTCGCCGCGGCGCGCGAGGACCGGCGCGCGCACGCCGGCTACGTCGCGCCGAGCGCGGCGACCGCGTTCCTCCGCCACGCCGTCGCGCTCGACGTCGACGCGGTCCGGCGCGAGGGCCGCGACCCGACGACGCGCGCCTACTTCCGCGAGCTGGCCCCGCGCCCGACGACCTCGGCGACGACCTCGGCGACGAGCGCGGCGACGACCTCGGCGCGCGGACCGGCGACGGCGGACGCCCCCGCCGCGCGCCTGGCGTCGCTGCTGACCGAGGCCGGCGTGCTCGACGCGCCGCCGGCGGTGACGCCGCGCCTGGCCGCGGGCGAGACGGCCGCCGGCGACGCCCCGGCCGACGCGTTCCGCGAGGCGCTCGCGGCGCTCGCCGACCGCGATCCGGATCTGCACCACGCGCGGCTGTCCGAGCTGGTCTACCTCGCCAACGTCCTCGTCGCGGGCGCCGACGCCGGCGGCCGCGCGTTCCGCCCGGCGGAGGCCGCCGACGCCGCGGTACGCGCCTGCGGCCTCGGCCTCGCCCACCTCGCGCGCGCCACCGGCGACGACGCCCAGGCGATCCTCGCGCGCGACGGCGCCGACCTGCTATTCCGGATCGGCTGGCGCCTGCTGCGCGAGCGCGGCGACGAGCCCGCGCGCGCGCTGCTGCGGTGACGGCCTCGTGCATACTGCCCGGATGCCGTTCGACCCGACGCCGCCCGAGCGCCGCGGCGAGACCCCGCTGGCTGACGGGCGCGCGCTCGCGTGGTCCGAGTGGGGCCCGACCGACGGCGCGCCGGTGCTGTTCTCGCCCGGCGCCGGCACCAGCTCGTCGCTCGGCTTCGCGCCGCACGCGCTCGCGCCGCTCGGCGTGAGGCTGATCGCGGTCGACCGCCCCGGGCTCGGGCGATCGACGCCGCGTCCGGATCGCGAGCTGCTCGACTTCGCGGCCGACGTCGACGCGCTCGCCCGGGCGCGCGGGCTCGACGCGCCGGCGATCGTCGGGTTCTCCCAGGGCGCGCCGTTCGCCCTCGCGTGCGCCACCGCGGGCGTCGTCGCGGCCGCCGCGATCGTCGCCGGCAGCGACGAGCTCGGCGCGCCCGCGCGGCGCGGGGCGCTCGCGCCCGGGCTCGGCGAGCTGGTGGACCTGGCGGCCGGCGATCCCGCGGCCGCCGCGACCACCTTTTCCGCGATGACGCCCGAGACGATGCGCGCGATGATCCTGGCGTCGAGCCACGACGTCGACCTCGCGGTCTACCAGGCGCCCGCGTTCGCCGCGGCGTTCACGCGCGCGCTCGACGAGGGGTTCGCGCAGGGCCCCGACGGCTACGCGCGGGACACCGTGCTCGCGATGCGCCCGTGGACGTTCGACGTCGCGGCGATCCGCTGCCCGGTCCGCCTGTGGTACGGCCTGCACGACACCAGCCCCGTGCACTCGCCCGATCTCGGCGCGACGCTCGCCCGCCGGATCCCCGGCGCGACCCGCACGGTGCTGCCGGGCGCCGGGGGCGCGCTGCTGTGGACGCACGGCGCCCACGTGCTCGCCGCGCTGGTCGCGGCGCGCGCGGCCACGCGCGGCCCCTGACCGCGCCATCGCGCGCGCGGGCGCTGGCGCCGCGGGCGCCGCCTGGCGCATGCTGCGCGCGATGGCGACGTGCTCGTTCTGTGGCGCCCGCAAGGGCAAGCGTCCGTGCCCCGCGCTCGGCGGCGAGGTCTGCCCGCAGTGCTGCGGCAAGCACCGGCTCGCCGAGATCAACTGCCCGTCCGACTGCCGGTTCCTCGGCGGGCTGGCGGTGGTGCGCGAGCCGGGCGCGCCGGCGTTCACCCGCGACGAGTACCACGCCGCGACCGCGCGGCTGGCGGCCCACATCCAGGCCCCGCAGGCGCGCGGGCTGTGGCGCGAGGCCCTGGCGTACCTGCTCGACACCGACCCGCGTCCACAGTGGGAGCGCGAGGGCGACCCGATCCCGACGTGGATGCAGACGCTCCTGCTGGCGTGGCTCGGCTACGGCCACCACGGCGCGGGCGGCAAGCGCGCGCTCGACGCGTACCTGGACCGGCACGCGCGCGGGCTGCCGCCGGGCGAGGTCGCCGCGCTGGTCGCGCTGCAGCGGTCGTGGCCGTCGCTGTTCGAGGTGACGAACGTGCGCCCCGGCGACGGCATGACCGTGCGCGACCTCGTCCTCGACGCGACGCACGAGGTCCGCGACGCCACCGCGAGCGCCGAGCTGCGACGCGGCATGTACTTCCTGGCGTTCCTGGTCCCGGTCGACGACGCGCTCGAGCTCGCCGCGGACTGCGTGCTGGTGCCGCGCGAGCTCGTCGCGAGCGTCCGCGCCGCGCTCGCGGACGAGCTCGCCGCCCGCCGCGCCGAGCGGCCCGACGTCGACCCGAAGGTGGTGCTGCGCCACCGCCTCGACCTCGCGCTCGGCGCGATGCGCGCCGGCCTGGCGCGGCGCCCCGCCGCGCCCGCGATGCGGACCTCCGACGGCGAGGCGCTGCTCGCGAGCGAGGCGCACTACCGGCTCGCCGACGCCGACGCCGCGCGCGCCGCGCTCGCCGCGGTCCCCGACGTCGAGGCCGAGGGCGACGGCGCCGCGCCGACGCGCCTGGTGTGGTTGACGCCCGCCGACCCGGCCGATCCCGACGGGCCGCGCGGCGTCCTCGGGACGATCAAGCTGCGCGGCGATCAGCTCGTGCTGGAGACGGTGTCGCGCGAGCGGCTGGCGCGCGGCCGCGCCCTGCTCGAGCGCCACCTCGGCCAGGCGATCGTCCACCGCACCGACGCGTTCACCGATCCCGTGGCGCTGATCCCGGCGGACGACGCCGCCGCGGGCGCGGGCCCGGCGTCGGCGGCCGACGTCGTCTCCGCCGACCACGCGCCGCGCGAGGCGATCGCGGCGATGCTGGCGCAGCACTACCGCCGCTGGCTCGACCTGCCGGTGCCGGCGCTCGACGATCAGACGCCGCGCGCCGCGGCGCGGACCGACGCCGGCCGTGCGCGCGTCGCGGCGCTGCTCGACGACATGGAGCGGGACAGCGCCGGCCAGCCCGGCGCGACCGCCGCGCTGTGGAACGAGCTGCGCCGCGCCCTCGGCGTGGACGAGCGGGCGCTCGCCGGCGCCGGGCTGGTCTACGACCCCGACGTCGCCCCCCCGCCGGCGGCGTGGCTCGCCGCCGAGGAGGAGACCCGGATCGACGCGATCCTCGCCTACCACGTCGCGAACGACGAAGACCTGACCGAGGCCGACGAGGTCCACGCCGGGATGCACGACATCTGCGAGAATCAGCTCGCCGCCGGTCACCCGCCGGAGACCGCCGCCGCCCTGGCCCGGCTGATCGCCGCGGGCGTCACCCGCCACGACGCGATCCACGCGATCGGCTCGGTGCTCGCGGCGGAGCTCCACGCGATCGTGACGAAGCGCCGCGCCTACGACCACGCGAGCGTGGCGCGCGGCCTCGCCGCCCTGCGCCCGTCCGACTGGCTCGGCCCGCGCACGCCCGGCGGGTAGCCACGGGCGGCGCGCGCACCCCGCCCCTGCGCGGAACCGGGCGGCCGAGCGCATCAGAAGAAGATCGCCGCCCCGCCGCCGAACGACAGCCGCGCGAGGTCCGCCGACGGGTCGATCGTGTAGACGATCGTGTCGGGCGCGGTCTCCGACGGCGCGCGCGCCAGCAGGCTCCACGACGCGCCGACCGTGACGGCGACGCGGCGGGTGAGCTGGGGCAGCCCGAACCATAGCTCCAGCCGCGGCTTGACCAGCTCGACCGCGACGCGCGCGGTGTGGCGGTAGCGCCGGGGCGGGTCGCGCAGCGCCAGCTCGGTGAACGGCCCGGCGAGGTCGAGCAGGCTGGCGCGCACGCCGACGTAGTTGGACAGCGGCACGTTGACCGCGAGCGCCTCGGCGGCGAGCGTCCGGCGCACGCCGTCGTCGCTGCGGTCGTACCAGCCCGTGCCGAACTCCCACCGCACCGACACGGTCGGCTGCCACCGCCACTGTGGGTAGCCGAGCACGCCCTTGCCCGCGCGGCTGTCGCGGGTCGCGAACCCGCCGAGCGGGCTCGCCAGCAAGAGGTCGCGCACCGCGGCGCGCAGCGCCTCCTTCGACATCGCGCGATCGCGGTCGTCGCCGCCGCCGCTGTCGAGGACGTAGGCGGCGAACCCGGCGAGGAACCGCTCCTGCGCGTCGGTGAGCGTCGCGGTCCGCTCGAACACCGCGTCGAGCCCGGCGAGCGCGAGCTCGCGGTAGTCGCGCCGCGACACCAGCTTCTCGACCAGCCGGAACGTGCGGTCGTCGCGGAGCTGCTCGAGCCGCGCCGCGACCGCGCGCGCGGCGTCGTGGTTGCCGATGCCGTCGGCGTCGAGCAGCTGATCGACCGCGTCGAGGAACGCGGCGAGCGACTCCAGCGCCGGCGCGCCGTGCGTCCACCGCCCGAGGTAGCCGCGCACGACGTCGAGCGAGGTCACCAGGTAGCGCGCCCGGGCGAGCGCCGCGACCAGCGCCTGCGCGGTGACGACGCCGGCGACGTCCTCGGTCGGCGCGGTGCCGAAGCTGCGCAGCACGTCGATCAGGTTGTCGAACGCGGCGACGTCCCAGCGGTAGCCGCCGGCGACGTCGAGCAGGCCGAGCAGCGGGCCGCGATCGCACACCGCGCCGGTCGCGCTGGCCAGCGCCCGCCCCGACACCAGCTCCTCGTCGCCGTCGAACACGGTCAGGGTCACCGCCATCGCCCTGGCGCCGCGGCACGACGCCTTGGCGTGGACGTTGAACAGCTCGGTCCACGCGTCGGGGACGGCGGAGGTCGCGGCGCCGGCAGGCTCGGGCGGCTCGGCGTCGGCGGCGCCGCGCCGCACCGCGGTGAGCCGCGCCGCGAGATCGTTCAGCGCCGTGTGGGCGTCCACGAGCGCCACCGGCGCGATCGCCCGCCCCGTCGGGAACGTCACGACGAGCCGCGCGCGCTCGATCACCGGGCGCAGGTCGAGGTACCAGCACGGCGAGTCGACCGGCAGCGCCGCGTCGAAGTCGCACACCTGCTGGAACCCGCGCAGCTGCTTGAGCGCCCCGGTGTCGCCGAGCAGCGCGACGATCTTCTGGTACAGGACCTCGAGGTCCTTGGCGCCGGTGAGCGCGAACTGGAACACCTGGGCGTCGCGGCCGCCGGCCTTCTGCGCGACGAGCTTGACGACCTCGTCGATCGCGAGCCGCGGCTGATCGCGCAGCACGCCGGTCGTCGCGCGGGCGACCGCGCAGGCGACGTCGCGGTCGTGCTGCTCGGGATCGAGGTAGTCGAACGGGCACTGCGCCTCGACCAGGGTCTCGACGTCGCCCCACACCACCGGCGCGCAGCCGACCTTGTCGTCGGGCACCAGGCCGAGGGCGGTCAGCGCTTCGTCGTGCTCGGTGATGAACGCGTAGAACGCCTCGGGCCCGTTGCCCGCGTCCGCGCCGCGCGGCGTCGCGAGCCGCCAGTAGAGGAAGTCGCCGACCATCGCGGTGACGCCCTCGCGGAGCTGGCCGGGGACGCCGCCCCAGTAGCTCGACTGCATCCGGCTGAACGCGCCGTGGAAGTAGTGGCAGAACGTCGGGTGGCTGCGCTCCAGCTCGACGACGATCTTGGTCGTGACCTCGGCGCGGATGACGTCCTCGACGACGTCGCGGATCTCGGCGTAGAGATCGTCGCTGTCGGCGGCGGCGGGGCGCGGCGCCGCGGTGAGCGCGGCCGCGAGCGTGGCGATGCCCAGGACAGAGGCACGTGCGGACATGGATCCCCCTGGGTCCACAGTACGCGACGCGTTCGCGACGCGCCGCCGCGCGGCGCCCCGCGCCGACGCCCACCTCCGCCGACATCCCCACGATCTTCGTCCACCGGCCCGCTTCACATCGCTGTATCCTTGTAATGGCACACACGTGTCCCAGCGACAGAACGCAGCGGTCATGGAGACCAAGGACACGGTCGCGGCGGGGCCGCGGCCGCCGCCGCGCGCGCGCCGTCGCAGCGTCGGCGTGACCGCGGCCGATCTCGACCTCGCGCCCGGCGCGCGCGTCGACCGCTATGTCATCCGCGCGGTCCTCGGCTCGGGCGGCATGGGCGTGGTGTTCCGGGCCGACGATCCGGACCTCGGCCGCCCGGTCGCGCTCAAGCTGCTGCGCCCGGGGACCGAGCTCGAGGGGACCGAGGGGCGCGCGCGCCTGGTGCGCGAGGGCCAGGCGATCGCGCAGCTCTCGCACCCCAACGTGGTCGCGGTCCACGACATCGGCGTGTACCGCGACGAGCTGTGCTTCGTCGCGATGGAGCTGGTCGAGGGGCGCGCGCTGCGGCAGTGGCTCGAGGCCGCGCGCCGGACGCTGCCGCAGATCCTCGACGTGTTCGTGCAGGCGGGCCGCGGCCTCGCGGCGGCCCACGCCAAGGGGATCGTCCATCGCGACTTCAAGCCCGACAACGTGCTCGTCGGCGACGACGGCCGCGTCCGCGTCGCCGACTTCGGGCTGGCGCGGGCGGAGCACGAGGCGGCGCCCGAGCCGACCGGCGACGCCACCGACGACGACGACGAGCACGACCGCGCCGCCGACGACAGCGTGACGCCCGGGCTGGCGACGCCGCTGACCGAGCCCGGACGGGTGATGGGCACGCCGGCGTACATGGCGCCGGAGCAGCGCCGCGGCGAGCGCGGCGACGCGCGCTCCGATCAGTACTCGTTCTGCGTCGCGCTGTACCAGGCGCTGTGCGGGGAGCGCCCGTTCGAGCGCCGCCCGCCCGCCAGCCGCCCCGTCCCGCCGCGGCCGATGCCGCCGTCGGCCAAGGTGCCGCGGTGGCTCGAGCGGGTCGTGGTGCGCGGCCTGGCGTTCGCGCCCGCCGACCGGTTCCCGACGATGAACGCGCTGCTGGCGGAGCTGACGCGCGACCGCGGCCGGGGCCGCCGCACCGCGGTGCTCGCCGCCGGCGCCGCCGGCGCCGCCGGCCTCGGCGTCGCGATCGCCGTCGCCGCGGTGGCCCCCGCGCCG
>WYBA01000061.1 GCA_011526095.1 Myxococcales bacterium | reverse complement strand
CGAGGTCCTCGACCTGGCCGGCCGCCGCGACCCATCCGTCGTCCTGCAGCTTCTCGATGACCGCGGTCGCCTGCCGGACCATACCCAGATTGGCGAGGATCTCCGCCTCGAACACGAGCGCGTCGCAATCTCCGTGCAGTCGCTGCACCTCGGCCGGGTCGACCTGCCCCAAGCGGAGCTTGAAGCGCAGGTCGGCGACCTGTCGCATCAGGTCCTGGTGCCGCGCGGCGATCCCCATCCCGAACACTTCGCGGCTGGCTTGTTGCTCGCGCGAGACCTCGCCCGAGACCGCGCGCATCGCCTCGACCTTGCCGATCGCCTGCGCCAGCATCGCCTCCAAGCTCGCCGGGATCGACGCGACCTGCTTCGCGCGCGCCTCGGCGAGCGCAGCCATCCCGGCCTCAGGGATGTGCGCGACCGCGGCGGCACGCAGGTAGGCCATGAAGATCTCGCGGTGCATGGGCGAGAGCCCCACGGTGCCGGCCCACGGATCGTCCTTCGTCGGCTCCTGGAGCTGGGTCCCGAGGCGGTTCAGGTCAGCGCTGATGGCGAGGAGGACGTGCTGCTGGCCTCGCAGCACCTCAGCCCAGAGCGTGACGGTGTCGTCGGGGACGGAGAGCAGCTCGGTGCGCTTCGTGGCGAGCCACGCGCGTACCGGGGCGAGCTGCTCCTGCAGGGCGAACGGCTCGACGATCGAGGCAAGCGCCTGGACCTGGACCTGAGATGTCCCGATGGCGTCGAGCAGCGGCTTGCGATCAACCGGGGCCGCGGCCGGGCCGGCCGCGGCCCCCTCGCGCTCCGCGGCGGCGCCGGCCTCGTTCGCGTTCTGTCCTCCGGCCGCGCCCTGCGCGGCGGCGCGCTGATCGAGCGCGCGCGTCGCCGCGGCAAGTGCCGCCTCATCGCCTGCTGAGCTGCCGCCGAGCGCGACGAGCGGATCGTGTTCGATCGGGGCGTCCGCCGTGGCCGGACGCGAGCCGAGCGCGCTCGGACGGTACGTGCGCGCCTCCTCGATGTTCTCGGCGAGGTCTTCCGGGATCCCGTACAGCGGTGGTGCGACGACCAGGCGATACGCGAGCGCGTGGTTGCCGAGGACGTTCTTTGCGACCTCCTCGGGTGACGGGTCCGCGGGGCGGGTGACCTTGACGTAGTTCCACAGTCCGCGCGGCCCCTGCCACTCGAACTGGATCTTGCGGTTCCGGTTGGGGTCGGGCGCACCGTCGGCGATGTCCTCCGGTCCGGCGGTCACGTGGATGATGTCGCGCTCGCACAGCGCGCCCGCGACGGTCCAGTCCATGGGGTGGGCAGGGATCAGATCGCCCAGCGTGACGGGCTCGGTGTCCGTACCGCGCTGGGTCGCCTCGCGCTGCTTGAGGCGCGCGGCGTGGAAGTACTTCGGGCCCATCCGCGCGAGCGCCTGCAGCAGGCTCGACTCGATCGCCGACGCCAGCGCGGTGCCAACGGCCGGGATCCATCTCGCGGGGCCGACGGGACCGCCGCCGTAGTCGCCACGCGCGGCGTCGAGGCGCTTCTTCATGTCGTGGGTGAGGACGTCGTCGCTGACGTACTCGACCTTGGTCAGCAGGCGCTGCTGGTCGACCAGCGACCACAGGTCGATCGGCGCGATCACCGAGCGCAGCCTCTCGACGAACGTGTCGGGACCACCGATCTTGAGGCGATCGACGACGTGCCAGAGGAACGCGCCTGGATCTGTCCACGCGAGCCCTGGGTGCCCCGTCGGCACGTCGCGGCTCCCCATCACCGCGATCAGCTCGTCGAAGACGTGGCCTCGGTTGCGCTGGACGTAGGCGCGCGCGTTGACCTCGTTCTTGTGCTCGGCGAGATACGCTTGCGCCTTCTGATCGGCGGTCATCTCGCTGGTGACCGCCGCGACGAGCCCGATTTCGGCCCGATGCACACCAGGGCCGCTGCTGCGTTGCTCGATGACGTGCGCCGCCTCGTGAGCGATGAGCGCCTGCCCTTCTTCGGAGTCCGGGCGGTAGGCGCCGGAGCCCATGAAGACGTCCTCGCCGATCGAGACCGCGTGGGCGCCTTCTGCCGCGGCGAGCTGCGCCGCGTGCGCGTCGGTGTGAACGTGAACGCCGCCGAGGTCGCCGCCAACAGCCGGCTCGAGTCCGGCGCGCATGGTGCCAGGCAGCGGCTCGCCGCCTGGCGCCCGCTCGCCGCCCTGCGCTGCACGCGCCTGATCGTCGGCGGCCTCCGATCGCGCGGGCGCCGCAGGCGTCGCCGGCTCGTCAGGGCGGCCCGGCACAGCGGTCGCCGTGTCCGCGACGGGGGTGTCCGTCACCGCCGTCGCGCCGATCCCGATGCGCCGCACCTTGAACGGTGCCGGCGCGGCGGCCTCGATGCGCCCCTGTGCAGCCTCTCGCGAGCGCGCCTGAAGCCGCAGGCGGGTGTCGGAGAGATCCGCGTGGATCGCGTTGCGCCGCTCTGGGTTCATCCGCGCGATGCGGCGGCTGATCTCGTGCTCTGGATGCTGACGGAGGATCGTCTGCATCGCGGTCATGTCCGCGAACGTCATCTGCCGGATCAGGCCCCGGACGCCGTTCACGGCGTTCGAGTACGTCGCCTCGGCACCGCGCGCCACGGGCGCGTCGG
>WYBA01000462.1 GCA_011526095.1 Myxococcales bacterium | reverse complement strand
GCAGCTCGCGCAGCGCATCGCCATGACTCCAGCGTGGATCGCCCGGGCCCGCCTGGCGAGCGACGTCTCGCACGATCCCACTCCGCCTCCGTCTCCGTCTCCGTCTCCGTCTCCGCCTCCGTCTCCGTCTCCGTCTCCGTCTCCGTCTCCGCGTCCGTCTCCGTCTCCGTCTCCGCGTCCGTCTCCGTCTCCGCCTCCGTCTCCGTCTCCGGAGCCCGCGCTGGGTCGGCCGTGGCGGCCTGACGATCAGAGCCACCTGCTACCCACATCCACATGGAGGGATCCGCCTCGTACGCGCAGGGGTACCTGAAGACCGATCTGCGCAACACCCGGACGCTCTTGGGCCTCCTGGAGAGCGAGGCGGGCGCCAGCCGCGACGCCTGGCTCGCCGAGGTGGAGCGGCTCGTCCACGACCTGTCGGTCGGCCTGCGCGAGTCGGGCACGGACCCGGCCTCGCTCGACCTCGCGGCGCTGCTGCGTCAGGTCGAGGAGACGGCCCACGCCGCCGCGCGCGAGCGGGCGATCGCGGACGACACGGTGCGGCAGTGGGCGCGGTCGTTCGCCCGGGTGCTGCCGTGGTGGCAGGCGCTGCCGCCGGCCGAGACCCTCCTCGACCTCGCGCGATGGTCGGCGCCAGGCGCCCGCGTCGACGCCGATGACGTGGCCACCGTGGTCGTGACCGCGGACGAGCGGTTCCGGCTGACCCGAGTCCACCGCACCCAGGCGGCCGTCGCGGACCACTTCGAGAAGCACCTATCGAAGCGCTTCGGGGTGCGCCGGGTCCGGTTCGTCGACGCCGACGGCGAGGTCGTCGCCCAGCTCGCGCTGCTCGACGACGGCCCGCGCTGGACCTGAGCGGCGCGGGCGCCGTCTCGTCTCAGAACCCGACCGCGAGCTGGGCCACGCCCTCGAGCCCGACGTAGTCGCCGCCGTCCTGCTCGCCGAACGGCTGGACCGTGAGCGCGAGCGCGACGCCCATCGACACCTCGCCCCAGTGCAGCTCGTTGTGGCTGTCGAACCCGACCTCGGCGGCGAACCCCAGGTGGTGCGCCTCGGGCCACCGCGAGCCGGTCCCGACCCGGTCGAACCCGCCGAGCTCCACGCCCGCGAGCGTCCGCACCACCAGGCCGCGCTGGCCCTCGATCTGGCGCCGCCACCACGTCCCGGCCATGACGCGCGTGCGGTAGGTGAGCCGCTCGACGTCGGCGCTCCCCTCGGTGAACGCGCCCAGCTCGAGCTGGCCGGCGAGGCGGCCGCGGTGTGCGCGCGCCGCGAGCCGGCCGCCGAACGACACCGCCTCGCGGTAGGCGTCGCCGAACAGGGGGACGACCGCGCCGAACGCCGCGTCCACGTGGACCTCCTCGGCGGCGGCCGGGGTGGCCGGGGCGGCGAGCGTGGCGAGGACGGCGGCGGCGGCGACGGTCTGGGCGGGCTTCACGCGCCGAGTTCTACCACCGCGCCGCCCGCGCGCCCCGCAACCGCGTCGCCGCCGCCGTGTCGTGCGGGCATGGCGATGATCCCGTCGGACGAGCGCGCCAGCCGCGACGTCGCGCTCAACATCGTGCCGTTCATCGATCTGATGAGCTGCCTGACCGCGTTCCTCCTCGTCACTGCGGTGTGGTCGACGACGGCCGCCCTCGACACGCGCCCCGCTGGTCGCGGCCGCGCCGGTCAGATCAGCGTCGAGGAGCGCGAGCGTGTCTCGGTCCAGCTCGACGTCGACCGGATCTGGATCGGCAACGACCGCACGGGCGAGCGCCGCGTCATCGATCGTGGCCTGGGCGCCGGCGCGGGCTCCGAGTGGACAGCGCTCGAGGACGTCCTGCGCGCGACGATCGCCGCGGCTGACGCGCTTCCCGCGCTGGAGCTGGCGGCCCAGAGCACCGACGCGGCGCCCGTGCTGTACGCCGACGTCGTCGCGGCGATGGACAGCGCGGTGCGAGCCGGCTTTCCCACCATCGGGCTCACTGACCCTGCCAGCCTCACCACGCGCCCGCAGCTATGACGCGGCGCGACCGGCTCAGCGCACCGGCACGACGTCGTGCCACACCGCGACGCCGCCGCCCTCGTCGACCGCGACCAGCCACAGCGGGACGTCATCGGGCGCCTCGGGCAGCGTCAGCTCGACCGCGCCCGTGATCGTCGCGCCCTCGACCTCGATCACGTCGAACGCCAGCTCGGACAGCGTCGCGCCGCCGCCGGCGTAGACCGCGACGCGGACGTCCTCGTGGCGGGCCGGCGCCTCGCCGTCGGGCTCGCACACCTCGTCGAGGGCATCGGCGGCCAGGTCGGCGCTCAGCGCGACCGTCGCGCCGGCGGGCAGCGGCGCGCCGGGCGCCAGCGGCGCGCCGTCGACGCGGACCTGGACGAACGCCGGGTTGGTGCGCGGCGGCGGCGCGGCGCCGACGTCGAGCTGCTTGCGCGCGATCAGCCGCGCGCCGCCCAGCTCGGCCTCGACCACGATCGTCACCGGCACCACGGCGCGCCCGCAGGGATCGCCGTCGGCGGGCGCGGGCGGCAGCGCCAGCCCGAACCGCGCCGCGACCGCCGCGACATCGACCACGGCGCGGCCGTCGGGCGCCACCGGCAGCGCCAGCGCGCGGTCGCCGCTGCAGTCGCGCACGGGATCCGCCACCGGCCACGCCGGCGAGCACGCTCGCCAGCTCACCTCGTCGGGGGCGGCCGGCGCGCCGTCGAGCGCGGTGACGAGCGCCAGCTGCGCGACGCCGTCGGCCGCCACCGTCGGCGGGTCGGCGACGATCGCGACGACGCGCGGGCCGTCGAGCAGCGACGTCGTCGCGTCGTCGCTGCACGCGGCGGTCGCGGCGGCGGCCAGCGCCAGCGCGGCGGCCCTCACGGCGCGTACTCCAGGCCGATCGAGGGGAACACCGGCAGGCCGCGCGTGTACGACGGCTCGCTGTAGTCGAAGTTGTAGGTCACGCCCTCGGCGTTGACCCGGTTGGTCACGTTCTGGACGTCGAGGAACAGCTTGAGCGTGCCCCACGGTCGCGACCACGCCCGGTCGAGCCGCAGGTCGAGCTGGAAGAACGCGGGCAGGCGGCGCGACAGGATCGCGCCGTCCTGGGGCTCGTAGGCCTGGGCGTCGGCGTCGAAGTACGCGCCGGCGACCGGCGTGTACGGGTTGCCGGTGGCGTAGCGGACGCGGCCGCCGAGGCGCCAGTGGCGGCCGAGCGGCACCGACGCCAGCGCGGTGACCAGGTGCGGCTGGTCGAGCACGTACGGCCGGTAGGTCGCGTCCACCGCCGGGTCGCCCCGGCGCAGGCTGCGCGCGTAGGTGTAGCCGAGCCAGCCGGTCCACGACCCGGCGCGCTTGCGCAGCAGGAGCTCGAGCCCCCACGCCCGCCCGCGCCCGAGGTTCTCCTTGTAGCTGTACGTGCCGAACTGGTCGTCGAGCAGCTCGACCGAGATCGCGCCGGCGCCGCCGGCGTCGCGGCTGCCGCCCGCGGTGATCGGCGTGGCGCCGGTGACCGCGTCCGCCGGCAGGTCGCGCATCGACTGGCCGTAGGCGGTCGCCGACATCTCGGCGTCCGCGGGCAGCCTGGCGTTGACGCTCACCGAGGTGTGGATCGCGCGGCTGGCGCGCAGCTCCTGGTTGCCGAACGCCGGATCGAGATCGACGACCGCGACCGGCTGGTGGTAGACGCCGACCGCCTCGGTCACGGTCAGCTCGGGCGACAGCTCGTGCAGGATCGTCAGCCGCGGGTCGAGCACCCACTCGTCGCTGAGGCCGTAGCGCTCGCCGCGCACCCCGGGCTTCACCATCAGCGCGCGCCCGGCGACGGGGTAGAGCAGCTCGGCCCACGCCGCGGCGTCGGCCGACCAGATCGTGTCGGCGCGGCGTCCGGCGTCGCTGGTCATCGGCATGTCGGGCCCCGCCGGCGCCTCGCTCGACAGATCGAACGTGTAGCGCGTGCCCTGGACGTCGACGCCGGCCGCGACCTCCGCGCCGCCGCCGAGATCGTGACCGACGGTCGCGCGCGCCGTCATCGGGACGTTGCGCCGCGCCACGCCCTCGTCGTTGAACGTCAGCCCGATGTCGTCGACGCCGGTCGCGACGACGACGTCGTACGAGGTGGCGCCGACGTCGCGCTGGTAGCGCGCGCCGAGGCGCACGAACCGCGAGGTGTAGTCGAGCGTGTCGTCGGGCGCGGTCGGGTCGTCGTCGGCGGTGACCAGGTCGAGGCCGTCGGACGAGGCGAACGCCAGCGCCGACCACACGCCGCGCGACCGGGTGCCACGCTCGTACTTGACCTGCGCGTCCCAGTAGCGGGGCAGGAGCGTCAGGTCGAGCGGCGCGGCCGCGAGCACCGCGTCGACGTAGGAGCGACGCACGCCGAGCTGCCAGTCGCCGCCGCCCCAGCCGGGGCCCTCGGCGCGCGCCTGCGCGTCGACCAGGCTGACCTCGCCGCCGACCCGCCAGCGGTCGGCGCGCGCCGGGCGCGACGACAGCTCGACCAGCCCGCCCTGGGCGCGGCCGTAGCGGACCGAGAACCCGCTGGGGTCGAGCTCCATCGAGCCGAGCAGGGCGGACGGGTAGAACGACGCCAGCCCGCCGAAGTGGAACAGGATCGGCACCTCGATCCCGTCGAGGTAGACCGCCGAGTCGCGCGGCGCCGAGCCGCGCAGCGCCAGCCCGCCGAGCCCGAACGGCACGCGGGCCGCGCCGGGCAGCGAGGTCAGCGCCTTGAGCGCGTCGTTGCCCGAGCCGGGGAGCTGCCGCACCTCCTCGCCGCGCAGGTCGTAGGGGACGGCCTCGGTCAGCGGCGGCCGCTCGCCCTCGACGACGATCAGCTCGCCGCCGGCCTGCGCCGCGTCGGGCTCGAGCGCCAGCCGCCACGCCCGGCCGCGGCGCTGGTCGATCACCAGGGGCTGGTAGCCGTCGGCGAACACGATCACTCCCACCCGGCCGGCCGGCACGCCGGCCAGCGTGAACGCGCCGTCGTCGCCGGTCGTCACCTCGGCCGCGTCGCCCGAGGTGGTCGCGACCGTGGCGCCGGCGATCGGCTCGCCCGTGGTCGCGTCGACGACCACGCCGCGCTGCTCGGTCGCGCGCTGGGCCGACGCGGGCGCGCCGGCCGCGGTCACGGCAGCGAAGCACAGCAGGGCGGGCAGGGGTCGGGTCACCACGATGGGACGACGTCTCGCCTCGGTGCGTTACATCGTCGGCCCCACCGTGTGGCCGGCGGCGCTGGAGGTCAACCCGGTCCGGTCGGTCCGGCCCGCCCGGTGCCGGCCGGGGGCGCGGGCCGCCGCGCGAAGCTCGCGCGGGCGACCGGGATCCGCGGCTCCTCCGGCGGGCCCTCCTGCTGGCGGGCGACGCGCAGGAACAGCGTGACCACGAACGCCCCGATCCCGGCGAGCGGGCCGAGCACGACCGCGGCCTCGAGCCCGTCGAACACCTCCCATCCGTCCCCCTGCGACGACAGCGCCATGCCGGCCACGAACGCCACGGCGGCACCGACGACGGCCGCGCACAGGCCGACGAGCAGCGAGATCAGCGTGGAGCGCACGACCTCAGGCTAGCAGCGGCCCGCCGGTTGTCCTCGGCCGGGTGCGGCGCATGGCGGCACCCCCGTCATCGTCGATGGCGCCGACACGTGGGTCCCGGCGGCGGGCCCGGTCAGCGTCGGGACCTACTCCTTGATCCCGTGCTTCTGCTTGATCTGGTCCATGACCTTCGCGTACTCGACGTCCCACGCGGAGGTGCCCTCCTGCAGGTTCTTGATCCGCGTGCGGACCTCGGCGTCGAGCTCGTCGTCCACGGCCATGTGCTTGCGGACGATGTCCTTGATCTTGCGGCGGAGCGTGGCGTCGTCGGCGAACACCTCGTCGACGTGGCGGCTCTGCATGAAGGTCTCGACCAGCTGGTTGCAGATCCAGGTGATCGCGTCCTCGCCGAGGCCGAAGTCCTTCTGCTCCGCGAGCTGGCGCTTGGTCCGGCCCAGCGCCGAGTACGGAAGGCCGCGGATCTCCAGGATGTCCTTGGCGCGCTCGGTGATCTCCTTCTCGAGCCGCAGGTACTCCTTCAGCACGCTGGCCGCGTCGAGCTGCGCCTCGTTGGCGTCGCCCACCTCGATGTCGCCATCGTCCCGGAGCTTGGTGATCACCTCGGCGGCGACCGAGTCGATCTTCGCGGCGTAGAGCTTCATGAGTGGTCGCACTGTAGGGGCCGCGATTGACACGGTCAAGGCGCGGTGGCCGTCCAGGTTCGGGATTTGCACGTTCAACCGCGCCCGTCGGAATCGCTCGGGTATCGACTATCGTGGCGGGCCATGACCTCCGCCGCCGAGCCCGCCGCGCGCGTCCGCAAGATCGTCGTCGCCGGGCTGTGCGTGGACGACGCCGGCCGCGTCCTGGTCACCCAGCGCCGCGCCGACCAGGCGCTGCCGCTGCAGTGGGAGTTCCCGGGCGGCAAGCTCGAGCCCGGCGAGTCGCCCGAGGTCGCGCTGGCCCGCGAGCTGCGCGAGGAGCTGGGCGTCGACGCCGAGGTCGGGCGCGTCTGGGACGTGCTGTTCCACGCCTACCCCGGCTACGACGTCCTGATGATGGTCTACCGCTGCCGGCTGCCGCCGGACGCGGTGCCGCGCGCGGTGGAGGTGGCGGACCTGGCGTGGCGCGCGCCGGACGCGCTCGACGACCTCGACATCCTGCCCGCCGACGCGCCGCTGGTCCGCCGGCTGGCGGCCGAGGGCGCGCCGCCGTGGACCCCGGTTGTTTGACCCGGCGTCCAGCCGGGCGATACCCTGATCGGCGATGGAAGGCCGCGCCAAGGTCACGAAGGAGGTCCTCTGCGAGGAGGCCCGCTTCATCCTCGCCAACGTGATGGCGGAGGCGCGCTACGGCCGCCAGAACCGCTACGAGGACATCCGGCGGGTGTGCGAGGGCGCCGTCTCGATCCCGTTCGGCGAGTACATCACCTTCCTCGAGAAGGCCGGCTACCTGCGCCAGGACCGCGGCTCGGACTCGCTCGAGGTCACGCCCGACGGCGAGCAGGTGGTCAACGGCGGCAACCTCGCCGACTTCACCGAGCGCGCGGTGTCGCACTTCAAGAAGCTGCGCCAGAGCCGCCAGATGCCGGCGGCGATGCTCGGCACCAACTCCGGCGTCGTCGCGTCGACGATGGGCGGGCCGACGTCGGGCTCGGTGTCGAGCCGGCTGCCCGAGCGCGATCGCCGCGATCCCAAGGTCCAGACCTCCGGCGGGCGCCCGAGCGCCATGGTCGGCGGGGAGATCCAGAGCATGAGCTCCGAGATGATCGACAGCCGCTACGAGAAGCTCGCCGTGATCGGCTCGGGCGGCATCGGCACCGTCTACCGCGCCCGCCAGGTGCCGCTGTCGCGCGAGGTCGCGCTCAAGGAGATCCGCGACCTGTTCGGGTTCTTCAGCGAGGACCAGCGCGGCGAGATCGTCCGGCGGTTCACCGACGTCGTGCGCGCCGCGGCGTCGCTGGCGCACCCCAACATCCTGCCGATCCACGACGTCAACCTCGACCGCGAGTTCCCGTACATGGTCGTCGAGCTCGCGCCCAACGGCTCGACGCGCCGGCTGATCAACGACGCCGAGGAGATCCCGGTCGCGATCGCGCTGAAGTACCTGCTGCAGACGCTGCACGCGCTGCGCGCGGCGCACGCCCAGCGCGTCTACCACCGCGGGCTCAAGCCGGAGCAGCTGCTCATCGACGGCTACGGCAACGTCAAGGTCTCGGACTTCGGCTTCACCCGGATCGTCGAGCGCGATCACGCGGTGATCCGGCAGGTCTACGTCGGCATGGGCAACGTCGCGTACATGGCGCCGGAGCTCTACAACGACGCGGTCGCCGCCGGCGCCCAGGCCGACATCTACGCGCTCGGCATCATCTTCTACGAGCTGCTCACCCGGAAGCTGCCGGGCCGGCGCTCGCCGATGCCGTCGCAGATCAACGGCTCGCTGCCCAAGGGCATCGACGACATCTTCGATCGCATGACGCGCGACTCGCGCGCCGAGCGCTACACCTCGGTCGACGACATCCTCGACGACATCGACAAGCTCGAGGGCCTCGGCGAGCTGCTCGATCACCAGACCCAGGTGCTGGTGCAGGAGAACCCGCTCAACCAGATCAAGTTCCGCGACGGCGCCGAGGACCCGCTGCCGGCGGTGTCCGAGGAGGAGGGCGGCGACGGCGGCAGCAAGGGCCCGACCCACCGGCCGTACAGCTTCCAGCAGCGCGCGAAGAAGAAGGTCTGAGCGGCGGCGGCGCCGCGGGGCTCACCTCGAGTCGTAGATCGTCCCCGCCGGCAGCTCGACCGCGCTGACGTGCCCGCCGCGACCGGCGCCGGTGTCGAGGCCCCACAAGGGGCCGCGCCGCCACACCTCGGTCCGCGCCTCGTCCTTGGGCGGCAGCTCGCTCACCGGCGTGTGACCGAAGACGATCGTCTTGCCCTCGTACTGCTCGTAGAAGTCGGGCTCGCGCATCCACATCAGCGGGCGCTCGGCGCCGTCGCGCGGGTGCTTCCACACGGCGCCCTCGCCCTCGAGCCCGGCGTGGACGTAGATCGCGTGCTCGTCCTCGTACCAGAGCGGCAGCGTGGCGAGCCACCGCTGGACCGCGGGCGGGACCCAGCTCTTGAGGTCGAACAGCTGCTTGGCCTCGTCGAGCTCGAGCTCGGCGCCGGGGATCACCGGGCGGTCGGTGAACGAGCGGAACGTCTCCGCGACGCCGTTGCCGCGCGCCATCACGAACCCGACGTCCAGCTCCTCGGTCAGCGAGCGCAGGAACGCGTCCTCGTGGTTGCCGCGCAGCAGGACGACCTTGCCGACCGTCTCCTCGGGCAGGCGCAGCAGGCGCTGGACGACGCCGCGGGAGTCGGGGCCGCGGTCGAGGTAGTCGCCGAGCAGCACGAGCGTGTCGTCGGGCGCGATGAACGGCAGCTTGTCGAGCACGCGCTCGAGCAGCGCGCGCTCGCCGTGGATGTCGCCGATGACGAACGTCCGCCCCATGGCGCGATGTTACGCCGGGGGCGGGGCGCCGCGCACGCCGAGCGCGCGGAGCTGTCGCGCGAGGGCCTCGGCCTGGCCGAGGTGGTTGTAGAGGTGGGCGCAGACGCGGACGCTCGGCGTGCCGGGGACCGGGTGCGGCGCCGGCGCGGCGATCGCGACCTCCCAGCCGGCGTCGAGCAGCCGGCGCTCGAGCGTGCGCGGCGGCAGGTCGGCGGGCAGCGCGACGGGGATCGCGGCCATCATGCCGATCATCGCGTCGGGCGCGGGCGGGGCGACGCCGAGCGCGTCGCACACCACGTCGCGCATCGCGCACGCGAGGCGGTGGCCGCGGGCGCGCACCGCGGGCCAGCCGCCGCCGAGCGCGGCGATCGTGTCGATCGCGGTCGGCGCGGTCAGGTACGGCGTCGGATCGTGGGTGCCGGTCCAGTCGTGCGCGGCGTGGTAGCGGGTGGCGGCCGGCGCGCCGAACCCGTGGCTGGTGACGAGCGGGGCGACGCGCGCGCGGAGGTCGTCGCGCACCCACAGCGCCGCGGCGCCCTTGGGCGCGCACGCCCACTTGTGGAGGTTGCCGGTCCACGCCGCGACGCCGGCGGCGGCGAGCGCGGCGACGTCGACGTCGAGCTGGCCGGGCGCGTGGGCGGCGTCGACGACGACGTGGACGCCGCGCGGCGCGAGCGCGCGGGTGACGGCGAGGGCGTCGAGCACCAGCGCGGTCGGCGAGGTGACGTGGTCGAGCAGCGCGACGCGCGTCGCCGGCGTGCACGCGGCGGCGATCGCGTCGACGTGGGCGTGGGCGTCGCGCGTGGGGAACGGCAGGTGCGCGACGACGACGCGGGCGCCGCGCGCGGCGGCGAGGCGATCGAGCGCGTGGCGGCACGCGGCGTAGCCGTGGTCGGTGGTGAGGATGTCGGCGCCGGGCTCGACCAGCGCCTCGAGCGCGGTGTCGACGCCGGTGGTGGCGTTGGGGACGAACACCAGGCCAGCCGGATCGGCGCGCAGGAACGCGGCGACCGCGGCGCGCGCGGTGGCGAGCGCGTCGGGCCAGTCGACGACGAAGAACCGCATCGTCGCGGCCTCGAGGCGCGCGCGCCACGCCGCCTGCGCGTCGAGCGCGGCGCGCGGGCACGCGCCGAACGAGCCGTGGTTGAGGTGGACGATCGCGGGATCGAGCGCGAACGCCTCGGGCGGCGCGACCGGGCGGCGAAGGTCGTCGGCGTCGGCGTCGGCGTCGGGTGGCGCGGCGGGGGTCATGGCACCAGCGCGAGCAGCGCCTGCGGGTGGTAGGTGGTGGCGAGCGCGGGGGCGCGGTGGTCGAGCGGGGCGAGCACGCGGTCGCGCCACGCCCGCGGGATCGCTTCCTGGCCCCAGGCCGCGCCGAGCAGCGCCCCGACGATCGCGCCGTTGGTGTCGGCGTCGCCGCCGCGGTTGACGACGTCGAGCAGCGCGTCGCGCCACGACGTGCCGCGCGCCAGGTGCCACACGGCGAGGCGCAGCGCGACGCGGACGTACCCGGCGGTGCGGTGGAGGTGGACGTCGGCGCCGTCGACGCCCGGGGTGGCGGCGCCGGCGACCGCGAGGTCGGCGCCGATCGCGTCGGCCGCGGCGGCGATCGCGGCGGCCTCGGTGGGCAGCGCCGCGGCGAGCGCGGCGGTGGCGCGGCCGAGCGCGTCGCGCGCGGCGTCGAGCATCGCGGCGTGGCGCGCGGGCGGCTGGCCGACGGCCGCCGCGATCGCGGCGGTGAACGCGGCGCACGCGAGCTGGCAGCGCGGGTCGGCGTGGGTGATCGCGCTCTCGGCGCACGCGGCGCCGGGCAGCTCGTCGGGGCGGTCGGCGTAGGCGACGGCGAGCGGCGCGCACCGCATCAGCGAGCCGTTGCCCGCGGCCTGGCGCCCGCCGCGGCGCCAGATCGCCAGGCCCGCCTCGCCGGCGGGCGTGCCGCGCTCGAGCTCGCCGAGCGCGTCGCGGGTCTGGTTGCCGATGTCGAACGCGTGCCGGCGCCACGCGACGTAGCGCCGGCCGACGTCCTCGAGGTCGAGGTCGCCCCCGGTCGCGAGCAGGCTCTGGGCGAGGCAGCACGCCATGTGCGTGTCGTCGGTGACCTGGCCGGGCTCGCAGTCGAACGGGCCGCCGCCGGTGACGTCGACGTGCGGGCCGGTGGCGAGCGCGGGGTAGGGCGGCGCCTCGGGGCGAGTGAACTCGAGCGTCGTGCCGAGCGCGTCGCCGACGGCGAGCCCGAGGAGGGCGCCGCGGGCGCGATCGCGATCGACGACGGGGAGCCAGGGCATGGCGTGCATAGTAGCGGAGACGGAGACGGAGACGGAGACGGAGACGGAGACGGAGACGGAGACGGAGACGGAGACGGAGACGGAGACGGAGACGGAGACGGAGACGGAGACGGAGACGGAGCGGGCTCCGCTCATCCTGAGCAGGGCCGAGCGCGAGCGAGGCCCGTGTCGAAGGATGGTGACAGTCCTGGCTGGCGAGGCAGGCATCGTCGACTGTCAGCGTCCTTCGACACGATCGACCGCTCACCCTGAGCCCGTCGAAGGGCGCTGGCGCTCGGCGCTGCTCAGGACGAGCGGAGGGGCTTGATTCCGATCGACCCTCTCAGGACGAGCGGTGGTTCTCGGAGGACGATCTCGCCCCTTGCGCGAATAGAACGACCGTACTATTGTGGCGGCAGGTCGATGAAGAAAGGTGACGCCACCCGCACGACGATCCTGGACCGGGCCACCACGCTGGCGCGGACCGTCGGGCTCGAGGGCCTCACCATCGGCCAGCTCGCGACCGCGCTGGAGCTGTCCAAGAGCGGGCTGTTCGCCCACTTCGGCAGCAAGGAAGCCCTGCAGATCGCGGTGATCGAGCACGCGCGCGACCGCTTCGTGTCCGAGGTGATCGCGCCGGCGCTCAAGGTGTCGCGCGGCACGCCGCGGCTGCGCGCCCTGGTCGACCGGTGGATGAAGTGGGGCGAGGACGCGTGCGTCTTCGTCCAGCTCTCGGCCGAGCTCGATGACCGGCCCGGCCCGGCGCGCGACGCCGTCGCCGCGACGATCCGCGACTGGATGGACGCCCTCGCGACCGCCGCGAAGATCGCGGTGGACGAGGGGCACCTGCGCGCCGACACCGACCCGAAGCAGCTCGCGTTCGAGCTGTACGGCGTCATGCTCGCCTACCACACGGTGGGCCGGCTGCTCGGCGACCCCAAGGGCGCCGCGCGCGCCCGCCGCGCGATCGACGCGCTGCTCGCGCGCGCCGCGTAATCGATCCGCACGCCGATCGTCGATCGGCTGTTCCACGAGCTTCACGCCCCATCCTGGAGGACCCCATGGCCACCGCACCCGCAGAGAAAAGCACGAACGTTCGTAATCAAATGAGCACGCTGCGCGGCGTCGTGTCGGTCGCGGACCGGCTGTCGCCCCGCGTCGCCGCGCGCGTCGCGCTCAAGACGTTCCTCACGCCCCCGCGCGCGGCGCGGCCCGACGCCGAGGTCGCGCTGCTCGCGGTCGGCGAGCCGCTCACCGTGCTCGTCGACCGCAAGGCGATCGCGACGTGGACGTGGGGCGAGGGCCCGGCGGTCCAGCTCGTCCACGGCTGGGGTGGGCGCGGCAGCCAGTTCGGCGCGCTCGTGCCGGCGCTGGTCAACGCGGGCTTTCGTGTCGTCGCCCACGACGCGCCGGCGCACGGCGACACGCCCGGCCAGGTGACGACGCTCGGCGAGATGGCGCGGATCGCGCGCGCCGTGGCCGACGTCGCCGGCGGCGTCGAGGCGGTGGTCGCGCACTCGTTCGGCGCCGCGGCGACGACGGTGGCGCTGGCCCACGGGCTCGCCGCGCGTCGTGCGGTGTACGTCGCGCCGGTCTACCGGATCCGCGCCGCGGTCGACCGGTTCGCCGACGCGGCCGGGCTGTCGCCGCGCGCCGCCGGGCTGTTCGTCGAGGGCCTCACCGCCGCGGCGCACGCCAGCCCCGACGCGCTTGACGGCGTGGCGCTCGCGCCCCGCCAGACCGCCGCGCTCACGGTCGTCCACGACGTCGGCGATCGCGAGGTCGCGTTCACCGAGGGTGAGGGGCTCGCCGCGGCGTGGCCGGGCGCGCGCCTGGTCGAGACGTCCGGGCTCGGGCACCGCCGGATCCTGGCCGCCCCGGACGTCGTGGAGCTGATCCGCGACGTCGTCCTCGGGCAGACCGTGGCGCCGGCGCGGCTCGACGAGGCGGCGCGGATCGACCGCGATCTGCTCGACCGCGACGGCCGGCGCGCGCGGGCGCTGGCGCGCTGATAGCATCGCGGGATGGCTCGCGGTCGTCTCCTCGCCTGGTCCCTCGTGCTGCTCGCCGCCTGCGGCGGCAACGACGAGCAGCTCCCCTCGTCCATCGACGCGTCGGCCGGCGCGATCGACGCGCGCCCGATCGACGCGCGCGAGGTCGACGCCGGCGTGCCGCTCGACGCGGCCGAGGTCGGCGTGCGGTGCGGGCCCGAGGAGGACCTGTGCGTCCCCGGCACCAGCCAGGGCTGCTGCGAGCACCCTGACGGCGGCGTCGGCTGCGAGCCGAGCGCCGGGCTGTGCCTGGGCCGGCTGACCTCGTGCGACGGTCCGGAGGACTGCGACAACCCCGGCCTGCGCTGCTGCGAGCTCGGGTTCGGGCCGAGCTGCACCGAGCCGTCGAACTGCACCTCCGAGACCGGGGGCACGGTCGTGTGCCACGGCGACGGCGACTGCCCGGCCGGCTCGCCGGCGTGCTGCGACGGGCTGTGCGCCGCGGCGTGCGAGTAGCGGGCGGCGCGCGCGCCGGCGCTACGGCGTGAACGTCTCGTGGGTGTCGACGGCGCCGAACGCCTGGACGTTGGCGCCGCCGGGGACGTAGAGCGTGCCGCCCCACGCCGCGGCGCCCATGCCGTGGCGCGGCGTGCGCATCGGCGCCAGCGTCGTCCACGCGTCGGCTGCGGCGTCGTAGGCCTCGGTCTGCGGGAACACGCCGGAGCTGACCGCGACGTTGCCCTCGCCGCCGACGACGATCAGCCGGCCGTCGATCACGCCGCACGCGGTGCCGCCGCGGCCGGTCGGCATCGCGGCGCGGTCGGTCCATCCTCCGCCGCCGGGCGCCAGCGACCAGGTCGTCGCGGCGGTCGATTCGATGTCGGCCTGGCGGCCGCCCGCGACGTACAGCGCGCCGGCGATCACGCCGCCGCAGGCGTGGTCGCGCGCCGCCGGCAGGTCGGGCAGGTCGTCCCACGTCCCCTCGGCCGGGTCGTAGGCCGATACGTCGGCGACCGCGGCGCCGCCGCGCAGCCCGCCCGCGAGGTAGATGACGCCGTCGATCACGCCGACCACCGACGAGCCGCGCTCGGTGCCGGCGGGCATCGGCGCCAGCTCGCGCCAGCCGTCGTCGACCGCCGGCGTCCACGCCCACACCACGCCGGCCGCGGTGAACTGGAAGCTCTGGAGCGCGCCGACGACGTAGATCGTGTCGTCGACGACCGCGGCGTTGGCGTGGTGGACGGCCTGGGGCAGCGGCGCACCCTGGGACCACGTGCCGGTCGCGGTGTCGAACACGCGGACGTCGTCCTGGATGCCGAGGGCGCCGTCGAACCCGCCGATCACGTAGATCTTGCCGTCGAGCGCGACCGTCGCGGTCTCCTGGATCGCGCCGCCGATCACCGCCGGCGCGGGCTGCCACGGATCGCCGTCGGCGGCGTCGGGCGTGGCCGCGGCGTCGGGCGCGTCGTCGTCGCCATCGTCTGGCGCGCCGTCACCGCCGCACGCGCCGAGCGCGGCGAGCGCGACGGACGCGACGAGGACGGCGGCGATCCAGGGGCGCGCGGCGGTGACCATGCCGCATCGTACCGCCCTGAAGCGCGCGTGGCTCAGCCCAGCAGCCACAGCATCGCCAGCGACGTCGCCATCGGCAGGACCGTGAGCACGAGCCCGATCCGCACGAACGAGCCGATCGACACGACGATCCCGTGGCGCCGGGTGACGTCGAGCCACAGCAGGCCGGCGAGCGAGCCGACCGGCAAGAGGCGCGGGCCGAGGTCGCCGCCGACGAGCGCCGCGAGCACGTGGACGTCGGTGGCGCCGGGGACGCGGTCGAGGGCGAGCGCGTCGAGCAGCGACATCGGGTGGTTGTTGAGCAGCGCCGAGCCGACCGCCGCGGTCGCGCCGATCGTCGCCAGCGGCGCGGGCGTCTCGGTGAACAGCCACGCCAGCCGGTCGACCGCGCCGGCGCGCTCGAGCGCGAGCGCCACGAGCAGCGTGCCGGCGAGGAACGGCAGGATGTTCCACGACACGCCGGCGGCCACCCGCCGCGGCTCGACGCCGGCGCCGACCACGGCCGCGACGCAGATCGCCGCTCCCGCGCTCGCCACGACCCACAGCGGACCGTCGAGGTACGACGCGATCGGGTACGCCGCCAGCACGACCGCGAGCACGCCGACGACGAGCCACGCCGCCGGGCGCAGCGGCGCCGGCGTCGGCCACGCCCCGAGCGCGGGCGCCTCGTCGGCGAGCACGTCGCGGAACGCCCACGCCAGGCACGCGTAGGTCGCGACCCAGCTCGCGGCGGCGACGGGCACCATCACCGCGGCGTAGGCGTTGAACCCGATGCCGGCGTGGCTCGCCGCGACCAGGTTCATCGGGTTGGAGATCACCAGCGGCGCGACGCCCGCCCCGGCGAACACCGCGAACGCGAACGCGAGCTGGAACTTGGGGTAGCGCCGCGGGTAGACGGTGCGGATCAGGACGATCACCGCGGGCGTCAGCAGCAGGATCGCGCCGTCGTTGGACAGCACCGCCGCGACCAGCGCGGAGATCACGAAGGTCACGCGGAACGCGTGCCGCACGGGCCCGCGCGTGCGCGGCTCGATCAGCGCGGCGAGGCGGTCGATCACGCCGAGCTGCTCGGCGGCCGACGTCATCACCATGATCGCGACCAGCGTGATCACCGGGCGCCACAGGCTGCGCCCGGCGTGCTCGAGGTCGGCCGGCTCGACCAGCCCCGCCGCGGCGACGATCGCGACCGCGACGGCGGAGCCGAGCGCCGGCCCCCAGCCGTGCGGCCGCCACAGCACGATCGCGAGCATCACGGCGAGCGCGACGTAGGCGAGCAGCTCGATCATCGCGCCTTCGCCTCCTCGGCCAGCGCGGCCCGCCAGAACGCCGAGCTCGCCGCCAGCTCGGCGACGTAGCCGCGGACGTCGTCGCGCGCGCGCGGCGCCAGCCTCGCGAACGGCACGACGTCGGCGGGCGGGACGTGGCGGAAGGTGAAGTTGACGCGGCGGGTTCGAAACCCGTCGATCGCGGGCGGCAGGTCGAGGTCGCGCTTGTCGTCGACGCGCTGGACGCGGTGCAGCAGCTGATCCTTCCACCGCGGCCCGCCGAACACCTGGAGCGAGCCGTCGTCGAGCCACTGGGTGCGCGCGGGCGGGCCGGACGCGCCGCGCTCGACGAACTGCATCAGCGCGCGCTCGCCGAGCGACAGCGACGCGACGGGGCCGGGCTCGAGGTCGCGGTGCTCGCCGACGCGCGCGGCGTCGACCCACTTGCCGGTCGCGGGGTCGAGGCGCTCGCCGTAGAAGTTGACCAGGCAGGTGTCGAGCCGCCACCCGGGCGGGACGTCGGCGGGGTGCCACTCGGCGCGCACCCGCGCCTCGACCGCGGCGACGAGGCGCGCGAGCACCGGCGGGAACGGCTCGGCCGCGACGCAGCGATCGCGCGTGCCGTGCGGCGGCATGTAGTAGCCGAGGCACGCGAACTGCCAGTTGCCGAGCCAGTAGACCGGGCGCAGCAGCGTGCGCTGCTCGCGCCCCGGCGGAGGCGGGCGCAAGGTCGAGTAGCGCTGCTCCCAGATCGGCCGCAGCGTCGCCAGCCACGCCAGGAGCTCGGCGCGGTCGGCGGGGCGCAGGTGATCGGGCACGTAGAGGTAGCCGCGATCGGGCGCGGGCCGGCGCGCGCGCCAGCGCACCGCGGCAGGTGGGGGACGGCGGGGCGGGGGCATGTCAGCGCAGTCGGGCCCGGGCGCGCCGCGGCGGCGCGTCGAGGGCGGTGCCCCGGGAGGTCGCGGCGCGGTCACGGCTGGCCATCGACCCCCAATATAGCCTGCGGCGCCTGCGGGGCCGCAGGGGTGCGCCGCGCGACCACCGCGATCCCGATCGTGACCACGTACATCACCAGGCCGTAGGACAGCGCGGCGCCCAGCGCCTCCCCGGGCGCGCCGACCGCGGCGAGCACGACCAGCGCGAGGGTGAGGTTGCGGACGGCGCCGACCTGCGCGACCGCGAGCGCGCGGGCGCGCGGGGCGATGGCCAGGGCAGGCGCGAGCGAGGCGACGACCACCGCGGCGGCGATCGCGAGCACGGCCGGCGTCGCGAGCCGGTCGCCGTGCTCGAGCGCCAGCCCGGCGATCGTCGCGACGAGCAGCGCCGCGCCCAGCCTCGACAGCCACGGCGCGGCCCGCGCGGCGAGGGTGGGGCGGCGCGCCCGCGCCGCGATCCCCGCGACCAGCGGCGCGACGCCCGTCGCGACGACGATCGCCGAGGCGCGCGCGACCGCGGCGACGCCGGCGACGTCGAACGCCAGCGTCGCGGCGAGCGCCGTGACGGTCCCGACCAGGGTGAGCACGAGGAACAGCGCGGCGGCGAGCGCCGCGTCGCCGCGCGCCAGCAGCGCGAGCAGCGGGCCGGTGCTGCCGCCTGGCGCCGCCGCGGCGACGACGATGCCCGCGCCGGCGGCGCCGAGGTCGGTCGCGCGCACGCCGGCCCACGCGATCACGGGCAGCGCGACCGCGTGGACGGCGACCACCGCCCACACGGCGCGCGCGCGCGCGGCGGACGCGACCGCGGCGCGGTCGACCGCGACGCCAGCGCCGAGCGTCGAGACCACCGACAGGGTCAGGATCAGCGCGGTGATCATCGCGTGCCCACGCCGGGCTCACCGCGCGCCGCGCGATCGGGCGGTGGCGTCGCGGCCGCCATGGTCACGCCGGGGCGACGACGACGACGACCTCGCCCGCCGCGGCGCGGGCATCGGCGCGGGCCGTCGCCGCGTCGGCCGGGACGTCGCGCTCGACGGCGGCGCCCGGGCGCACCGCGGCCAGCGGTGCGTCCGCGACGCCGGCGACGCACACGACGCGGTCGGCGCGGGCGAGCGCGTCGAGCGCGCCGAGCGGCAGCGCGTCCGGGTCGGCGCCGGCGACCGCGACGCGCACGACCTCGCCGGCGAGCGCCTCGCCCGCGGCGTAGCGCGCGGCGAGCGCGTCCACCGTCACCTCGCCGGTGCCGAGCGCGCGCGCCCACGGCCCGCGCACGACCCGCTGCAGGAACACCCGGCGCGCCGCGGCGTCGCCGGGCAGGCGCTGCAGCCGGGCGCGCAGCTCGCGCAGCCGCGGCAGCGCGGCGTCGAGCCACGCCGGCAGCGTCGCGCGCAGCCGGTCGCGCAGCCGCGCCGCCATCGCCGACGAGGTGCCGTGGCTCGACACCGCGACGGTGACGCCGGCGTGGCGCAGGTTGGCGCTCAGGAACACGTTGCACAGGATCGGATCGTCGGCGCAGTTGATCAGGCCGCCGCGCGCCGTCACCTCGGCGTGGATCGCGCGCGCCACGTCGCGCGCGCCGCCGACGGCGACCAGCACCAGCGGGTAGCCCTCGGTGTCGCCGTGCGCGAACTCGCGCTCGCGGACGACCAGGCGGTGCGCGGCGGCGAGCGCCGCGACCTCGGGCGCGACGCGCGCGGCGATCACGTCGGGGCGGACGCCGACGTCGAGCAGGCGCTCCAGCTTCTCCAGCGCGATCGCGCCGCCGCCGACCAGCAGCACCCGGCGATCGTCGCCGACGAACATCAGCGGCAGGGGCGTCGCGTCCATGCCGCGACCGTACCAGGATCCCGGCGCGGCGCGGTCACCGCGCCCGCGCGGCGCGCGCGGCCTCCTCGTCGCGCATCCGCCCGGTCCACACGGCCAGGCCGATCTTGAGCGCGACCGTGAGGATCAGCAGGCCCAG
>WYBA01000060.1 GCA_011526095.1 Myxococcales bacterium | reverse complement strand
GTCGCGCTCGCCGTCGGCGCGTGTGGCGGCGGGGCCGCCGCGCCCGACGCCGCGCCCGCGGCGCCGCCCGCGCCGGGGCTCGCGCCGATCGTCGACCCGTACTCGAACGTCCGCGCCGCCGACTACGTCGGCCCCGCCGCGTGCGGCGCGTGCCACGACGACAACCACGCCGGCTGGCGGGGCACGCTGCACGCGGCGATGAACCAGCGCGCCGCGGCGCCCGGGGCGCGGCTGCTCGGCGACTTCGACGGGGCGCGGCTGCGCTACGCCGGCGGCGTCGCGACGTTCGCCCGCGACGCGCGCGGCCCGACGATGACCCTGCGCGGCGACGGCGGCCCGGCGCGGACGTGGCGGATCACCCGCACGATCGGCACGCGCTACCTGCAAGAGTACGTCGGCGTCCTCGCCGCCGGGCCCGAGCCGGCCGGCGACCCCGCGTACACGACCGAGGTCCGGCTGCCGCTGGGGTGGTGGGCGCGCGCCGGCGGGTGGGTGCCGCAGCCGTACTACGACGCGTGGTTCGACGCCGAGCACGACGACCGCGGCGCGCTCGCGTTCGACCCGTACGCGCCGCCGACCGAGCCGTGGGCGACGCGGTGCGCGTGGTGCCACAACACCTACCCGTTCGAGCTGCGGATCGCCCGCGCCAGCGACGGCGGCGGCGGCGGGCACGGCCCCGAGCGCCACGTCCGGTTCACGGACACCGCGCCCCGCCCCGCCGGCGCCGCCGCGATCGCGCGCGACAACCTGCTGCCGGTCGATCAGCTCGTCACCGTCGGGATCTCGTGCGAGAGCTGCCACCTCGGCGGCCGCGCCCACGCCGCGTCCGAGGGCGAGGTCGCGATCCGGTTCGCGCCGTCGAGCCCGGATCTCGTCCGGCTGCCGGACGCCCCGGACCCGCGCGCCGCGCGCGCCGACCCGGCCGCGACGACCGCGATCTGCGCGCAGTGCCACTCGACGCCCGCGCCGCGGTTCCCCGGCGGCGGCGCGGTCCGCAACTCGAGCGAGGCGCTCGACCTCGGCGCCAGCGCGTGCGCGGCGGCGGCGAGCTGCATCGACTGCCACGATCCGCACGTCCCCGGCGCCGGCGCCGGCGCGCCGGTGCAGCCCGACCACGAGGCGGCGTGCACCGCCTGCCACGCCGACCTCGCCGCGCCGGCCGCGGCCCGCGCCCACGCCCGCCACGACGACGTCGGGTGCCTCGACTGCCACATGCCGAAGATCGTCCAGGGCGTGAGCGCGTTCGTCCGCACCCACCGGATCGCCGCGCCGGTCGAGCCGGCGCTCGCCGCGATCGGCGGCCCCAACGCGTGCAACCTGTGCCACCTCGACCGGCCGATCACGTGGACGCTCGACGCGCTCGCCGCCGGGTGGGGCGTGGCGCTCGCGGCCGAGCCGGCGTGGGCCGTCCACTACGCCGGCGACCTCGCGACGCCGGTCGGCGAGGCGTGGCTCGCCTCGCCGGTGCGCACGATCAAGATCGCCGCGGCCGCGGCCTACGGGCGCGCGCCGGCGCCGCTGCGCCGCGCCGCGCTGCCCCGGCTCGTCGCCGGGCTCGACGACGCGCGCGCGTTCTACCGGATGTTCATGGTGTTCGCGCTCGGCGACGCGCTCGGGCGGCCGCTGACCCGCGCCGAGTACGATCCGCTGGCGCCGCCGGCGACCCGCGCCGCGCAGCAGCGCGCGCTGGCCCGGCGGTGGGCGTCACCGTAGCGGCCACGCCACGCGCACCGCGTCGAGCCCGCCGTCGTGGCAACCGGTGCAGGTGTCGAGGCCCTGCCCCGCGTACGGCGCCTCGGCGTCGGGCGCGGTGTCGAACACCTCGTACCAGTACCAGTGGCCGGCGCCCTGCGCGGCCTCGGTCTTGACCATCACCGCCCAGCCCGACAGCGCGTCGCCGTCGTACAGCTCCTTGACCGCCGCGCTGCCCACCGGGTGCGGCGAGGCGCAGGTCGCGAGCGAGCCCGCGAGGCGCGCGTTGACGAACGTGCGCACCGCGCCGTGCGGCCCCGACGACGGGTGGCGCGCCGACTCGGGCAGGTAGCCGGCGTAGCCGTCGGCGGCGAGCCAGGCCTGCAGCGCGGCGGGATCGACCGGCGGCACGTCGTCGTCGATCCCGTCGGGCGCGGCGGCGGGGGTGCAGTCGACCTCGGAGCCGGGGGCGGGGTCGCAGGCGGCGGCCGCGAGGGCGGCCGGGAGCACGAGCAGGAGCGAGCACAGGCGAGCCATGGGGCACGGTACGCCAGCCCCCCACCCGCGGTTACGCCGTCGCGGCCTGCATCCGCTCGGTCACCGCGCCCTCGACCATCTCCACCATCCCGATCCGCTCGCGGAACTCGCACACCACCACGGTCAGGTCGTCGTCGAGCGCGGCGTCGTGGGCGAAGTCGTGGACCGCGCCCATGATCTCCGAGCGCAGCCGGCGCACCCGGGTCCCGGGCTCGGGCGTCCACTGGCTGAGGGTGTCGCGCAGCCGTCGCGCGCCGAACCGCCGGCCCGAGGCGCTGGCGCGCTCGGCGACGCCGTCGCTGCACAGCACGAGCACGTCGCCCGGCTCGATCCACGCGTACGCCGCGCCGATCTCGACCGTGCGCGTGCCCAGCGGCGTGCCGCGCGCGGCCAGGACCTCGACCCGGCCGGTCGCGCCGCGCCGGACGTAGGGGAACGGGTGGCCGGCGCTCGCCACCGACGCGCTGCCGATCGCCGGGTCGAGCAGCACGACCGCGCAGGTCGTGACGTGGGCGTCGTCGCCGAGGCGGGCCATCGACGCGGCGACGATCTCGATCACCCGGTCCGGCGTGATCGCGGGGCCGAGGCCGCGCACCGCGCCCTCGACCACCCCGCGCGTCGCCGCCGCCACCATCGCCGCGCCGAGGCCGTGGCCGGTCGCGTCGCCGACCGCGAGCACGACGCGGCCGTCGCCGATCGCGTGACACCACCACCAGTCGCCGCCGCACGCGTCGACCGCCTCGGTCGCGCCGGTGATCGCGAACCCCGGCACGCGGAGCACGCCCGCCGGCGCCATCTGGCGCTGCACCGCCGCGGCGGACTCGACCGCCGCCGTGGTCTCGGGCGGCGACGCGACCGGCGGCACCACCGCCGCGGCCGGCGGCGGCGGGACCTGGGCGGTGCGGGTCGGCGCGGTGTAGGTGGCGCCCGTGCCGTCGGGGCGCCACCACCGCGCCACCACCACCGTCACGACGCCGAGGATCGCTGCGGTCAGGTACAGGACGATCGGCCACGCCATGAGCCGACGAGGTTGCAACGCACATTCCCCCGTGGCCGATCGCGGGGCTGGCTCACGTTTGCCGGAGCGGCCGTCACCGCGACGCGCCAGCGGCGACGACGCGCGAGCACCGTGCCCGCCGATCGTCGGAGACCTCACCGAAGAGCGCCCGGGCGATCCAGATGACGGCGACCGCCGCCCCCACGTGGGGGCTCGATCACCCGACGGCGGCGACGATCCGCTCGCGCAGATCGTCATCTGGCACACGCCCGCGGAGCGCGGCGAGGTTGTCCTCGACGTGCTTCACCTTCGACGTCGCGGGGATCGGGCAGGTGACCGCCGGGTGCCCGAGCAGGAACTTGAGGGCGAGCTGCGCCCAGGAGGTGCAGTCGAGCTCGGCGGCGAAGCCGGGCAGCGCCTTGCCGCGGACGCGGTCGAACAGCGCGCCCGAGTCGAACGGCTGCATCACGAGGACGGCGACGCCGTGATCGGCCGCCGCGGGGAGCAGCCGCGCCTCGGCCGCGCGATCGACCACCGAGTACGGTAGCTGGACGAAGTCGAGCCGCTCGGTCGTGATCACGCGCTCGAGCTCGTCGAACGCGTCGTGCTGGTAGTGGGTGACGCCGAGGTAGCGGAAGCGCCCCTCGTCGCGCCACGAGCGCATCGTCGGCAGGTGAGTCTTCCAGTCGAGCAGGTTGTGGACCTGCATCAGATCGAGGGTGGACACGCCGAGCAGGTCCATCGACGCGCGCATCTGCCGCTCGCCGGCGCGCGCGCCGCGCGTCCACACCTTCGTGGCGAGCAGCGGTGCGGGCGTCGCGGCGTCGGCGGCGCGCAGCGCGGCGAGCATCTCGCCGATCGCGGCCTCGGCCCGGCCGTACATCGGCGAGCTGTCGACGACGCGGCCGCCGAGCGCGAGGAACCGGGCGAGCACCGGCTGGACCGTGGGCACGTCCTCGGGGGCGACGTCGAAGGTCTGCCAGCTCCCCAGGCCGATCGCAGGGACGAGCTCGCCGCTCGACGGGATCGCGCGGCGCAGCACGCCGTCGGCGGTGGTCGCGGCGGTCGCGGCGGCGGCGGCGTCCGGCGGCGTCCGCGCGGCGCCGGCGTCGACGGGGGCGCTCGCGGCGCCGGCCTCGGGCGCGCGCCGTGGC
>WYBA01000059.1 GCA_011526095.1 Myxococcales bacterium | reverse complement strand
CGAGGTCCTCGACCTGGCCGGCCGCCGCGACCCATCCGTCGTCCTGCAGCTTCTCGATGACCGCGGTCGCCTGCCGGACCATACCCAGATTGGCGAGGATCTCCGCCTCGAACACGAGCGCGTCGCAGTCGCCGTGCAGTCGCTGCACCTCGGCGGCGTCGACCTGCCCCAAGCGGAGCTTGAAGCGCAGGTCCGCGACCTGGCGCATCAGGTCGTGGTGCCGCGCGGCGATGCCCATCCCGAACACTTCGCGGCTGGCCTGCTGCTCGCGCGAGACCTCGCCGGCGACCGCGCGCATCGCCTCCACCTTGCCGATCGCCTGCGCGAGCATCGCCTCCAGGCTTGCGGGAATCGACGCGACCTGCTTCGCGCGCGCCTCGGCGAGCGCAGCCATCCCGGCCTCGGGGATGTGCGCGACCGCCGCGGCGCGCAGGTACGCCATGAAGATCTCGCGGTGCATGGGCGAGAGCCCCACGGTGCCGGCCCACGGATCGTCCTTCGTCGGCTCCTGGAGCTGGGTCGCGAGGCGGTTCAAGTCCGCGCTGATGGCCAGCAGCACGTGCTGCTGACCTCGCAGGACCTCGGCCCAGGGCTTGACGGTGTCGTCGGGCACGGACAGCAGCTCGGTTCGCTTCGTGGCGAGCCACGCGCGGACCGGGGCGAGCTGTTCCTGCAGCGCGAACGGCTCGACGATCGAGGCCAGCGCCTGAACCTGGACCTGAGAGGTCCCGATGGCGTCAAGGAGCGGCTGGCGATCGACCGGCGACGCCGCCGGGCCGGCCGCGTCGCCCTCGCGCTCCGCCGCGGCTCCAGCCTCGTTCGTGTTCTGTCCTCCGGCAGCGCGCTGCGCGGCGGCGCGTTGGTCGAGCGCGCGCGTCGCCGCGGCCAGCGCCGCCTCGTCGCCCGCGGCGCTGCCACCGAGCGCGACGAGCGGATCGTGCTCGATCGGGGCGTCCGCCGTGGCCGGACGAGAGCCGAGCGCGCTCGGACGGTAGGCGCGCGCCTCCTCGATGTTCTCCGCAAGGTCTTCCGGGATCCCGTACAGCGGTGGTGCAACGACCAGGCGATACGCGAGCGCGTGGTTGCCGAGGACGTTCTTCGCGACCTCTTCTGGGGAAGGATCCGCCGGGCGGGTGACCTTGACGTAGTTCCACAGGCCGCGCGGCCCCTGCCACTCGAACTGGATCTTGCGGTTCCGGTTGGGGTCCGGCGCACCTTCGGCGATGTCCTCCGGCCCGGCGGTTACGTGGATGATGTCGCGCTCGCACAGCGCGCCCGCGACGGTCCAGTCCATCGGGTGCGCGGGTACCAGATCGCCCAGCGTGACCGGCTCGGTGTCCGCGCCACGCTGGGTCGCTTCTCGCTGCTTGAGGCGCGCGGCGTGGAAGAACTTCGGGCCCATTCGGATGACGGCCTGGAGCAGGCTCGACTCGATCGCCGACGCCAGCGCGGTGCCGACCGCCGGGATCCAGCGCGCGGGACCGACGGGGCCGCCGCCGTAGTCGCCGCGCGCCGAGTCGAGGCGCTTCTTCATGTCGTGGGTGAGGACGTCGTCGCTGACGTACTCGACCTTGGTCAGCAGGCGCTGCTGGTCGACCAAGGACCACAAGTCGACCGGCGCGATCACCGAGCGCAGCCGCTCGACGAACGTGTCGGGCCCGCCGATCTTGAGGCGATCGACCACGTGCCAGAGGAACGCGCCTGGATCCGTCCACGCGAGCCCCGGGTGCCCCGTCGGAACGTCGCGGCTCCCCATCACTGCGATCAGCTCGTCGAAGACGTGGCCTCGGTTGCGCTGCACGTAGGCGCGCGCGTTGACCTCGTTCTTGTGCTCGGCGAGATACGCTTGGGCCTTCTGATCCGCGGTCATCTCGCTGGTGACCGCCGCGACGAGCCCGATCTCGGCCCGATGTACACCAGGGCCACTGCTGCGTTGCTCGATAACGTGGGCCGCCTCGTGAGCGATGAGCGCCTGCCCTTCCTCGGAGTCCGGGCGGTAGGCGCCGGCGCCCATGAAGACGTCCTCGCCGATCGAGACCGCGTGGGCGCCCTCTGCCGCGGCGAGCTGCGCCGCGTGCGCGTCGGTGTGGACGTGAACACCGCCGAGGTCGCCGCCAACAGCCGGCTCGAGCCCGGCTCGCATGGTGCCAGGCAGCGGCTCACCGCCTGGCGCCCGTTCGCCGGCCTGCGCTGCACGGGCCTGATCGTCTGCGGCCTCCGATCGCGCGGGCGCCGCAGGCGTCGCCGGCTCGTCTGGGCGGGCCGGCACCTCGGTCGCCGTGTCCGCGACGGGGGGGGCCGTCACCGCCGTCGAGCCGATCTCGATGCGCCGCACCTTGAACGGTGCCGGCGCGGCGGCCTCGATGCGCCCCTGTGCAGCCTCTCGCGAGCGCGCCTGAAGCCGCAGGCGGGTGTCGGCGAGATCCGCGTGAATCGCGTTGCGCCGCTCGGGGTTCATCCGCGCGATGCGGCGGCTGATCTCGTGCTCGGGATGCTGACGGAGGATCGTCTGCATCGCGGTCATGTCCGCGAACGTCATCTGCCGGATCAGGCCCCGGACGCCGTTCACGGCGTTCGAGTACGTCGCCTCGGCACCGCGCGCCACGGGCGCGTCGG
>WYBA01000461.1 GCA_011526095.1 Myxococcales bacterium | reverse complement strand
GGTCGCGTAGGGCGTGTCGCCGGCGCGCTCGAAGCGCAGCGCGTGCGGCGCCTCGCCGGTGATGCGTAGGTGGCCGTGATGGACCGCGGCGTGGTGATGGAAGCACGTGGTCGTGAGGTTCCTTGCCCGGTGGTCCCCGCCGCGCGAGCGCCAGTGGATGTGATGCAGCTCGAGCCCGCGTCGAGCGGCAGCCGGGCACGGAGCAGCGGTGCTGATCGCGCGCGAGCACTGCGGTGCGCGTGCGCGCGGGGATGGTGAGCGTCGGGGCGTCCGAGCGCTCGCCGTCGACGCGCCCGAGGTGGACGGCGTCGCAGCAAGCCTGCTCGAGGTCTCGGGGGGGGGGACGTCGACGACGTCGCCGGAGGTAGCCTGGGTGGCGCGGTCGCACCGCGGGCACAGCGAGATCGCGAGCTGGTACGGCGGGCGTGAGGTCGCCGGCGCCGCTGCCGTTGCGGGCGCCCCGGCGGGCTCGAGCACGCGCCGGGCCACGCCGTGACGACGGCGCTGTCGTCGAGACGCTCGCCGACCTCGTCTTCGAGCCGGCGCCGGGCCTCGAGCCACAGGGCGTGACGCGCTCGCCGGGCACGCCGAGGGCGATCACCCGGATGACCCGGCCGATCCGGACCTCGAGCCGCGCCGCCTGCCGCTGAAGCTGACGCCCGAGGCGTGCGCCTCGTCGACGTCGAGCGCCGCGCGGCGCTGCGCGAGCGAGCGGAGCTGACGGTCGACCGATCGCCAGTCCTGGCCAGCTGCGCGGTCGCCCCGCTCACGCTCGATGCCACGCATCACCTCGTGTGCGCCCACGTGGACGCTCGAACCTTCGAACACGGCCCACTCCTCGTCGGTGAGCTTCACCTCTGTCACGACATCTTCGACGTCACGGTTTGCGCCAGGAGCCCGCGAACGCACCCTCGGCCGCGACTTCGACCTCGCGCCTCGCTTCTTCGCTCCACGCGTCGCACGACGCGTCGCACAACGCATCTGGCGCGCGATCTCACGTCGATCTCCAACGAGGAGCTCGCGCGTCGCCGCATACCCCGTCAAGCCAAAAAAGTGCACGCCCGCGCGAGAATCGACCGGCCCCTCCATCCCTGCTGTCCGGTTCTCGGACCCTCCGCGGCGATCGCTCGAGCATCGAGGCGCCGGGCCCCTGCTTGGCCCGGCGCCGGTGTTCGCGGTCTTCCGGACGGTCGTGTGAGGCGCCACGCCACGGCGCCCGACACCGCCACGCCGCCGTCATCTCGCGCGCCGTGGTCGGCTCGTCGGGCTCGCGCTCGCGACGCCGAACGCCCGCGCGCTTCGGGCGGCGACGGTGCGGCGACGCGAGGCCTGACCACCATCGTCGCGCGCGTCGCCCTCGTCCGCTGAGGGCGAACAGGTGGGAATCACGCCGCTTCGGTCGAGCCGAGCTAGGATCAATGCCGAGGTTCGTCCTCCGCTCGGGGCGGCGTCGTCGTCGGCGTCCGCGGCCGCGGCGGAAGCGTGATGCCTGTCGCGTGGCGTCGCGCGAGACCGACGGCGCCGTTGACGTCCCTGCCCCGGTCGGCGAGCCTGGAACGGTGAGGTGTCGGGGCCTGCGCGCGACCACGATCGCCGCCGTGATGGCGCAGGTGGCCGCGTGCGAGCTGTACATCGCGCCGACGCCAGCCGAGCCCGACGCGGCGCCGGCGTGTGACCCTGCGCGATTCGCGGCGTGCGCCGAGAACTGCGAGTACTCGTGCGACCGGCAGGCGACGTGCGTCGATGGCCTCGTGCCGCTGTGGCAGCTCGAGCCGACGCCGTGCTGGGAGTGGACCGACTCGTGCGCGCCGGTCGGGTACCAGACGTGCGCGGCCGGCTGCGACGTCGAGGGCGCGGTGTGGGAGGTGCCGGGCGCCGTCGTCGCCGAGGCGCGGCTGTGCGCCGAGTCGCCGACCGCGCGCGTCGGGGACGCGTGCCCGAACGGTCGATGGGACTGCCGCCCGACGAGGCTCGAGCCCCAGCCCGACGGATCGCTCCGCCAGATCTACCTCGACTGCGAGAACCGGGTGTGCGCCGAGCAGCCGCCGCCCGATCGCCCCACCTTCCTCGCCGCGTGCGACAAGGTCGACCCCGCCGAGGTCGCGCCGTGGATCGGCAGCGGCGCGACCGGCGTGATCACCAACATCAGCACGCCGTGCCTGCTCGTCGACGACGGCACCTGCCTCCACGTCGGTCGCACCTACGGGTGCGACGGCGACTGGGACTGCCCGCAGGGTGCGAGCTGCGAGCGGCTGTCCTGGCTCGACGGCGAGGTCGCGCCGACGGGCGGTGTGTGCCGCCCCGGCCTCCGTGGCACGCCGATCGCGGTCGAGCTGTTGCCGCGGCGCGCGTGCGTCGCCGGCGCCGGGCTCGGGTCGCGCTGACGCAGCCTGCGTCGGCCCGAAAACTCCGACGGCGCCGAGGCTCTCGCCCCGGCGCCGTCGTCACGACTCGAACGTCAGCTCACAGGTACATCGGGAACGCGAACGTCCGGACCAGCCAGATCGCGTTGTCGGCGCGCGTCGTCCCTGCCTCGGGGCAGAACGACGTCGGGCCGCACGCGTCGATCAGGCCGCGGCGCCACGCGTCCTCGGCGAACGGCGCGAGCGCGGGCGACACGTCGTCGAACACGCCCTCGGCCGGCGGCGGCGCGTAGCTCGCGCCCTCGCGCAGCTTGAGCAGCGTCGTCGCCGCCTCGCCGCGCGTCACCGTCGCGTCGGGGCAGAACATCCCGTCGCCGCACGCCGCGAAGTAGCCGGCCTCGGCGCCCGCCTCGACGAAGTCCGCGCCGAACGACTCGGGCGAGACGTCGTCGAACATCAGCCCGAACGCCGGGCCCGGCGCGTAGGTCGCGCCGAACACCGAGCGCAGGCCCCACACCGCGAACACGCGGCGGGTGAGCGGCGCGTCGGGGCAGAAGTTGCCCGCGCCGCAGCCGTACGAGATCCCGGCGCCGGCGAGCGCGTGGATCTCGGCGTCGCCGTAGCTGCCCTCGGGCACGTCGAGGAACGCCACCGTCGCGCGCACCGACACCGCCGGCACGTCGTACGGCGTGTCGGTCAGCGGCAGCAGCTGCGCCGAGTACAGACCCGGCGGCAGGTCGCCGGCGTCGATCGTCACGGTCACGGTGCGGGTCCCGCCGGTCGGGACGGTCACGCTCGACGGGGCGAGCGAGATCCAGTCGAGGTCCGCGCCGCAGCCGCCCTCCTCGCCGGAGTCGGCGATGACGACGGTGCGGGTGGCCTGGTCGACCGCCCACAGGTTGCCGTCGCAGTCGAGCTCGAGCGCGGCGCCGGCGTAGTCGCCGAACGCCGGCGCGCCGCCCTCGGTCAGCTCGAACTGGCCGATCAGCGCGAGGTCCTCGTCCAGCACGAACACGTCCGGCGTCGCCGCCGCGTCGTTGACCATGACGAACAGGTGGCCCGTCGTCGGGTTGTAGGCGAGGCCCGAGATGTTCAGCCCGGTCTGCACCGCGCGCAGGATCGCGCCGGAGCGGTCGAACTGGACGATCCGGGCGTCGTTCCACGACCCGGCGAAGAACGTGTCCGTCACCGGGTCGTAGGCGAGGCCGCGCTCGGACGTGCCGAACGCCGGGCAGATCGTGTTGCCCGTGACCGTGCCGGTCGCCGGCGACACCTCGTGGATGCAGTCGCCGCCGCCGACGTTGACCTGCCACAGCGTCCCGTTGCGGCTGTCGTACGCGAGGTCGGCGCCGAAGATGCTGCCGTAGCTCGACCCGTCGATCACGCCGCCGGTCGGCGCGCCCGTCGGCGTGTAGCCGTACAGGTGATCGTCACCGCCGAGCGCGGCGATGTTGCCGATCCAGCCGGTCGAGGTCGCGGCGTCGAACCCGACGCCCCACGGCGCGGCCAGCGCCGGGTCGAACCGGCGGCCGACCTCGCCCGCGGCGAGCAGCGGCGCCGACGGCGGCGGCTGGACGTCGCGCACGCCCTGGGCGTCGCGATCGAGCATCCGCTTCGGGCCGAGGCGGCGGCCCGGCGGCGCGAACGGCCCGGTCGTGGGCCGCGCCACCGGCGGGCCGGCGAGCTCGAGGAACTCGACCGTCGCCGGCGCGGTGCCGTCGTTGGTCAGGGTCAGCGTCGCGGTCGCCGTGCCGCCGATCGGCACGCGGACCTCGATCGACGCTGGGTCGATCGTGATGCGACCGGCGCGCAGCGACATGTTCGCGCGGGTCGCGCCGTTGACCTGCGGGGTCACGTCGCGGCCGACCGCGCGGTACTTCGGCGCGCTGGCCTCGATCCGGCCCGGCAGCGGCATGAACGCGACGTACAGGCCGTCGGGCTGCGCCTCGTCGGCCGGCGTCGCGAACGACGTCACCGCGGGCTCGCCCGGCGCCGTCACCGAGGCGCCGACGACCGGCAGGTCGGTGTTGCGATCGGTGATCGCGCCCCACACCAGGCCGCCGAGCCGGTACTCGCACGACGTGCGCGCGAGCGCGAGCTCGTCGATCTGCCACCACCAGTCCCAGCCCGCCTCGTAGACGAAGCGGACGCGCGCGGTCGTCGCGCCGTTGGCGAGCGACGTGCCGAACGCCACGCGCTGGGGGCCGCGCCGGTCGCTGGTCTGGTTGGCGACGACGTGCCACGTCGCGCCGTCGAACACCTCGACGCGCGCCGAGGTGCCCGGCAGCGTCAAGAGGTCCTGGGCGAACGCGATCTCGAGGCCCTCGTCGGCGGCGAGCGTCGACAGATCGATCGGCGGCGAGGTCAGCGTCGTCGACATCTGGACCTCGGGGCCGCACTGGTCGGCGTCCGCGACCGCGAACGCGCCGGTGCCGCCGGTGAGGTTGCCTCGCAGCAGCGGATCCGCGTTCGACCAGCCCGGCTCGCCAGCGCAGCCGGTGGTCGAGGTCTCGACCGTCCAGCCGGCTGGCGGGAACGCGCCCTCGAACGACTCGGCGCCGAGCGGCGCCGACAGGCGGGCGTAGCCGAGCGCGTCGCACGTGCCGGCGTTGACCTCGAGCCCGAAGTGCGCGAGCACGTCGGACGGGCCCGGGGTGATCGGCCGCGACTCGCCCTCGTAGCCGGGCACGAGCGCCTCGACCGTCGCGGTGAAGTCGGTGCCGGCCGGGAGCTCGAGGTCGTACCAGCCCGTGCCCGGGTCGGTGAACGCGACCTGCGGCGGCGCGCCCGGCGTCGTGAACGTGACCTTGGCGTACAGCGGCCAGCCGGCGTCGCTGCCGTCGTAGACCCAGCCCGCGACCGAGACCATCGGCGCCGCGTCGAGCGCGAAGTCGGCGGTGATCGTGCCCTCGTCGACGACGACCAGGCCGGTCGCGGTCTGCGGCAGGTAGCCGAACGCCGACGCGGTGACGTCGTACGTCCCGGCGGGCAGGGTCAGGCGGTAGTGGCCGTCGTCGGCGGCGACGGTCGAGAACGCGCCCGCGCCGACGCGCGCGCCGGGTAGCGGATCGCCGTCGGCGTCGGTGACGACGCCCTCGACGCGGCCGATCTCGGTCGCGGTGCACAGCGGGAGCTGGAACGACGCGATCCGCGTCCGCCAGTCGCCCGGCGTGACGCTGCTCGAGTACTCGCCCGCGAACCAGAACGTGCAGTCGTCGGTCTCGTCGACCGACATCGAGAAGTAGTCGCCCCACCGCTCGATCCCGATCTGGGTCGAGCTGCCATCGACGATCACGGCCTCGCCCTGCGACAGCTCGCCGACCGGATCGTCGGCGAGGCGCGCGGCGTAGCGCAGACCCGGGTAGGTCGTCGTGCTCGCGACCGAGTAGCCGACCGCGAGGTTGCCGCGGCCGTCCATCGCGATCGAGCCCATCCACCGCGACAGGCCGTCGTCGGGCGCGAACGTGCCGACCTGGTGCAGCGCGGGCGCGGCCGTCAGGTCGCGCAGCTCCGCCCACCGCACGCCGGCGCGGTCACCGCCGACGTCGACGGTGTGGTTGATCACGAGCGCCTCGTGCGTGCCGAGGTTGCGGTACGCGGCGCGGTACATCGTCATGACCGACAGCGCGTCGAGCGCGCCGCCCTCCGGCGTCTGGACGCACGACCGGCTGAACCCGCACAGCTCCGAGTCGAACTCCTCGGTCGGCAGCTCGATCGGGCCGGCGAGCGTCGAGAGGTTCTCCGGATCGGTCCAGTCGACGTGCATCGCCCACACGTTGTAGCGATCGCTGCCGGCGTCGGGCGTGGCGGACCACGCCTCGTCGTCGAACGCCTGGACGATGTAGTTGGGCGCGCCGGCGGGCGGCGGCACCAGGCCCTCGAGGTGCGACGGCTGGAGCGAGAACACCGTCTCGGCCGTGTCCGGCGAGCGGACGTCGAACCGCACCAGCGCCGCGGGCAGGCCGAGCAGCATCGCCTCGCGGTCGACCGCGCCGGCGACCGCCGCGCGGAACGCGAAGCTCGCGTCGAACTCGTTGACGGTGATGTAGTAGCCGTCCGGCCAGACGCTGATCTTCGGGTAGTCGTTGAGCGCGCCACCCGGTGAGAACACGTAGTCGTAGAGGTAGTACGGCCCGAGCGGATCCGGCGTCTGCGACACCGCGAAGCACTGGTGGCCGCCCTCGGCGGTGAACAGCGCGAACTGCGAGAACACCCAGCGGTCGGCGAGCTGGTCGTAGACGACGATCGGATCACCGTCGTTCTGCGCCTCGCACGGGCCGCCGAACCCGGTCCACGGCGTGTTGCCGGGCGACGGGCCGGATAGCAGGGTGCCGGCCTTGTCGTAGACGGCGATCGACAGGTTGACCCACTGCACGTAGTGGTTCGGGCCGACGTCACCGTTGACGTCGGGCGGCCACACCTGGAACCCGACCGCGGCGGCGTTGTCGGCGTTCGACAGGCCGTCGAAGCTCAGGGTCGGCGCGGGCGCCGCCTTGTTGCCGTCGACGGAGAGCTGGATCGTCGAGTCCGGCGAGGCCGGGTCGATCGCGCGGCGATCGCGGCGCACCGGCGGCCGCAGATCCGGCATCACGTGCGGCTCGCCGGAGGCCGGCTGCGGCGGCTGCGCCATGATCTCGCGCAGCGGCGCCGACTGGCCGCGTCGGCTCGGGTAGATGACGCGCGGCTTGTTCGCCGTCGGCGTCGCGGGATCCTCGAACCACGAGCCATCGGTCGTCTGCGGCTGCGGTCGAACGGGATCGGGGGATAGGTCCGGCGATGAATCGCCGCACGCGGTGAGAGCTGTGGCCGCCACCAGTGACAACCACGTGACGCCCCAGGGTGCAGGGCTACCTCGCATACACGCTCCTTCGGTGAGGGGGGGAAGCGCTCGCGCGCGTGTGCAACGCGCGTGCGAGGTCGTCGGTGATCGACGGAGCGTGATCGTTGCGTGTCGGCGGCGACCGAGGTCACCTCACGCGTGAGGTGCGCGATCGGTGCGGCCGCGCGTGATCGTGGCAAAGAGTGGAACGCGTTTCACCCCGTGGCAGAGGTTCACACCAGGGCGTGGCGTTTCGGGGCGGCACGTGCGGCGGACCACGCCCGCTCGCGCGTCGCACTTTCGACGGGCCCGGCGCGCGTGTGCGTCGATGCGCGGCGGCGCGCGATGGACGGAATCGCTCGCGACGTGGCGGAATTCCCGGGTCGGGCACGGGCACGGGCACGGGCACGGGCACGGGCACGGGAGCAGGCGGCCTCGCCGCCTTCCTCCGCCAGCCTGCTAGCGATGCAGGCCGTTGTGCGCGCCGTGGCCGAACGGCTGGTATCGCAGCGGCCACGGCGTCGCCGTCTGCTCGCCGCGCCCGACGCCATGGTGTCGGACCGACAGCGCCATCGGCGTGACGGTGCGGTAGCGCGAGTCGCCCGGGAGGTCCGGGTTGTCGTGACCGCCGGCGGAGAACACGCTCAGGAGCTGGCGGTCGGCGACGTCGAAGATCGCCTTGAACCCGGCGTCGATCTGTTCATGGCCCCGGATCATCGTGTGGCAGCCCACGCGTTCCATGAACAGGCGGAACTGATCGCGCCCGAAGCTGAACCGCGGCGTCTCGCGCTGGAGCTCGACCGGGACGTGATCGGTCCCGGCGGGGTCGCTCCACATCATCTCGAACCGCAGCTCGAGGTCGTCGAGGCTGGACAGGTCGCGGTAGCGCGCGGCCGTCGTCTCGTCGCGCGGCACCCCGCCGTGGACCAGCAGCGTCCGGTCGAACACCAGCGACGTCGGCATGTGCTCGAACAGGTGGCGGTAGGCGTCGAGCACGTCGAGCGGCGCGTGGGCGGCGAGGGCGGGCACGGCCTCGGCCGGGTTGACCGCGCTCACGATCTGGCCGTCGACGCGGACGAGGAACTCGTGGTTGCCGCGCAGCAGGATGACGTGCGCGGGGAACGCCACGAGCAGCTGGAGCGCGGCGCGCAGCACGCCCTCGAACCCGAACCGGCCGCGGTCGAGGTAGTCGCCGAGCAGCACGAGCTTGACGTCGGGGTGCGCCGCCGGATCCTGCTGGTGGCGGCGCGCGCGCGCGACGAAGTCGGACTGCAGCACGGCGGCCTTGAGGCAGCCGTAGCAGCCGTGCAGGTCGCCCAGGACGATCAGCTCGGTCGGGCGATCGGGGCGCAGGACGTGGACGTGGCCGTCGAGCAGGTTCGTCCCCGGCGCGAGCTGATCGACGTCGGTGACGCCCATCAGCCGGCCGTTGCCGCGCGCGCGCTGGCGCTCCCACGCGTTGATCGCGCCGAACACCAGCTCGTAGTCGCCGCGGAGCTGGGCGTGGCGCGTCGCGGGATCGTCGGCGTAGCGTTGCTCCAGCGGGTCGAGCAGCGGGTCGCCGTGCGCGATCAGCTCGAGCGCGGCCGGCTGGGTGACGACGAGCCGCTCGCGCGCCGGGACCGCGACCGGCGGCGGCGCCGGCGGGGCCGGGTGGAGGTGCGCGACGAGCTCGTCGTGGAGCGCGCGCTCCGCCGGGCTGACCGTGCCGTCGGCCTCGGCGACCGCGCGCAGCAGCTCGAGCGCCGAGGCCTGCTCGGCCGGCGCGAACGCCTGGAACAGCGCGACCGCGCGCACCTTGAGCCGCGCCGGCACGAACCCGGCGTCGCCGGTCGCGACCACCTCGGCGGCGAGCGCCGCGACCTCGGCGTCGAGGCGCGCGAACACCGCGTCGAAGTGGCCCCGCCACGCGTCGGCAGAGCCGGGCGCGGCGGCGACGTGCTCGACCAGCCGCGCGAGGTAGCCGCGGATGAACGCGTGCTCGTGGTGGTGGAGCTGGCCGTCGACGTAGCCGACGGTGAGCAGCAGGTCGATCAGGGCCTCGAGCCGGGCGTCGGCCGGAGCGAGGGGTGTCGTCGACGTCGTCGCGGCGGGCTCCACCCGACGAGGGTAACCCGGTTGCGTCCGGTCGATCAGCCCGCGTCCGGCTCGTGCTCCGGATCGGGCGGGCGCGGCACGCGGTTGTGGCTGCCGTCGCAGAACGGCGGGTTCGCGGTGGCGCCGCACCGGCACAGCTGCACGCGATCCGGACGCGGCGCGGTGATCGGTTGGCCCTCCCAGTCGACGAGCTCGACCGGGCCCTCGACGACGTAGCCGCCGAACCGGGTGACGCGGATCCGCACGGTCATGGCCGCAGCGTGGCGCGCGCGAGCACCGGCGGGGGCCGGAGCTGACGCGCCGCCGCGGCGACCCCGAGCGAGACCACGCCGGCGCCGGCGAACGCGACGACGACGTGGGGCGCGACGAGCGTCAGCGCGGCGCCGGCGCCGAGCGCGCCGAGCGCGTGGCCGGCGTTGCCGGCGGCGTGGACCGCGGCCATCGCGGCGAGCCGGTCGTCGACCCGCTCGTGGGCCGCGACCAGCGCCAGCGTCGACGCGTACAGCCCGCCCGCGGCGGCGCCGCCGACGATCGCCCACGCCAGCGCCGCCGGCCCGGCGAGCACGCCGTCGACGCCGGCGAGCGCGAGCGCCGCGGCGAGCACGGTCGCGGCGCGGCACGCGAGCTGGCGCGCGGAGCCGCGCTGGGCCGCCCGCCGCGCCCACGGCATCACCACGACCGAGGCGAGCATGAAGCAGCCGAGGATCATGCCGGTGCGGCGCGCGGTCATCGCGAACGGCATCGTCACCGACAGCAGGCCGAACACGAACCGCTCGCCCGCGGCGATCAGCGCCGGCGGCGCGACGACGTCGCGGGCGCGGACGGCGGCGTGGCGGGCCGGCGGCACCGCGTCGTCGAGCGCCGGCACGGCGCAGACGAGCGCGGCGGCGGTGAGCGCGGCGGCGACGAGCAGCGCGGCGGACGCGGGCACGGCGCCGCCCGCCCCGATCCCGGCGCCGACGCCGAGAACCAGGACCATGCCGAGCCAGCCCGCGGTGCGCGCGCGCTGCGCGGGCTCGCCGGTGACGCCGGCGGCGAGCAGGGCGGTCACGCCGAGGAGGTGGCACGCGCCGTCGAGCGCGCGCCCGACGATCAGCGCGGCGACGCCGGGCGCGAGCGCGAGCGCGGCGGTGATCGCGCAGCTCGCGGCGAACGCGGCCGCGACGAGGCGGCGCGCGCCGTGGCGGCGCGCGAGGCGCGGGCCGAGCGCCGCGCCGCCGATGCCGCCGAGCACGTGGGCCGCGACCAGCGCGCCGGTCACCGCCGCGCCGCCGCCGTGCGCGGTGGCGAGCGCCCGCATCGACGGGATCACGACGCCGGCGGACGCCGCGGCCAGGGCGACCCCCGCGCCGATCATCACGCCGCGCTTCATCGAGGCACCTGCGTCATCGCCTGCGTCATCGCCTGCGTCGTCGCTTGCGTCATCGGATGTGCTCCTGGGTGAGGGTCAGGTCGGGGCCGCGAGCCACGCGAGCAGCCGCTCGACGTGGGGCGCGGTGCCGCGGCGCAGCGTCGCCGCGGCGGTGAACCGGCGGTCGAGGTCGAGCCGCGCGCGGATCTCGGCCGAGGTGCGCGCGCGCAGCTCGTCGACCATCCGCCGCGTGTACGCGTCGAGCACCGCCGGCGGCGCCGCCGGGTACTCGACGAACCGCGCGACGAACGCGTCCTCGACGCCGAGCGCGTCGCGCGTCGCGGTGACGTCGTCGTCGAGGTAGCGCAGGCGCGCGCCCTGGGTCGCGAAGTTGGCCGGGTTGGCGTCGAGCCCGAGCCCGGCACCGAGCGACAGCTCGAGCGTCTCGCCCAGCCCGCTGGCGAACGCGGTCAGCGCCAGCCCGAACTCCGGCCACCGCGCGTCCTCGGCCGCGGCGTCGAGGCGCTCGCGCAGCGTCTGCAGGCGCGGCGCGATCGTCCACACCTGCGCGCCCTCGTCGGGCGCGGCGAGCGCGACGACGAGCGTGCGCGCCGGCGTGAGCTCGCCGAGGCGGACCTTGAGCGCGTAGAGGCGCTCGGTCGCGGCGATCGCGGCGCCAGCGTCGACGTGACGGCGGCCGGCGCGGCTCTTGGCGAACCACGCCCCGTGCTGCCAGAACTCGCCGTCGGTGCGCCCCGAGCCGGCGCGCGGCCCCTGGACGCCGACGAGATCGGCGCGCGGCGTCCACGCGACGGCGACGAGCTCGTCGAGCACCGCGCGGGCGGCCGGCGTGTCGGGCCGGCACGCGACGACGCGCGCGTGGTCGAGCGGGCAGCCGGACATCAGGGCAGCAGCGGCTCCAGCGTCGGGATCACCGACCGCAGGCTGGCCCAGCCCAGGCCCATGTTCGTCGTCTTCTTGGTGACGAGCATGACGACGTAGCGCGAGTCCTTGATCGTCTTGGCGAAGTGGTAGTTGTGCTTCGACGTCACGTGGATCTCGTCGAAGTAGTGCGCGCCGTCCTCGGACTCGCCGCGGTGCGCGCGCACCGCCTGCTCGATCCGCGTGATGTTCGGGCCGCGGAACATGTCCATCGTCGCGCCCGCGACCAGCTCGTTCAGGCTCTGCGTGTAGTTCGCGACGTTGTGGATGCCGAGCAGCATCCCGCTGTCGAGGTCGACCACGCCGCACGCCACCGCGCCCTCGACCTTGCTCACGACCTGCTTGAGGGTGTCATCGATCTTGCCCATGGATCCTCCTGGTGGTGTTGGTTTGCAACGGTGATGCCGCGGTGCAGCTGGCGTCCGCGCGCCGCGAGGGCCGGCGGCCCGGAACGAAGTTCCGGCGGGGAGAACCAAGTTCCTTCACGCGTGCGCGGTCGGGCCGGGGCGCGGCGCGCGCGCGCGGTCGGCGGCGAAGACCTCGAGGAACAGCTCCTGGGTGTCGGACTGCACGTACAGCGGGTGGATCGTCCGCAGCTCCTCGAGCGCGCGCAGCGGCGTCATCCCGCGGTGGACGAGGTGCGCCGCCAGCAGCGTCCCGGTCCGGCCGAGCCCGCCCTTGCAGTGGTAGACGGTCGGCTCGCCGCGGCGCAGGCGCGTCTCGGTCGCGTCGATCACCGCCGCGGCGGCGTCGACCGAGGGTGCGCCCATGTCGGGGATCGGCAGGTGCGCGCCGGCCAGGCCGTGCTCGGCGAGGCGGCGCGGCGAGAACGCGTCCTCCTCGAGCGTCACCAGCGTGTGGACGCCGAGCGCCGCCAGCGCCTCGAGGTCGTCGCGCTCGGGGTTGAGCAGCCCCGGCCGCGCCATGCCACCGAGCAGGCCGGGCAGGACCCAGCGGAAGCTCGACGGATCGCGGCGGGGGCGGACCGGCGGCGGCGCGACGGCGGGCAGCTCGTCGGGCCACGCGTTGCCGTGGGCGAGGAACCGCCGGCTGATCTCGTCGGGTGGGCGCGCGAAGAACGGGCCGGCCGGGCCGCCGTAGATCTGGTGGCGCGCGACGAGCAGCACGACGCGGCTCGCGACGCGGCGCGCGAGCCCGAGGTCGTGGGTGATGAGCAGGACGGCGCGGCGGCGCGCCTCGGCGACGAGCTGGCGCTCGATCGCGGCCTGCTCGCCCGCGGTGATGTCGCGGGTCGGCTCGTCGGCGAGGATCACCGCGGGCTCGCGCGTGGCGATCCGCGCCAGCGACAGGCGGCGCTGCAGCCCCAGCGGCAGCGACACGACCGGCGTCGCGAGCTGGTCGCCGAGCTCCGCCAGCACGCCGCCGCGCGCGAGCACCTCGCGCGCGAGCTCGCGCTTCTCGCCGGTGGTGCGCTGCTCGTCGTCGAACGCGGCGAGCGCGTTGTCCAGGACCGACGCGGTGTAGAGCCGGGCCTTCTGCGCCAGCAGGGCGATCCGGCGCCGCGCTTCGTCGGGGGTGTGCTCGCGCAGCACGTCGCGCCCGTCGAGCGTGACCCGCCCCGTCCACCAGAACGACGGCAACAGCTCGGCGCGGCGCGCCAGCGTGCGCAGCAGCGTGCTCTTGCCGACGCCACCCGGGCCGAGGATGACGGTGACGCCGGTGGCGGGCGCCTCGAACGCCACCCCCTCGAGCGTCGGGGTCGCGCCGAAGCCGAAGCCGAGCTGATCGATCACCAGCACCTCAGCCCTCCTGCGGCGCGCGCTCGAGGTGCGCGAGCTGCGCGGCGAGCCGCTGCGCCGCGTCGGTCACGCTGGCGGTCGGTGGCGGCGCGAGGTAGCGCGGCTCGCCATCGAACGCGATCTGATCGAGCGCGACCTCGCCGTCGAAACCCAGCCGCGCCAGCGAGCCGCGGACGAACGCGTGCACCGACAGCGCGAGGCTGCGCTCGGCCTCGACCTCCTCCGGCGCGCCGGCGCGGAGCGTGTGGACGAGTCGGTCCCAGCAGCTCGCGACGTCGAGGGGCGTGAGCATCCACAGCCGCACGCCGTCGCGCTCGGGGCACAGCGCGATCGTCCGGCCCGACGGGGTCAGCGCGCCGAGCCGCGTCTGCCAGCGCACGACCTCGAGCAGCGCGCGCCGCCCGTCGTCGAGATCGTCGAACCTCCACGCCGCGCTGCTGTGGGCGATCCAGTCGGGGCAGGTGATCTCGAGCGGGTCGCGCGGCGCCCACGCCCGCGCCGGGCCGCGGGTCCGCGTGCCCGGCGGGGTGAGCGATGACAGCGCGCCACGGCCACGGACCTGGGGCCACACCATGCCGGCCGGGATGCCCACGTGCGGCAGCTCCCAGGTCGGTGGGGGCTCGGGGGCGGGCTCGGGGGCGAGGGCAGGTTCGCGGGCGGGGGCAGGTTCGGGGCCGGGCGCGGGGGTGGACTCGGGCTCGGGCTCGGGCTCGGCGGCGTCGAGCGGCTCGAACGCGTCGTCGTGCGCCGTGGCCACCGCCTCCTCGGACATCTCGACGACGTCGGGGTGCGCCGGCTCCACCGCGACCGGCCGAGCCGCGTCGAGCGACGCGCGCAGCGTCGCCTGCGCGTCCGTCACGGTCGTGGCGGGCCCGGGCCAGGCCGGCCCGAGGTAGTGCTGGCCGTCCTCCGACAGGTGGTGGGCGTCGAGCACGAGCTGCAGGCCGACCCGCTCGGCGATCGCGGCGAGCCGGCCGATGGTGTCGACCGCGGTCGCGCGCGTCGGCTCGCTCGGCGGCCCCGCGTCGGCGAGCGTGCGGGTGTCCTCCAGCAGGTACCAGATCCAGTGGCGATCTCCCGCGCTGCCGGCCGCCAGCGTGCGGCTCGCCGGCACGAGCGCGCCGATCGCCGGCTGGCGCGACACCGCGTCGAGCAGCCGCGCGCGCGCCTCGTCGAGCGTGGCGAACGGGCCGCGGGCGTACAGCCGCCACGCGCCGCAGCGCACCGCGCCGCCGTCGAGCGCGACGGGGACGGCGCCGTGGGCGCGCTCGTCGTCGAGCGCGCGCAGCGCGAACCGGCCGGTCTGCGGCGGCCACACCAGCCCGGTCGTCACCGACGCGCAGGGCAGCGCCGCGACCGCGTCGGGCGGGCGGACGGGCTCCGTCTCCGCCTCCGTCTCCGCCTCCGTCTCCGCCTCCGCCTCCGCCTCCGCCTCCGCCTCCGCCTCCGCCTCCGCCTCCGTCTCCGCCTCCGTCTCCGCCTCCGTCGCCTCGCTCATCACGGCCGACGCGGCCGCCGCGATCAGGCTGCCGAGCGCCACCTCCACCGCGGGCTCGTCCGCGCGCAACGCCGCGAGCACCTCGTCGGGCGTCGCCGCGTCGCCGTCGGCCACCTCGCCCCGCGCCATCGCCACGCGGATCCGGTCGACCGCGAGGCGCACGCCGAGCATGAACGTCTCCAGCACGCCGACGCCGGTGTGGGCCTGCGCCCCGATCAGCGGCGTCCCCTCGGCGAGGCCGAGCTCGCCGACCACACGCTCCACCGACAGCGCGTCCGCGACGTCCTGCTTGTTCGCCTGGACCAGCAGCGGGATCTCGCCGCGCGCGTCGAGCGCGCGCCGCAGCCCGTCGAGCGCGCGGCGGGCGGGGTCGAGCGCGCCGCGCCGCGAGTCGACCACGAACACCACCACATCGGCGGTGTCGAGCAGATAGCGGCGACGGCGCGCCAGCTCCGTCTGGCCGGGCACGGTGACGAGCTGACAGCGCAGCCGTCGCCCGGCGACGTACCCCCCGGTGACGTCGAGCCAGTCGAAGTACTGCGTCCGCTCACCACCGCCCGGGCTGTGCAGCGCGCCGCGTCGCCCCATCGACAGGCGCTCGCACAGCTGGCGCAGGTTCGTGGTCTTCCCCGCCTCGGGCGGCCCGTCGTAGACGATCCGCAGGACCACCGAGTCGGTGCGCCGGTCGACCAGTGGCACGGGCTAGGGCTCCGACCGGCACGAAGTGATCCGGTCGGAGCACCTCTGTGCGGGGTGGGTCCCGTCGGGCTTCACCCGACGGGCGGGGCGGCGAGCCCCGTGTGGTCGATCGCGACGTGCCATGCCGGAGCAGGATGCGACGGTCATGGCACTAGCCGACCGCCTCGATCGACGGCAGCGCCGAGCGCACCTTGGTCAGGGCCATGCCCAGGTTGGCGGAGACCCGGGTGACGACGACGAGGATCTGGTCCTGCTTCTTCTTCCCGCGCGAGAAGATGTGCAGCAGGTTCTGCGACAGCACGATGATCTCCTTGAAGTAGTGATCGGTGCTGTCGGGCACGCCGCGTGACTTCTTGAACATCTGCTCGATCGCGACGACGTTGCTGCCCTGGAACAGGTCCGTGGTGGCGGCGGCGACGAGGTCGAGCACCTCCTGCGGGTGGCTGTCGACCGTCTTCACGCCGAGCAGCATGCCGGTGTTGATGTCGACCCAGCCGGCGGCGATGCACTCCGGGACGCTCTTGATGATCTCGTTCAGGGCCTTGTCGAGGGACACGCTGACCTCCGTGCGGTTGGTTGAGCGCCGCGGTGGTGCAGCTTCCGGGCCGGCGCGGAAGCGCGCGCGCGTCGCCTGCGCTCGCCCGCGGGTGGAACGCGGTTCCAGCCGGTGGAACATCGTTCCGGACCGCGCGCGGGCGGCGCGCGGGTCGCCCGCGCGCGGGCCTGTCGGGTTCGACAGGTGACAGGTCCGCGAGGATCTCGGAGAGTGATGACGGGGGATCATGCTGCGAGATTCGCAACGCATGGCGGCGGAGCCGCCGCTCGAGCTCGTGCGCCGGCTGGCGGCCAGCGGCGCGTCCGGAGAGCTGATCTCGGCCAGCGACGCGGTCGAGGTCCACGTCTACCTGCTCGACGGGCGCCTCGCGTGGGCGACGACGTCGAGCGATCGCAACGCGTTCGTCGCGCACCTGGTGAACCACCACGGGGTGTCGGCGGAAGGGATCCGCGAGGTCGTCGAGGAGTGCCAGCGCACGCGACGCCGCCTCGGCGAGACGCTCGTGAGCTGGGGGCTCGCGACGACGGCGCAGGTGCGCGACGCGCTCGGCGTCCAGATCGCCGGGGCGCTCGGCGCCTTGATGAACCACGAGAGCGCGCAGTCGATCTTCCTGCCGCGGCGGATGAGCTACGCCTACGAGCTCACGTTCGACGCCGCGGAGCTGCTGCCGACCCGCGTCGCCAGCGATCTCGAGGAGCTCGCCGCGACGCTGGTCGCGACGCTGCTCGACTCGGTGCACGACGCGCACTGGGTCGAGGTGGTCGAGGGATCCGAGGTGATCGCGCGGGCCGCGCGCGCCCGCGCGCGCTCGCCCGAGCCGCTCGCGGCCTACCGCGCGGTCGTCCACGACGGCGCGCTCGACGCGCTCGTCGTCCGCAGCGGCGCCGGCGTCGTGCTCGGTCAGCGGTTGCCGGGGCGGGACGCGACCGTGTGGGTCGGCGCGGCGCCGGACGTCAAGATCGGCGTCGCGGCCGCGCTGCTGGCGACGATCGCCGGCAGCGCGTCGCCGTCGCACGCGGCCGCGCCCGCCGGGGCGGCGTGGCACGAGCGCGGGCTGCGCAACGGCCGCGCCGCCGTGATCTCGACCGCGATGAAGAACACCGACGATCTCGTCGCCGTGGTGCTGCTCGACGCCGACGGCCAGGCGACCGGCGCGTGGCGCGGACCCGAGGACGAGCTCGACGCCCACGCCCGGACGTGCCGCGCGCTGCTGCCGGCGCTCCACCCGCGCGTCGGCGATTCGGTCACCCCGCGTGACCAGCTCGCGGGCGACCACGTCGCGCTGCGCGGGCAGCGCGGCGGGCTGGTGTTCCACGGCACCCGGCCGCACGGCGGCCGAGGCACCCTGTGGCTGGCACTCCCGACAGGTGTGTCGCAGGGGCTGGGGTGGGCGCTGCTCCAGGCGCTGGCGCGCCAGACCGCCGACGTCGGCGCGGAGGTGGGGTGATGGGGGCGCGCGGAGCCGGGCTCCTCGGCATGTTGACGGAGGGGCGGTGCCAGCTCGACGCGCGGCGGGCGCTGCCGCTGGGGATCTGCGTCGGGCTCACCGGCGGCGACGCGGACGAGCGGCAGGCGTGGTCGCGGGCGCTGGTCGACGCGGGGGCGCGCGTCGTCGAGGCCGGCGCCGAACCCGACGGGGCCGTCGGGCCCGCCGACCTGGCGATCGTCATCGGGGGTGGGCCGGTCGACGGCACCCCGAGCGTCGTCGTGTGCGACCAGCTCGATCCAACCCGCGTCTCGACGATGCTGCGCGCCGGCGCACTCGACATCCTGGTGCGTCCGGTCACGGCCGCGCAGGTGGTCGAGGCGTGCCGGCTGGCCGCCGCGCGGCTGCCGGCGCGGCCGGCGCGTCGCCGCCGGCGCCCGACGGGGATCGACGTCGAGGGCGCGATCGGCGCGGCGCTCGCGCGCACGCGCCTGCCGGTGCTGATCACCGGGGAGACCGGCACCGGCAAGAGCCGGATGGCGAAGAAGCTCCACGACACGCTCACGCCGGGCGCGCCGTTCGTCGAGGTCAACGCCGCGGGGCTCGCGCCCAGCCTGCTGACCTCGGAGCTGTTCGGGCACGAGCGCGGCGCGTTCACCGGCGCGCACACCGCCAAGCCCGGGCTCGCTGGGCTGGCCCACGGCGGCACGCTGTTCCTCGACGAGATCGGCGAGCTCGCGCCCGACGCGCAGGCGCAGCTGCTGTCGTTCCTCGACCGCGGCACGTTCCGGCCGGTCGGCGGCGTGCGCGAGATCCGCTCGGACGCGCGGATCGTCTGCGCGACCAACCGCGATCTGCTGGCGCAGGTCACCGAGGGGCGGTTCCGCGAGGACCTCTACTACCGCCTCGCCAGCATCGTCGTGCCGCTGCCGCCGCTGCGTGACGCCGCGGACCGGATCCCCGATCTCGTGCTCGACCTGGCGCGGGCGGCGGCGGAGAAGGCGGGGCTGCGCGCCCCGGCGTTCGCCGACGCGGCGCTGATCGAGCTGGCGGCCTGCGCGTGGCCCGGCAACGTCCGCCAGCTGCGGTTCGTGGTGGAGCGCCTCGTCGCGCTGTACGACGGCGAGCTGATCACGGCCGACGCGGTCGCGCCGCTGCTCGGCGCGTGCGGGCGCGGTCGCGCGTCGGTCACCGCGTCCGTGCCGCCCGGGCCGCCCGGGCCGCCCGGGCCGCCCGGGCCGCCCGGGCCGATCGTCGACCTCGACACCTCGACGCGGCGGGTGCGGTCGCTGGCGGAGGTCGAGCGCGACATGGTGCAGCGGGCGATGGCGCAGACCGGGGGGAACCGCACG
>WYBA01000460.1 GCA_011526095.1 Myxococcales bacterium | reverse complement strand
GCCCCGGCGCGCGCGCGCCGCGGGCCGCGGCGGCCGCGCGGTGGGAGCTCGGCGGGTTCGGCGGCGCGCACGCGCTCGCGCCCGAGGTCGCCGACGCGCTCGGGGATCCGCTCGACGCCGACCACCGCGTCACCTCGGGGCCGGTGTTCGGGCTGCGCCTCGCGCGCCGGCTCGGCGCGCCGTGGATCGTCGAGGGCGAGCTCGGGGCGATCCCGACCTTGCTCGACAACGCCGCCGGGTTCGCCGGCGTCGTCACCGCGCGGGTCCACGTCGGCGTCGCGATCGACGACGGCGCCACCGGCGCGCGGCTGCTCGTCGGCCCCGGCGTGCTCGCGCTCGCGCTCGCGCCCGACGGGACGCTGCGCGAGGCCGAGACCTTCCTCGGGTGGGGCGCCGCGCTGACCCACCGGGTCGGCGACGGGGTCGTCGTCCGCCTCGACGCGCGCGACCAGCTCTACGTCGCCCCGCGCGGCGTCGCCCACGACGTCGAGGTCACGCTCGGCGTCGGGTTCGACCTGGGCGGGGCCGGGAGCGGCCGATGACCGCGGGCGTGCGCTGCGCGGTGTGCCTGCGCGAGCCGCCGTCGCTGGGCCTGCTGTGCGACGACTGCCGCGACGAGCTGAGCGCGCCGTTCGGGCTCGCGCCCGAGCAGATCCTGGCGACGGCGGCGCGCGCGACCGACGCCGCGCTGCTCGACCGCTGGGGCCGGCCGCACGCGCTCGCCGCCCACGCCGTGGTCGGTCGCGTCGCCGCCGGCGACGGCGTGCTGCTGCTCGACGGCTGCGTGTCGCGCCGGCACGCCGAGCTCGTCCGGAACCCGGACGGCGCGTGGTGGGTGCGCGACCTCGGCTCGCGCGCCGGCACCCGCGTCGGCGAGCAGCGCGTCGACGTCGCGGTCGAGCTGCGCCACGGCGACCAGCTGTCGTTCGGGCCGATCGCGTTCTACTTCGTCGTCGCGCCGGCCGGGCTGCCCGAGGTCGTGATCGATCCGGCCGCGTTCGTGACGGCGCGCCCGACCGAGCGCCGCGTCGCGCCCGCCGGCGTCGCGCGCGCGGCCGAGACCGGCGACTTCCCCGAGGAGCACACCGACACCGGGCTGCCCCACCTCGGGCTCACGCTGCACGAGCCGACCGGCGGCGGCGGCGGGCTGATCGCCGTCGGGGCGTGCGAGCTGCAGCTGTCGACCGCGCAGCTCGAGCTGCTGCGCCTGCTCGCGGCGCGCATGGCGCACGACGCGGACCTCGACGCCGCGGTGCGGGGGTTCGTGCGCAGCTCGGAGCTGATCGGGACGCTGTCGTGGGAGTCGCGCGACCCGAGCGACGAGCACGTCAAGCAGCTCGTGCGCCGGCTGCGCCGGTCGCTGGTCAAGGCCGGGATCGGCGACCTGATCGAGGCGCGCCGCGGGTTCGGCTACCGGCTGGCGATCGTCCCCGACGCCCCTGGAGCTTGATCGGCGCCGGCGCCGCTGGAAGTTGATCGCGGCCGCGGGGCGAAGTCGGGCCTCGCCGCTGTCATCGCTTGTCACGACCCGCGCCGCCGAGGCCGCGCCCGCGCGGGAGCCATACTGCGCGCGATGCGTCGCCCCCCCGCCGCCCTCGCCGCCACCCTCACCGCCGCGCTGCTCGCCTCGTGCGGCGCCGACCCGCAGCGCGCGCTCCCCCGGCCGCCCGCGCCGCTCGAGGCGCCCGTCGCCGGCGCGCCCGCGGCGCCGACGCGGCCCGCGCCGCCCCCGGCCCCGACGCTCGAGCTGCCGACGACGATCGCGCCGACGGCGTACGCGCTGCGGCTCGAGCTCGACGCCGCGGCCGAGACGTACCAGGGCGCGATCGCGATCGACGTCGCGATCACCGCGCCGTCGGACTTCGTGTGGCTGCACGCCCAGGGGCTGGAGCTGCGCGTCGCCGAGCTCGTCGAGGGCGGGCGCGCCACGCCGATCACCCGCGTCCCGACCTCGGCCGGCGACTACGTCGGCTTCGACCTCGGTCGCACGGTCGCGCCCGGCGCCTACGTCCTGCGGTTCGAGTTCGGCGGTGGCGCGTCGGCGCGCGACTACGACGGCCTGTTCCGCCAGCAGGTCGGCGACCACTGGTACCTGTTCTCGCAGTTCGAGGCGATCTCGGCGCGCCAGGCGTTCCCGTGCTTCGACGAGCCGCGCCACAAGGTGCCGTGGAAGGTCACGCTGGTGTCGCCCGCCGGGCAGCGCGCGTTCGGCAACGGCGCGCAGGTCGCCGAGCGCACGCTCGCCGACGGCCGGGTCGAGGTCGAGCTGGCCGAGACGCCGCCGATCCCCAGCTACCTCGTCGCGGTCGCGGTCGGCCCGTTCGACGTCGTCGATGGCGGCGTCGTCGGGCAGAACCGGGTGCCGTCGCGCGTGCTCACCCCGGCCGGCCGCGCCGCCGACGCGGCGACCGCGGTCGCCGCGATGCCGCGGATCGTCGAGGCGCTCGAGCGCTACTTCGACATGCCGCTGCCGTTCGACAAGCTCGACTCGGTCGTGATCCCGCGGTTCTTCGGCGCGATGGAGAACCCCGGCCTGATCACCTACGCCGAGGGGATCCTGCTCGCGCCGCCCGACCAGGCGGACGAGCCGTTCCGCCGCGGCCTGATCTCCATCGCGGGCCACGAGCTCGCCCACCAGTGGTTCGGCAACTACGTGACGCTGGCGTGGTGGGACGACATCTGGCTCAACGAGTCGTTCGCGACGTGGATGGCCGAGAAGGTCGCGGTCGAGCTCGAGCCGACGTGGGACGCCGCGGCGAGCGCGGTCGAGCAGACCAGCCGCGCGATGGCGGCCGACGCGCGCCTCGACGCGCGGCCGCTCCACCGCGAGATCGCCTCGGCCGACGACATCGGCGGGGGGTTCGACGCGATCTCCTACGCCAAGGGCGGCGCGGTGCTGACGATGTTCGAGCGGTGGATCGGGCCGGATGCGTTCCGCGACGGCGTCCGCGCCTACATGAAGGCGCACGCCCGCGGCAGCGCGACCTCCGCCGACTTCGTCGCGGCGCTCGCCGCCGCCTCGTCGCCCGAGGTGGCCGCCCGGTTCCACGCCTACCTCGAGCAGCCGGGCGTGCCGGTGGTCGAGGTCGCGCTGGCGTGCGACGGCGCGCGCCCGGCGGCGGTGCTGTCGCAGCGGCGGCTCGTCGGGTTCGGCGAGACGGTGCCCGACGAGATGTGGCCGGTGCGCGCGTGCGTGCGCACGCCGTCGGGCAAGGGCTCGTCGGTCACCTGCGGCGAGCTGAGCGGGCCGACGGCGCGGCTCGAGCTGCCCGGCAAGGCGTGCCCGGGCTGGATCGCGGGCAACGCCGAGGGCGGCTACTACCGCGTCCGGTACGCGGACGGCCTGCTCGCGGGGCTGGGCAAGCACGTCGCCAGGCTGCCGCTGGCCGAGCGGCTCGCCGTCGCCGCGGACGTCCGCGGGCTGCTCCGCGCCGGCCAGGCCGACGCGGACGACGCGCTCGCGCTCGCCGCCGCGTTGCTCGCGACCGGCGACGCCCACGACCTCGGCGCGGGCGTCTCGCTGATCCGCGCGACCGAGCAGCTGATCGCCGACGAGCTGCTGCCGGCGTGGCGCCGCTGGGTGTCGCGGACGCTCGGCAAGCGCGCGGCGAAGGCGCCGCTGGCGCCGCCGCGCGGTGAGTCGCCGGCGGCCGGCGAGGCGCGCACCGAGTTGCTCGAGCTGGTCGGGCTGGTCGCGCGCGACGCCAAGGTGACGGCGCGCGTGCGCAAGGCGGCCGACGCCTGGCTCGCCGACGCCAAGGCGGCGCCGCCCGACGACCTCGCGCTGATCCTGGCGCTCGCCGCGCGCGGCGGCGACGCCGCGCTGTTCGACACGATGCTCGCGCGCGCGCGCACGGCCGAGTCACGGACCCGCGTCGCGCTGCTGCGCGCGCTCGGCTACTTCGCCGATCCCGCGCTGATCGCGCGCGCCCACGGCGTGCTGTCGTCGAACGAGTTCGACCGGTTCGAGGCCGGCGCGATCATCCAGGCCCAGCTCGACAGCCCCGACGGCGCGCGCGCCGCCAACGCCTACCTGCGCACCAACTGGGACACGATCATGGCGGGCATGCCGCCGATGGTCGGCCCGTTCATCCTCCGCTTCTCCGAGGCCCTGTGCGACGCCGGCTCGCGCGCCGACGTCGAGGCGTTCTTCACGCCGCGCGTCGACCAGATGTCCGACGGCGCCCAGACCCTCGCCGAGGTCCTCGCCGAGATCGACGGCTGCATCGCCCGCCGCGCCGCCCTCGGCGCCGGCGTGGCGAAGGTGATCGGGGCGCGGTAGAAGCCACGGGAGGGACGTCGCCGCGCCGTCAGCGAGGGGCGGCGGGTTCGCATGGCTCGCACCGAGGCTACGCTTTCCGCTCCTGCAGGTGTCGTGATTTCAGTGGCTTGAATCTCCCCGTTCCCATCGCCTGCCGTACGTACTAACGTTGCGGAGGAGCCATGGACCCGAAGCTCTACTCTCCCGACCAGCGTGCCCGCGAGAAGGCCGAGTCCCGCGCCGAGGACGCACGTGCGGTCGCAGCTGGCGAGAAGAGCTCGGAGCAACTCCGCCAGGAGAATTCGTCGTTCGCGTTCGCCGGCGCGAGGATCCGGTTCCCGTCCCGCGATCGGTGACGGCCCCCTCGTCGTTGTCACCTCCGCTCACGCCGTCCGACGCAGGTGCGGTGTTGCAGCGCCTCGGCGACCTCACGAACACGATCGTGCTGGTTGGCGGCCAGGCGCTCGCGTTCTGGGTCGACCACTATTCCAAGCGCGTCGCACCGCCCGGCGCGGTCGCCAGCAAGGACATCGACTTCTGCGGGGGCCAGAGCGCTGTCGCGACCGCGGCGCTTCGTCTCGGCGGGACGTACAAGGTGCCTGAGCCCTTCTCGAACACGCCCAACACCGGCGTCGTCGAGTTCGTGGACCCCAAAGGCAACGCGCGATGGATCGACTTCCTCGGAGATCCATTCGGGCTGGACTTCGGTGATGTCGCCGAGTGGGCTGTCGAGGTCGAGGTACCTCTGGCCGACGGATCCGAGACCGTGACCTTCAGAGTGATGCACCCGGTCCACTGCCTGCAATCCCGCATCTCGAACGTCGGCGGTCTTCCCGGGTATCAGGGCGAGCACGCGCTGACTCAGGCGCGGGCCTCGGTGTCATGCGTCCGCGAGTACCTCGTCGATGTCCTCGACGATGCGGGCGACAACGCCGCCCGGCGTGTGCTCCGGCTGAACGAGCACGTCTATCGCTTCGCGTGGGGCAGCCTCTACGCGCGAAAGGTGTTCAAGGAGTACGGGATCGACGCCTTCGAGGCGGTCCTCCTCGATGGGAGGCTGCCGTCGGCATTCCTGACCAAGCGGTATCCGGACATGCAGCGCCGCCTCGCGTGGCGGCGGAAGTGATCCGGAGCGCCCGGGTTGCTCGACGGAAGCCCGAACGGCTCCACGGCATGTTCGCGTACGCGCGTCGCGCTGCTGCGCGCGCTCGGCTACTTCGCCGACCCGGCGCTGATCCAGCGCGCCCACGACGTGCTGTGGTCGAACGAGTTCGATCGGTTCGAGGCCGGCTCGATCCTCCAGGCGCAGCTCGACAGCCCCGAGGGCGCGCGCTCCGCCAACGCCTACCTGCGCACCCACTGGGACACGATTGTGGCCGGCATGCCGCCGATGGTCGCCCCGTTCATCCTCCGCTTCTCCGAGGCCCTGTGCGACGCCAGCTCGCGCGCCGACGTCGAGGCGTTCTTCACGCCGCGCGTCGACCAGATGTCCGACGGCGCCCAGACCCTCGCCGAGGTGCTCGCCGAGATCGACGGCTGCATCGCCCGCCGCGCCGCCCTCGGGCCGACGTGGCGAAGGTGATCGGGGCGCGGTAGGGCCGCCCGTCGGGGGCGTCCGTCGAGCGTGAGCTTGAGTCACGCCGCGCAAGGATCGAAGCTACGAGGTCAAGTATGCCGAGGGCGCGCCCGAGGAGTTCCGGCCGCCGTTCGATCGGATCGCGCGGGAGTCGGACATCGGCCTGATCACGGCACGTGGTGAAGCGCAGGGACCGCGGTCTACTGCGTCTCGGGTCGCGTGGCTGCAGCGCGGCTGTTCCCTCGTAACGAGTACATTATCGATGCCCTACTGCTTCTGGAACTTCAGCACCATGCACGTCGCTTCAGACGCCAGCTTGATCGCCTCCCTGCGGCTTAGTCGAGAAGCCTTCGATGCGACGTACTTCTCCTCGATGACCGCTGCGATGAATGGTGCCTTGATGGCGAAGCTGATCTCGCCGGCAACGTCGCCGGTGTCTGCGACGAACTTCTGATCATCCACGCGCGCGACGATGATCCCGGCGAGTGTGCCGTTCTCTGTCACCACAGCGCCGCCCGAGTTCCCCGTGTGGACCGGAACGCTGAGTTGCATGAGATGCTCTTGGCCGCGGGAGGTGAGGGAGCTGATCGTCCCTTGGGTGAACTTCGGCTCCCACCCGAACTTGTCGGGTTTGGGGAATCCAATCGTGAACACGCTGTCGCCCAGCTCGAGTGGTGGCTTTGCCATGACACGAAGAAACCTCTTCGTTCTTCTCTCCGTTCGGAGCACCACGAGATCAACGGCGCTTGAGACACTCACGACGACGGCAGGCACGACGTCTTCGTTCTCGAACTTGATCCCGATGGCGTCGGAATCACTCACGACGTGAGCAGCGGTCACGACGAGACCATCACCTGACACCGCGAAGCACGTGCCAAGCCCGGTCCACTGCAACTCGGGCTCGGAATCGCGCTCCGCGTCCACGGCGCCCGTTGCGTCCGGCCCTCGGGCGTTGCTTCGGTCGGCCTCCTCTGCTTGCCCATCCAATCGCTTCATTGCGGCAGCGGCCGCCTCACACGCATGGGTACTCCCCAGTTCGCAGCTTCGGGAGAAGTACGCCGCAGCCTTGTCGACATCGATCAGCAGGTCGTCGCTGGCGTACGCATTCGCCAGCCTCATGCAGGCCGGCAGGTGATCCGTGTTGCAGGCGCGCGTCAAGTACCGCTCGCCTCTCCGCGCGTCGCGAGCGACCGCGCGCCCATTCAGGTACATCGAGCCGAGTTCGGTACACGCCTCGGCATCTCCAGCGCTGCACTCCTCGTTGAGCAGGTCGAGCAGTGCTTCATCCGGACCGGCGACATCTCCACCGGTGCCAGTCGCTGACGTGCACTGGCGAGGGTTCGCTGGATCCTGCACCAGGCCGTCTGGGCAGGTTGCCGCACACGCTCCGGTGATCATGGACGCCGCAACGACGAGTAACCACCGTGCCGGTCGAGCAGGTCGAGCAACCATCGAGAGGAGTATAGCGATCCGGGCACTGCACAGGCCATGCGAGGGCTGGTCACGTAACCATTGGATGTTACGCAAGGTCACGTCCCCAGAACCCCCAGCTCGAGCGCAGCGACGAGCGCAGCGCGGTAGTACGCGAGGCACACAACGCGGAGGTCCGGTGACGTCGCTGGGCCGCGCTCACGCTGGATCCATCGGGCACTCCGAGGGCGCCGAGCGCGTGTACTGACTTGGGTGGACGAGAGACCTGTCTGCGGCGGGCCCGCGATCGTGCGGCGCAACCTGCGCGCGCGGCGGTCGACAGCGCGCCGCATGTCGAACCGAGTACAGCTCGTGCAGGTCGGATCGTTCGCGGGCTCACGGTCTGATCCTGACTGCCAGGTCTTGCCACGCTCGCGCGCGCGGCCGCGGAGCTTCGAGCCGCGCGGGCTACCTCTACTCTGTTACGGTCCGCGGCCTATGCGTGACTGGACGTCGCTGGTGGCCCTGAAGTCGGTCCTCGTCTCCGGCGTGCTCGCGCTCGGCGCGTGCGCGTTGCCGCCGCCGCCGGACGTCGACCATGACGCGCGGCCCGGCTCCGGTGACGGTGGGACCGACGGTCCCGCCATGGCGCAGCAGATCCTCGTCGACGGCAACCCCACGACACGACTGACGGTCGAGGAGGGCGGCAGCGCGACCGTCGAGGTCACGCTGAGCGAGGCGCCGGTCGGCAGCCTCGCGGTGGTCGTGGCGGCGGACGACGCGGCGATCTCGTCGGTCGCGCCCACGGCGCTGACCTTCGACGCAGCGAACTACGACGTGCCGCAGACGATCACGATCAGCGGCACGCAGGACGACGACGACGTGACCGAGACGAGCGGCGTCGCGCTGACAGCGTCCGGCGCCGAGGCGGCCGCGATCGAGCTCACGGTCAACGACGACGAGCACCAGGCGGTGCTGGTCTCGGCCGCCACGGTCGCGCTGGCCGAGGGTGCGAGCGAGCAGGTGGGCGTGACGCTCCGCTTCCCGCCGGCAGCCGACGTGACCGTGGCCGTCAGCTCCGATGACGAGCTTACGGCGACGGTCGTGCCGGCCGAGCTGGTGTTCACGCCGGCGAACTGGGACCAGGCGCAGGACGTCACCGTCGTCGCGCAGGACGACGTGAACACCACGGTCGACACCGCCACGATCTCGATGGCGGCGGCCGGCGCGAACACCGCGATGGTGCAGGTCGATGTCTCGGACGACGACTCCGTCGCCTTCGTGCTCGGCGCGTCGAGCCTGACCGTGAACGAGAACGGCACGGGCGCCCGCACGTTCACGGTGCAGCTGTCGCATCAGCCGACGGAGACCGTGATGGCAACCGCGGCGCCCATGACGGCGGGCATCTACACGCTCGAGCCGAGCACGCTCACGTTCAACACCGTGAACTGGGCGGACCCGCAGACGGTGACGGTGTCCGCGGTCGCCGACAGCGACGACGTCGACGAGTCGACGCCGGCGCGGATCTCGGCCGGCGGCGTCCCGACGGCGACCGTGTCGGTGACGATCGAGGACACGACGCAGATCGTCTACCAGGGTTGGCCGACGCTGACCGGCGACTTCGTCAATCACTACTCCGGACTGGTGCTCGCGTACAGGTTCGAGATCGGCGGCACCACGCCGGTCACCCTCGACCGGTGGGGCGTCATGACGACCCACGCCGGGTCCACGTTGGTGGAGATGGCGGTCTACTCCAACGGTGCGACCGGCCCCGGAAACCTAGTCACGAGCTCGGGGGCGTTCCTCATCCGCCTGGGCGAGTTCGACGTTCCGGACACCACTCAGCTCGCTCCAGGTACGTATTGGTTGGCGCTGAAGGTCAGCGACCAGGCGGCGATTCGGATGGCGACCACCGAGGCGGATGCGTACTGCCGATTCAACGCCGCGTGGGCGACCGCGCTACCGACCACCTGGGGCGCGCCGGTCTGCGTCCCCCATACCGAGATCGGCATCTACCTGGTCACCTATCGGTGACCTCGTCGCAGCCGGGCGTTACTGCGGCTGGTCGTCGCAGCTGTACGCCGGCGCCGGCAGCTCGTCGCCGGTGATCCGCACCGCGCCCCAGGTGGTGCCGTTGAGCGGCAGCGAGCCAGCCTGGCCGCTCAGCGTCCCGCACATGAAGTTCTCGGTGCGGAGGATCGCCTGCATCTCCGCGTTCACCGGCGCAGGCGCCTGGGTGACAGGGTTCGCCTCCGCCGGCAGCGTGCCCACGAACGGCGCGGTGAACGCGGCGTCGTTGCCGACCTCGCGCTCGTTGGCGAGGAACGCGTCGCCGACGGCCGATCGGTCCATGAAGTTGAGCGGCTGCGCCTGCATGTCGATCAGCCCGGTGTTCTCGGTGACCGACGTGAAGGTCATCGTCGCCCGGAAGTACAGGACCACGTCCTCCGGCAGGCCGGCGGGGTGGACGACGAGGAAGAACTCGCCCGAGACGTCCGGCAGCTGCGAGACGAAGCCCGCGTCGATGTCGACCAGCTCCTCCTCCGGGAGCCGGTCGCCGAAGTCGTCGTACGCGCCCCGCGCGTCAACACACCCGACCAGCGCGAGGGCGGCGATGGAGGAGACTGCGAAGAGGGAGAAACGCGTTGACACCCGGTTCGGCATGGGCACAAAAATACAGTGACGCCGTTCTGAGTCAACCTAACCGTAGGAAACGTAACGAACCCCATGAACCGTACATACAGCTCAGCTGTAATCGCAGCCGCCCTCCTCGGGCCGAGTGTCGCGCACGCCGGTGGCTTCACGGTCGCACGCTTCGGCGGCGAGCACGGCCACGCCGCGTCCGATAGCGTGACCTCGATCTACTACAATCCCGCGGGGTTGGCGCTCGGGGACGGGACCCGGATCTACGTCGAGGGCACGTTCGCCTACCGTACGGTCGACTACACCCGTGACGAGGGCGCGATCGACAACCCAGGGACCGGCACGCCCGATGACGCCATCGCCGCCAACGCCGGCGAGGCGCACCTCGCCAACGCGATCGCCAGCCCGTTCTTCGGCGTGGCCAGCGACCTCGGCGGCAAGGGCGTGACCGTCGCGCTCGGCTTCTACGCGCCGTTCGGCGGGCAGGCGGCGTGGGACCAGAACGAGGCGTACGCGGGCAACGAGGACTACCCGGGCGCCGTCGACGGCGTCCAGCGCTGGGCCAACATCGAGGGCCTGCAGCGGTCGCTGTACTTCACGCTCGGCGCGGCGTGGGCGTCGCCGAACAAGACGGTGTCGTTCGGCATCGGCCTCAACGCGATCAAGACCGAGATCTCGCTGGTGCGCGCGCGCCAGGCGACCGGCACCGACGACGTCGTCGGCGAGGGTCGCAGCCTGATCGAGGTCGACGACCTCACGTTCGGCCTCGGCCTCGGCGCGACGTGGATGCCGAACAAGCAGGTCCGCGTCGGCGTGTCGTACCAGAGCAAGCCGGGGTTCGGTGAGATGTCGCTCGAGGGCTCGCTCGAGAACACGTTCCCGTCGGGCGAGACCCAGCAGGACGTCATCCTCTACCAGCGCATGCCCGACGTCGCGCGCGTCGCCGCCGAGGTCTTCCCGTCGCCGCAGCTGACGCTGAGGTTCGCCGCCGACTGGCAGCACTGGAAGGCGTACGAGAACCAGTGCCTCGTCGACGCGGCCGACGAGGCGGCGAAGTGCGCGTTCAACCCCGACGGCTCGCTCGACGTCGACGGCGGCGGCTCGGGCGTCGTCGTCAACCTGCCGCGCGACTGGAAGGACACGTTCGGCGTCAAGGCCGGCGCGGGCTACGCGATCGACTCGACGCTCGAGGTCGCGGGCAGCCTCAGCTACGACTCGAACGCCGTGCCCGACGACACGATGGACCCCGGCCTGTTCGACATGAACAAGGTCATCCTCCAGCTCGGCGCGGCCAAGGCGCTCGGCAAGCTCGAGCTGACCGCCACGCTCGGCCAGGTGTTCTACGCCGCGCGCACCACCGAGCCGCGCGCGGTCGACCCGACGCCGCCCAGCCTCAACCCCGACATGGCCGGCGAGTACAAGTCGTCGGTGACGTACGGGATGATCGGCGTCGGCGCCAAGCTGTAAGCGCGCCTCGCACGGCCCCGCACACCCGGCCGGCGGCACACCGTGTGGTGTCGCCGGCCGTTGACGTTCCGGCGCGCAAGTCCGCGTCGCGCCTGGGGAGCCGCCGTGGCACCGCGGTTGCTCTATCCGGGGGCATGCAGCTCACCACTCGCCTCGCCTCGACCTTCCTCCTCGCCCTCCCCTTCGCCGGCCTCGTCGCGTGCAACGAGGTCGAGACCGGCGCCTACGGCGTCGTCGAGTTCACGCCCGAGGACTGCGGGCGCGCCTGGTGCGACTTCGACGATCGCCTCGCGCTCGGCGCGACGATCGACGTCTCGCTCGATGGCGTCGACGGGCAGTACGTCGACGACCTGCACGTCGAGACCTCGGCGTTCTTCGTCGCCGAGGTGATCGCCGAGGACAGCACGTTCGGCCCGAGCGCCACGATCCAGGGCACCGGCATCGGCTTCGTCGATCTGCTCGCGGTCGACGACTTCGGCTACGTCGCCGACTACCTCGAGATCGAGGTCGCCGCGCCCGACGCGCTCGAGGTCGACGTGCTCGGCTCGACCGTCGACGGCCCGCACCTCGCCGAGGGCGTGGACGACCTGTACTTCGTCGCGCCCGGCGCGCGCCTCAGCCTCGACGTCTCGCCGCTGGCGGACGGCCTCGAGCTGACCGGCCAGCTCCGCTACAACGTGTTCCTCGACGAGGCGCTGTACGCCGCGGTCGAGCCGGGCGACGACATCGCCTCGGGCCGGTTCGATCTGGTCGCGCCCGCCGGCGAGCACACCGTCACGATCGTCACCACGACCGCGTCGCGCACGGTGCACTTCTCGGTGAAGTGAGGGTCGATCACACGGGGCTCGCCGCCCCGCCCGTCGGGCGGAGCCCGCCGGGACCCACCCCGCCAAGATCGGCGCTAGACCGCGACCGGCCGGCGCACCGCGCGCGCGCCGTAGAACACCAGCGTGCTGGCGAGCGCGAGCAGGATCAGGGACACGACGCCGTTGACGGTGCCGACCCAGTCCTTCGCGCTCGTCAGCGCGCGCGCCTGGAACACCAGCGACGTCACCGTCACCGCGAGCACGACCAGCATCGGCACGAACGTGTACCAGACGCGCTTGCCGTCGCGGCGCAGCCACACCGTCACCGCGAGCAGCGTCATCGCCGCGAGCAGCTGGTTCGACGTGCCGAACAGCGACCAGAACTTCTGGTAGCTGTTCTTCTCGGCGGTCAGCAGGAACGCCAGCGGCGTGCCGACGGTGACCGCGGTCGCGACGATCGCGGCGGTCCGGCTGTGGTGCTTGCCGGTCAGCTCCTGCAGCACGTAGCGGCCCAGCCGCGTGCCGGAGTCGAGCGTGTCGAACACGAACGTCGACAGCGCCATCGCGCCGAACGTCACCGCGAGCATCAGGTTGTCCTCGCCGATGATCAGCGCGAGGAACTGGCCCATGCCCTGGGCGTACATCGCGCCGGGCGCCGACTCGCCGCCGGGGACGACGATCATCACGGTGGCGAGCGCGATCAGCGCGACGAACGCCTCGAGCAGCATCGCGCCGTAGCCGATCGGGTGGCAGTGCGGCTCGGCGTCGATCTGCTTCGACGTCGTGCCCGAGCACACCAGGCCGTGGAACCCCGAGCACGCGCCGCACGCGATCGTCACGAACAGGAACGGGAACAGCAGCGTCGTCGCGCCCTTCTGGTTCTCCAGCTCGCCCCAGCCCTTGAACGCCGGCTGCTGGATGTCGAACTGGCCGGAGAAGATCCCGATCGTCCCGATGATCAGCGTGCCGTAGAGGACGAACCCGCCGAGGTAGCCGCGCGGCTGGAGCAGCAGCCACATCGGCGACAGCGACGCCAGGAAGCAGTAGGCCATGATCAGGATGACCCACGTCTTCCACGACAGCAGCAGCAGGGTGGAGTGCTGGGTGCCGAGCCAGATCGCGCCGACGGTGAGCGGCACGAAGATCAGGGTCGACAGCCACAGCGGCGGCTTCCACAGCCGGTCGACGACGCCCATCACGATCGCCAGGCCGAGGTAGACGACGGCGGCGAGCGCGACCGCGCCGCCGCGGTTGAACCGGAACCCGAGCGCCGCGGTGTCGCTGTCGCCGGTGACGAACGTCTGCGCCGTGATGTCGGCGAACGCGACGAGGACGTAGACCAGCGCGAGCCAGATGAACGCCAGGATCGCCAGCCACGCCTCGCGCCCGAGGTGGCGCTTGACCACCTCGGCGACCGAGCGCGCGTCGTGGCGGACCGAGGCGACCAGCGCCGAGAAGTCGTGGACCGCGCCGATGAAGACGCAGCCGGCGCCGATCCACAGGATGCACGGCAGCCACCCGTACTGCTGGCAGGCCAGGATCGGCCCGACGATCGGCCCGGCGGCGGCGATCGCCGAGAAGTGCTGGCCGAACAGGTAGAACGGCCTCGTCGGGACGAAGTCGACCCCGTCGGCCTGGAGGTGGGCGGGGGTCTTCTTGCCGGGGTCCAGCCCGTACTGGCGGGCGACGAAGCCGCCGTAGAAGCGGTAGCCGAGCGCCAGGGCGACCAGGACGATCGCGGCGAGCAGGGGCAGGCTCATCGGGGGCACGAAACCGCGGGAGAGCGCCGGAGTCAACCCTTGCGCCCGCCCGGCGCATCGCGCAGGATGCGCCCCTCATGTCCGGTGACGACGACGACTTCGCGGCGATGTTTGCGGCGAGCGAGCAGGCCGCCCCCAAGGGCAAGCAGCGCCGCCCCAAGGTCGGGGATCACGTGCGCGGCAAGGTGGTGTCGATCGGCAAGGACGCCGTGTTCGTCGACCTCGGCGGCAAGGCCGAGGGCATCCTCGACCGCGAGCAGGTGCTGTCCAAGGACGGCTCGCTCCGCGTCGCCGTCGGCGACGAGGTCGACGCCCGCGTCGTCGAGGACAAGGGCGGCGCGCTGATCCTCAAGGTGCGCCTGGGCGGCCGCGGCCCCGAGGCCCGCGCCGAGCTGCAGCAGGCGTTCGAGCTGGCGATGCCGGTCGAGGGCAAGGTCACCGAGGTGATCAAGGGCGGGCTGTCGGTCGACGTCGGCGGCGTCCGCGGCTTCGTGCCCGCGTCGCAGGCGGACATCCGGTTCACCGAGGACCTGTCGCCGCTGGTCGGCCGCACGCTGACGTTCCGCATCACCCAGTACCAGCCGGGCCCGCGCGGCAACCTGGTGCTGTCGCGCCGCGCCGTGCTCGAGGAGGAGCGCGCCGCCAACCGCGCCGAGAACGAGGCCAAGCTGCAGCTCGGGCTCGTCATGCGCGGCACGATCACCTCGATCAAGCCGTACGGCGCGTTCGTCGACCTCGGCGGGCTCGAGGGCATGCTCCACGTCAGCGAGCTCAGCTTCGGCCGCGTCGGCCGCCCCGAGGACGTCGTGTCGGTCGGGCAGGAGGTCACCGTCGTGGTGATCAAGCTCGAGCCGAGCGAGGACCCGAAGAAGCCGCTGCGGATCAGCCTGTCGCTCAAGGCGCTCGAGACCGACCCGTGGCTCGAGCACACCAAGGATCTCGTCGTCGGCAGCTCGGTGCGCGGCAAGGTGACCAAGCTCAAGGACTTCGGCGCGTTCGTCGAGATCGCGCCGGGCGTCGAGGGGCTGGTGCACATCAGCGAGCTCGGCGCCGGCCGCCGCATCAACCACCCCAAGGAGGTGGTGAAGGCCGGCGACGAGGTCGAGGCGGTGATCCTGCAGATCGACCCGGAGAAGCACCGCATCGGCCTGTCGATGGCGGCGAGCCACCAGGCCGAGGAGCAGGCCAACGTCGCCGAGCACGGGCGCAAGCAGGTCGCGTCGTCGGCCAAGCTCGGCACGTTCGGCGACCTGCTCGCGAAGGCGACGCAGGGCGACAAGGCCAAGAAGTAGCCTCCGCCCGCCGGCTCCGGCAGGTCAGTGCTGAACCGCGCGGGGTCGTGAGAGCATGGCCCCATGCACTGGCTCGACGAGCTGACCGCGCTGCTTCGCCCGGCGGGCGGCGGCGTCTACCTGGTGTCGACCGGGCGCGCCGCGCAGGAGCAGCTGCAGCGCACGCTGTACGGCGCGGACGACGCCGACGGCGTCCGGGCGCGGTGGACCGAGGCGCTCGCGCGCGTCCCCGAGGCGCGCGGCGTCATCCTGGGCGTCCCGTCGGACGTCGGCGCCGGGTTCGTGCGCGGCGCCAACCTCGCGCCGCAGGCGATCCGCCAGGCGCTGCTCGCGCAGCAGCCCGACTGGCGCGCGCGGCTCGCCGCGGCCGGCGTGATCGACGTGGGTGACGTGTTCGTCGTGCCGCAGCTGCTCCACGACGACATGCTGAGCGACGCGCAGCGCGCCGCGACCCGCTCCGCGATCTACCCGACGCTCGACCCGGCGGCGGCCGCGACGTTGCCGGTGTCGCCGCTGTCGATCGCCGAGCGCGCGCTCGACCTGATGCTCGCCGCCAACCCGCGGCTCAAGGTGTTCGTGCTCGGCGGCGATCACTCGGTCGCGTGGCCGGCGGCGGCGGCGCTGCACCGCGCGCGGACCGACCGCTGGGCGATCGTCCAGCCCGACGCCCACACCGACCTGCTCGAGACGCGCCTCGGCGTGAAGTACTGCTTCGCGACGTGGTCGTTCCACGCCAACGAGCAGTTCGGGCGCGACGGGCGGATGGTGCAGGTCGGCATCCGCGCCTCGGGCAAGGACCAGGCGCACTGGGAGTCGACGCTCGGCGTCCGCCAGTTCTGGGCCCACGAGTGCCGCGCGCACCCGGCGCGCACGCTCGACGCGATCCTCGACCACCTGCGCGCGGTGCGTGCCGAGTCGGTCTACTTCTCCAACGACATCGACGGCACCGACGAGGCGTACGCCGACGCCACCGGTACGCCCGAGCCGCTGGGGCTCGAGCCGGACTGGCTCGTCGAGCTGATCCGCCGGCTCGGCGCGGAGATCGGCCTGTGCGGCGGCGACCTCGTCGAGGTCGCGCCGCTGGTGCGCCAGCCATCCGGCGGCGACAACCAGACGACGCGGCTGGCGGCGCGCTACGTCCGCGAGACGATCGGCGCGGCGCTGCAGACGGTGGTGTAGGGGGATCAGCCCGTCAGGTCTTCGAGACCGTGAAGCCGGTGATGCACCGGTACTGCTTGCTCTTGTGCTCGGCGACCTCGTACTCGAGCGTCACCGCGTACTCGCTCTTGAACGACGCGAACAGGATCTGCACCGACGAGTCGGACAGCTCGCGCCCTTTGCACTGCAGGCCGCCCCACCGGTAGTTGTAGGAGGCCTTGTCGTGCTCGAGCCAGATCGCGCCGTGGAAGTTCTTGTAGTTCCGGTCGCCGGGCTCGAGCACCATCAGCTGGGCGATCGAGCTGGTGGCGGTCGAGTCCGCGGCGGCGGGCGCGGGCGCGACGAGCAGGGCGGCGGCGCCGACGGACAGCGCCGCGGTCGACAGGGCGAGGCTACGCAACATGCGGCTGATAGTAGCAGGCGGTCGCCCGCGATCAGCGGCGGCGGCGGCGGACGATCAGCCCGCCGACCAGGCCGACCATCGTGAGCTGCAGCGCGAGGGTGCCGGTGGTCGTCTCGCCGGTCGAGCAGCAGCCCGGGTCCTCCTCGGGCGCCGCGAACCAGCACACGCCGGAGGTGCCGTCGGCGGAGGTCGCGAGGCAGTCGAAGCCCTCGGGGCAGGTGTCGTTGGGGCCGGTGAAGCAGGGCAGGGTGCAGATCGACTGGTCGCCGGCGGTGACGCAGGTGCCGTCGTAGGTGTTCTCGCCGATGCAGAACTCGTCGTAGGTGCAGGCGTCGCCGACCTCGCCGGACGGCTCCGCCCAGAAGCACTTGCCCTCCGCGCACTGCTGGCCCTCGAGGCAGGTGTCCGCGGTCGTGCACGGCGAGCCCTTGGTGACGTTCACCGTCGCCTCGCTGCTGATGCCGAGGTCGTTGTACGCGACCATGCGGACCTCGTAGTTGCCGTCGGGGATGTCGCCGTCGGCCTGCACCGTGTACGACGACGGCGGCGACCACGGCGGCGTGATCGAGTCGCTCTCGACGTACTCGCCCCACAGCCAGTCGTTGAGGTAGAGCTCGACCCGGTAGACCGTGCGCGGGTCGTCGGCCGCGGCGGCGAACACCGAGTTGTTCGTGATCGTGCCGCCCTCGGTCGGCGTCTGGATCGAGATCGTCGGCGCGGGGATCGGCTGGGTGCCCGGGCCGAACACCGACAGCAGCTTGACGTGGCTGTTCTGGCGCGTGCCGGCGCACTCGCACGCGCGCTGCTCGAACTCGCCGCAGAACATCTGCTTGTTGCGGAAGAACTTCTGACCGCAGCCGACGAGGTACGTCATCGGGTCGGTGCAGTCGAACAGGTGGTCGCGGATGCCGAACGAGTGCGACGCCTCCTGCCCGACCGTCGCGCACATCTCGAGCACGTTGTTCGGGTTGTAGGAGTTGAGGAACGAGAACGAGATCATGTTGTTCCGCGGCTCGCAGTAGCTCGGCGCGATCCCGCCGACCGAGTTGGGCAGGCCGAGGTCGCCGGGCAGGCCCGAGGCGATCGCCTCGTGGTGCGGCGTGTTGCCCGGGTCGACGTCGGTGACCTCGACGTCGTAGGGCAGGTAGATATCGCGCAGGCACTGCATCAGCTCGTTCCACCGCTCGTCGCCGTGCGCGAACGCGGGGATCGTGAACTCCAGCCCGTCGTCCCCGTCCGGGATCGAGCTGGTGTTCTGGATCGCGTTGTTGACGGTGCCCTTGGTCAGGGTGCAGCCGCCGGCGCAGCGGTTGATGTAGAGGATGTTCGAGATGTCCGGGTTGCCGCCGTGGGCGACGGCCTCGGCCGCGGCGATCGCGTGATCCTCCGGCGTCGGCTCGACGGTCAGGAACACCTTGCGGTCGGGAGCCGGCGGCGTCGCCTCGTCGGCGCGCGCGGTGCCGGACAGCGCCGACGCGGAGAGCAGGACGGTACCGAACGAGGCGAGGAACAGTCGCATGGGGCGGGCATACTACATCCGGGGCGGCCGGGTGAACGGGAT
>WYBA01000459.1 GCA_011526095.1 Myxococcales bacterium | reverse complement strand
GAGGAGGCCGACCGGCACTTCCTCGACAGCCACGCCTTCGCCGACCGCGTCGGCGACGTCCGGCTCCGCGGGCATTGCCTCGTGAACCACGCCGACGTCCACGTGGTGCGCCAGCGCTTCGAGGACGCGCGGCGCGACGCCGAGGCCGCGCGCAAGACGGCGGACGCGGCGCGCAAGGACGCCGACGACGCCGAGCGCGCGGCGAAGGCGGCGCGGACCGCCAAGGCGGAGCCGGCGAAGGCCGAGGCGCCGGCGAAGGCCGCGGCGCCGGCGAAGCGCAAGGTCGAGCCCGCGCCGGCCATCCCCGAGGACGCGCCGCCCGCGCGCGCCGCGAAGAAGACCAAGGCCGCGCCGGTCACGCCGACCGTCCGCGACGTCGCGTTCCAGCAGGACGGCGACGCCGCGCGCGTCGTGATCGAGCTGTCCGGCCACGCCGATGCCGAGATGGTCCACGCCAGCGCCGACCGCGCCGAGCTGGTGATCGCGGGCGCGTCGCTGCCGGACAAGCTGCAGCGCAAGCTCGACACCACCCGGTTCGAGGGCGCGGTGCGCTCGGTGTCGTCGTTCCGCGACCCCAAGCGCGCCGACCAGATCCGCGTCGTCGTCGAGCTCGCCGCGGGCGCGGACGGGGCGTCGCCGCGGCTCGAGCGGGTCGGCAACGACCTGCGCTGGACGTTCGCGGCCCCCGCGGTCGCGCAGGCGGGCACCAAGGCCAAGAAGTCCAAGCAGCCGCAGAACATCCCGGCGCCGGTCGTCGGCAGCTACGGCACCGCGTCGCAGCCGGTGACCCAGAAGTCGGTCGCGCAGGTGTCGAGCAAGCGCAAGACCTACCGCGGCCCGACGATCGATCTCGACGTCAACAACGCCGACATCCACAACCTGCTGCGGTTCCTCGCCAACATCGGCCGCGTCTCGATCATCGTCCCCGACGACATCAAGGCGACGGTGACGGTGCGGCTCAAGAAGGTGCCGTGGGACCAGGCGCTCGAGGTGATCCTGTCGTCGAAGGGCCTGTGGTACCGCAAGGAGGGCACGCTCTACCGCGTCGCGCCCCGCAAGCAGCTCGACGCCGAGGACCAGGCCGAGGCCGAGCGGATCCGCGCGGCCGTCCAGTCCGAGGCGCCCGAGGCGGAGGTGTTCACGCTCAACTACGCCAGCGCCAAGGACGCGCAGCCCAAGCTCGAGGCGCTGCTGTCGCCCAAGGGCAAGATCGAGGTCGACGAGCGCACCAACTCGCTCATCGTCAACGACATCCGCGCCCACCGCCGCCGCATCATCGACCTCGCGGCGCGGCTCGACACCCAGACGCCGCAGATCATGATCGAGGCGCGCATCGTCGAGGCGCGCTCGACCTACCAGCGCGAGATCGGCATCCAGTGGGGCGGTCGCGCCTCGGCCAGCCAGGAGGGCGGCAACGCCACCGGGCTGATCTTCCCCAACAGCATCGGCGTCGCCGGCGGCGCCGAGGATCGCCAGACGCCGACCGGCGGCGTCGCGGCCCCGTCGGACTTCGCGGTCAACCTGCCCGCCGCCGTCGGCACCGGGTCAGGTGGCGCGATCGGCCTGTCGCTCGGCTCGGTCGGCGGCAACTTCAACCTCGCGCTCCGGCTGTCGGCGCTCGAGGACGCGGGCTCGGTCCGCATCATCTCGTCGCCGAAGATCACCGTGCTCAACAACACCGAGGCCGAGATCAGCCAGGGCGTGTCGATCCCGATCTCGGTCGTGTCGGCCCAGGGCACCCAGACGCAGTTCCAGGACGCGAACCTGCTGCTCAAGGTCACGCCCTACGTGTCGCAGCGCGACTGCTCGATCGCGATGAACGTCGAGGTCACCAAGAACGAGCCCGACTTCGTGAACACCGGCGCGCGCGGTGACCCCACGATCCTGCGCAAGGAGGCCAAGACCCGGATCCTCGTCGCCGACGGCGAGACCACGGTCATGGGCGGGATCACGACGCGCAACACCGGTCTGTCCTACAGCAAGGTGCCGTTCTTCGGCGACCTGCCGGTGATCGGCTGGCTGTTCAAGAACCGCGCGGAGAACGACGACCGCACCGAGCTGCTGATCTTCATCACGCCGAAGATCACGAACAAGGCGTTCCTGCGCTGCGAGTGAAGGCCCCTCTCGCGGCCGCGATCGGCCACGATCCGCCCCCATGACCGCGCCCGCGCCGCTGTTCCTGATCGGCTTCATGGCCACGGGCAAGTCGACCGTCGGTCGACGCGTCGCGGACGCGTCGGGCCGGCGGTTCGTCGATCTCGACGACGTGATCGAGGCGCGGGAGCGCGCGCCGGTGCCCGAGCTCGTCGTCCGCGACGAGGCGGCGTTCCGCGTCGCCGAGGCAGCCGCGCTCGCGCAGGTGATCGACGACGCCGCGCGGGACCCGCGGGTCGTCGTCGCGACCGGCGGCGGCGCGGCGACGTGGGGCGACAACCTCGAGCGGATGCGCGCTGCCGGCGTGGTCGTCGCGCTGACCGCGGACGTCGCGACGACGCGCGCCCGCGCCGCCAAAGGCCCGCGCCGGCCGCTGCTCGAGCGCGACGACGACGCGGTGCGCGAGCTGATGGCGCGGCGCGCCCCGGCGTACCGCCGCGCCCACGCCGGCGTCGCCACCGACGACGCCGACGCGCACGAGGTCGCGGCGCGCGTGCTCGCGGTCGTCGCGGCCGCCGAGCGGCTCGGCGCCGCGCGCGCCGGCGCCTGCCTGCTCGCGCTCGGCGAGCGCACCTACCCGGTCGTCGTCGACGACGGTCCGCTCGACGGCGCCGCTGTCGCGCGCCACCTGCCGCCGGGGACGACCCGCGTCGCCGTCGTCACCGACAGCCACGTCGCGCCGCTGTGGGGTGACGCGACGCTGGCGGCGCTGCGCGGCGCCGGCCTCGACGCCACGCTCGTCGCGATCCCCGCCGGCGAGGCCTCCAAGACGCTCGCCACGTTCGAGCGCGTCTGCCACGCCCTCGTCGACGCCGGCCTCGATCGCCGCAGCGCCGTCGTCGCGCTCGGCGGCGGCGTCGTCGGCGATCTCGCCGGCTACGTCGCGGCCAGCCTGTTCCGCGGCGTCCCGGTGATCCAGCTCCCGACGACGCTGGTCGCGATGACCGACTCGGCGATCGGCGGCAAGACCGGCGTCGACCTCGGCGTGGCCAAGAACCTGATCGGCGCGTTCTGGCAGCCGCGCGCGGTGCTGGCCCACCTGCCGTGGCTCGACACGCTGCCGGCGCGCGAGCGCCGGGCCGCGTTCGGCGAGCTGTGGAAGTACGCGCTGCTCGACGGCGAGGGCACGTGGACCGCGGTCGAGGCGCTCGCGGCGTGGGGCCGCGGCGACGCGCCGGCGGATCCGGGCGTGCTCGGCGCGGTGATCCGCCGCGCCGCCGCGTACAAGGCGTGGATCGTCGGGCGCGACGAGCGCGAGACCCGGGGCGAGCGCGCGCTGCTCAACCTCGGGCACACCGTCGGCCACGCGATCGAGAGCGCGGCCGGGTGGTCGCGGCTACACGGCGAGTGCGTCGCGCTCGGCCTGGTCGCCGCGGCCCGGGTGTCGGCGGCGCTCGGGCTGTGCGAGCCGACGATGGAGGGCCGGGTGGCCGCGGCGCTGACCGCGACCGGGCTCGACGCGGCGGTCGACCCGTGGCTGCGCGACGACGTGCTCGCCGCGATCGCCGTGGACAAGAAGCGCGCCGGCACGCGCCTCGGCTTCGTCGCGGTGCGCGACGTCGGCCGATGTGCGGTGGTCGACGTCGAGGTGGCCGAGCTGCGCAGAATTTTGCGATCGGCGGAACCGCTTTGATACCCTTTCGGTGGAGGACGCCATGACGCAGCTCCGTGTGCTCGTTCCCTTGCTCGCCCTGCCGGTCGCCGCGTGCGTCGGCGACGGCGATCGCGAGGTCATCATCATCCAGAACAACGCCCCGAACTCGGACTGCACGATCCCGTCGAGCGTGGAGTCGGCGTTCTTCCCGTCGGGGATCATCGACACCAGCTCCGACCAGGGGTACCTGCTCACGCCGGTGATCCGTAACTTCTCGGAAGCGCAGACCGAGGCCGACGAGACGCGTCGCCTGGCGTTCATCGAGGGCGCGCTCGTCGATCTGTCGTTCGGCGATCCGGACCTGTTCTCGGACAGCGAGGAGGCCGAGCTCCGGGACGAGGGGCTCACCCGCTTCGACGTGCCGCTCGCGGCCGTCGTCGGCGCCGGCGGGACCGTGTCGCTGGGGTTCGAGATCATCCCGCGCCAGCTGTTCGACCGGATGGGGCTCGCCGCGGGCGACAGCACCGTCGTCCTCGCCAACATCCGCATCTATGGCGAGATGGGTGGCTCGGGGTTCGAGAGCCAGACCTACCGCTACCCGGTCGAGGTGTGCAACGGCTGCCTGCTCGTCGACAACGGCCAGTGCGCGGCGCTGCCCAACAGCTTCACGCCGCGCACCGGCGGCGCGTGCAACCCGCTGCAGGACGGCTACGTCGACTGCTGTCAGGCGCCGACCGGCCTGCTGTGTCCCGCGGTGCCCCCGTCCGAGTGATATAAACGCTCGTCCAACCCAAGGTGGCCCTTGTTCACTGAGATCCTCAAGAAGGTGGTCGATCACGTCGATGGCGGGATCGGCGGCGTCGTCATGGGCCTCGACGGCATCCCCGTCGAGGCGTACATGCGGCAGGCCGAGCGGCTCGACATCAGCACGATCGGGATGGAGTTCAGCTTCATCCTCGGCCAGGTGCGCAAGGCGGCGGACGCCCTCCAGGTCGGGACCTGCGAGGAGCTGTCCGTCAAGGCCGAGCGGCTGCTGCTGGTGATCCGCATGCTCGACAGCCGTTACTTCCTCGCGGTCGCGCTCGCGCCCGAGGGCAACTTCGGCAAGGCGCGGTTCCTGATGCGGCTCGCCGCGCCGAAGCTGACCGAGCAGCTGTGACCGCCCGGCCGATCCGGATCCTGGTGATCCACGGCCCCAACCTCAACCTCCTCGGGCGGCGCGAGCCGCACATCTACGGCACGACGACGCTGGCCGAGATCGACGCCGAGCTGAAGGCCCGCGGGGCCGCGCGCGGCGCCGAGGTCGAGACGCTGCAGTCGAACCACGAGGGCGTGCTGGTCGACGCGATCCAGGGCGCGCAGGATCGCGTCGACGCGATCGTGATCAACGCGGGCGCGTTGACGCACACCAGCTACGCGCTCCGTGACGCGATCGAGGCGGTCGCGCTACCGACGATCGAGGTCCACCTCAGCAACATCCACGCGCGCGAGGCGTTCCGTCACCACTCGGTCATCGCGGCGCGCTGCGTCGGACAGATCGCGGGTTTCGGCGCACGAAGTTACTCGCTCGGGCTGGACGCCGCCCTGGCGATCGTGGAAGGTTCGGCCCGCCATGGCACCGGGTCGGAAGAGCCGAAAGGCCGTTGACCAGTCTCCCTCGTCGTCGTCGTCGTCGGACATCGTCGCCACCGTGCGCGGCCTGGCCGAGGTCGTCGCCGATCACAACCTCGGCGAGCTGATCGTCGACCTGCCCGACGCGACGATCACGCTGCGCCGCGGCATGGCCGTCGCCGCGCCCGTCGTCCACCAGATCGCGCCGATCGCCTCGCCGGTCGCCGCACCCCTCGTCGCGGCGCCGGTCGCCGCCCCGGTCGCGGGTGGCGCGGCCGCCGCGCCCGCCGCGGCCGCCGTCGACGACGGCGCGCACGTCGTCACCTCGCCGTTCGTCGGCACGTTCTACCGCCGGCCCAACCCGGACTCGCCGCCCTACGTCCAGACCGGCGAGAAGGTCGACAAGGGCGCGGTGCTGTGCATCGTCGAGGCGATGAAGCTGATGAACGAGATCGAGGCGGACGTCAGCGGGACGGTCGTCGCGATCCTGGTCGAGGACGGCGCGACGGTCGAGTACGGCCAGCCGCTGTTCCGCATCCGCGCGTGATTCGCACCGCCACGGGACGGTTCCGGTACACGTCATGATCAAGAAGGTCCTGGTCGCGAACCGCGGGGAGATCGCGCTGCGGGTGATCCGCGCGTGCCGCGAGATGGGCATCAAGTCGGTCGCGGTCTACTCGACCGCGGACGCCGACGCGCTGCACGTGAAGTTCGCCGATCAGGCGGTGTGCATCGGGCCGCCGCCGGGGCGGCAGAGCTACCTCAACATCCCGTCGATCATCAGCGCGGCCGAGGTCACCGGCGCCGACGCGGTGCACCCGGGCTACGGGTTCCTCGCCGAGGACGCCGAGTTCGCCGAGGTGTGCCTCAAGTGCCACCTGACGTGGATCGGCCCGCCGCCCGAGGCGATGCGGCTGATGGGCGACAAGATCCGCGCGCGCGCCGCGATGACCGCGGCCGGCGTGCCGATCCTCCCCGGCACCGGCACGATCACCACCGAGGACGAGCTCGAGACCCACGCCGAGCGCATCGGCCTGCCGGTGATCCTCAAGGCGGCCGCTGGCGGCGGCGGTCGCGGCATGAAGATCATCTTCGACCGCAAGCGCCTCGTGAACGACTGGAAGACGGGCTCGAGCGAGGCGCTCGCCGCGTTCGGCAACCCCGACATGTACATGGAGCGGTACTGCGAGCGGCCGCGCCACATCGAGATCCAGGTCGCCGCGGACAAGCACGGCAACTACGCCCACCTCGGCGAGCGCGAGTGCTCGATCCAGCGCCGTCACCAGAAGGTGATCGAGGAGGCCCCGTCGGTCGCGCTGCCCGAGGCGACGCGGGCCGAGCTGTTCAAGGCCGCGGTCGCCGCGATCTCGGCGATCGGCTACCACAACGTCGGCACGCTCGAGTTCCTGCTCGACCAGCACGGCCGCTTCTACTTCATGGAGATGAACACGCGGCTGCAGGTCGAGCACCCGGTGACCGAGCTGGTCACCGGCGTGGACATCGTCCGCGAGCAGCTGCGGATCGCGATGGGCGAGCAGCTGTCGTTCACCGCGCCGATCAAGCCGCGCGGCCACGCGATCGAGATGCGGATCAACGCCGAGGATCCCGAGAGCTTCGCGCCGTGGCCGGGCAAGATCACCGCGCTCCACCTGCCGGGTGGGTTCGGCGTGCGCCTGGACACCCACATCTACGAGGGCTACCGGATCCCGCCCAACTACGACTCGCTGATCGCGAAGATCATCGTCCACGACGACACCCGCGAGCGCGCCCTGGCGCGGGCCCAGCGCTGCCTCGACGAGCTCGTGATCGAGGGCATCCGGACCAACATCCCGTTTCTGCGGCGGATCCTCGCCCACCCCGAGTTCTCCGCAGGCGACTTCGACACCGGGTTCGTGGCCCGCATGCTCGCCGAGCGCGCGGCGGGGGCCGCGCCGGCGACGCCGGGCTGATCCCCGCCCGGTGGCGCGACGCCCGGTTGATCCCCGCCCGGTGGCGGATCCCGTCGGGCTCGGGACCGACCCGACTCGCCTGTAATTCTCAAGGAATGGTGAAAACCAAACCTTGACCCGTCCGACCCGCGGCACGTACCCTTAAAGAGTCGAGCCGTGTCGCATACATATGCGATGACGCTCAGCTCATGAGGAGGTACTAGCAACCCGTGGCCTTCAACAAAGAAAAGGTCATGGAGGCTGCGCGTAAGTTCGTCGACAAGGGCCAGATCGACAAGGCGATCAAGGAGTACCTCCGCGTCGTGAAGGAGGATCCGCAGGACGTCCGCGTCTGGCTCAAGGTCGGCGACCTCTACGCGAAGAAGGGCTCCAAGCAGGAGGCCGCGGAGACCTACCTCAAGGTCGCGCGCTTCTACCAGGACCAGGGGTTCTTCCTCAAGGCGGTCGCGGTCTACAAGCAGATCCTCAAGATCGATCCGCGCCTGGTCGAGGTGAACCTCAAGCTGGCCGAGCTCTATCGCCAGCTCGGGCTGATGACCGATGCGATGCAGCACTTCGAGTCGGTCGCGGCGCACTTCCACCGCGAGGGCAAGACCAAGGAGGCGCTCGCCACGGTCCGCCAGCTCGTCGACCTCGATCCCGAGAACATCGCGACGCGGATCAAGCTCGCCGAGCTGTACTCGAAGGAGGGCATGAACGCCGAGGCGGTGGTCGAGTTCACCGTTGCGTGCGATCAGCTCCGCAAGCAGAGCCGCGTCGACGACTTCCTCAAGGTCGCCGAGCGCCTGCTGTTCCACAAGGCCGACAACCTCCCGCTCAACCGCGAGCTCGCGGTGCTGTACCTGCGTCGCAACGATCCGCGCCGCGCACTCCAGAAGCTGCAGACGTGCTTCAAGGCGGACCCGCGCGACGTCGAGACGCTGGCGCTGCTGGCGCAGGCGTTCCAGGCGCTGGACCAGAAGTCGAAGACCGTGTCGGTGCTCAAGGAGCTCGCGCGCGTGTTCGACGAGAACAAGCAGCGCGACAAGGCCGAGGAGGTCCACCGCAAGATCCTCCAGTTCGTGCCGAACGATCCGGACGCGCTCGCGTACCTCGGCGACAAGGCCAGGGCGCCGAGCGGCGACCGGTTCAAGGCCGTGTCGACGCCCGCGCCGCCGCCCGTGCCGCCGCCGCCGGTCGCCAGCGGTACCGGCGGGATGGCCGCGCGCAACGCGCGCCTCAACTTCACGAGCGAGGTCGCCGCGCTGGCGCCGCCGGTCGAGCAGCGGATGACGGGCTCGATGCCGCTGGTCGAGGCCGGCGACTTCGCGCTGCCCGAGTACGAGGAGCCGGCGGAGGACTTCTCGGCGGAGCTCGACGGGCCGGACTTCGCGCGGGGCGCGTCGTCGGCGGGCGAGGAGCACGCCGACGAGATCGCCAAGATCCTCACGGAGACCGACGTCTACATCAAGTACGGCCTCCACCAGAAGGCGATCGACCACCTGCGCCGGGTGTTCGCGCTCGACCCGGAGAACCTCGAGGCGCGCGAGCGGCTCAAGGACGTGCTCGTGTCGCAGGGCCGCGAGCACGAGGCGATCGTCGAGCTGATGAAGCTCGCCGAGGCGACCGCGCCCGGCGATCCGGACCGCGCCGAGCAGTACCTCAGGGAGGTCGTCGCGATCGACGGCGCCCACCGCGCCGCGTTCGATCTCGCGCGCCGGTTCAAGCTCGACCTGTCGGCGAGCGGCGGCGCGCGCCCCACCGTCCGGGGTTCGGACGCGCCAGACCCGCGCGCCGGCGCCGTCGCGCCGATCGACGACGACCTCGACTTCGATGGCATCGACTTCGGCGACTCGAGCCGGCGCGACGTCGGCGTCGCCCGCGCCGACTCGTTCGACGGCATCGACCCGGCGATCTTCGGCAGCGCCAGCGCCCAGGGCAGCCCGCCCGGCGGCGCGCCGCGCGGGCCGGTGCCGGCGCGTCCCGGCGGGCTGTCCCCGCAGGAGTCGACGCGGCAGATCGCCGCGAGCGAGGTCGAGGCGCTCGCCGCGATGTCGAGCGCGCCGCGCGCGCTCGAGTTCGAGGACGGCGTCGTCGAGTTGCCGCCGCCGGTGCGGCCGGTGTGGCAGCAGGCGCACCGCTCGCTCGACGACGTGCTCGACGAGCAGCTCGACGACTCGCTCGGCGCGGACATCGACGAGGAGGTCGCCGCCGAGCTGAGCGGCGTCGCGCTGGTGCCGGAGCCGCCGGGCGAGCTCGAGGTCGAGGACGGCCAGCTCGAGGCGTCGCCCCACGCGCTCGATCTCGTCACCGACATCCCCGACGACGGCGAGGAGCTGCCGTTCGACGCCGACGCGGCGCGCGCGTTCGACGCCCAGCTCCGCGGCGGCGCCGGCTCGTACGGCGGGCAGGGCGGCGACTCGCCGCCGACGTTCGATCCGGCCGCGGCCGCGGCGTTCGACGCCGATCGCCCGGCGCGCGCCGGGGCCTACCCGTACAAGGCGCCGTCCGCGGCCGACCTCGGCGCGGCGCCGGCCGAGTCGTTCGACGACGAGCTCGGCCTGGGCCATTACGAGGCCGAGCCGGCGTATGACGATCCCGCGGCCGATCCCGCGTACGACGCGCCCGCCTACGTCCACGACGCGACCGGTGGGCTCCACGTCGGCGATCCGAGCCAGACCGTCGACATCGGCGCGCAGGCCGAGCTCGCGGCCGCGTACGACGCCGGCTACGCCGCCGAGGCCGAGCTCGACGCCGGCCACGGCTTCGACACGTTCGAGCAGCACCCCGACGACGACGCGATCGCCGCCGCCGAGCTCGCGGCGGCCGCCGCGTACCCGTCGCCGGCCGAGGCTGCCGCGTACAGCGGCGCGACGGTCGACGCCGCGTACGATCCCGGCGCGTACGATCTCGGCGCCAGCGCGCTCGACGACGGCACCGCCGCCGCAGTCTACGACGCGGAGGTCAACGCCGGGCATGCTGCCGAGGAGCTCGACGAGCGCCCGGCGAGCTCGCTCGAGGACGATCTCGACGAGGTCGACTTCTACGTCTCGCAGGACATGATGGTCGAGGCGGCGGACCTGCTGCGCAGCCTGCTCGCGCGCCACCCGGGCCACCCGCTGGTGTCCGCGAAGCTGCGCGACGTCGAGGCGCAGGTCGGCGGCTACGTCGCGGAGGGCTTCGCGCGCGGGCCGTCGGTCGCCGAGGTCGACGACGGCGCGATCGAGGAGGAGGCCGAGGCGCACGAGGTGGCGGCCGAGGCCGAGGGCCAGGGCCCGTACGATGACGACGAGGACGTCGTCGCGGCGGAGGGCGGCACCCAGAACATCGACGTCGACGAGCTCGAGGAGATCGACGCCGAGCTCGAGCCATCGGGGATCCACGAGCTCGACGAGGTGCTCGACGACGAGGCGCCGGCGCCGGCGCCGGCGGCGAAGCGCAAGGCCGCCGCGAAGCCGGCGGTGATGCTCGAGCGCCCGGTCGACGAGGGCGACGCCGAGACGCACTACGACCTCGGCCTCGCCTACAAGGAGATGGGGCTGTGGGACGAGGCGGTGAAGGCGTTCGAGAAGGTGATGGCGAACCCGACGCGCGAGGTCCAGTGCCGCCTGATGATCGGCCTGTGCAAGCGCGACGCGGGCAACCTGTCCGAGGCCGTGCAGTCGTTCAAGGCGGCGCTCCACGCGCGCCAGTGCACGGATCGCGAGCGCCTCAGCCTCACCTACGAGATCGGCGTGACGTACGAGGCGATGGGCGACGCGCGCGAGGCGCTCTACTACTTCGAGAACGTGCTCAAGAAGGACGCCGGGTTCCTCGACGTCGGTGATCGCGTCGCCGCGCTGCGCGGCGGCGGCAGCACCGCGCGGCGCGGGCCCGGCGAGGACAGCGCGGACCTCGCGATCGACAGCCTGCTGCAGGACGACCTGTAGCCAGGCCGGCCGCGCGACGCTACGCCTCGGGCTCGTCGGCGACGTCGCCCGGGCGGCGCGCGTCCGGATCGTGGCGCGTGGCGGCGCGCGCGTGCTGCAGCCAGTCGGGCAGCGGCGCCGGGCGGCGCGCGTCGAAGTCGAGCCACACGCGGCGGTCGCCGCGGCAGTCGTACGAGCGGCAGGTCGCCGGCCGCGCGCCGTAGCAGGTGCAGCCGCCGTCGCCGTCGAGGTGCGTGCAGTAGCCGTCGGCGCGACGCTCGAGCACGTACGGCTCGTGCAGCTTCCACTGGAGCCGGCCCTCGACCACGTCCTCCTCGGACAGGATCACCTTGAAGCTGCAGCACCGCGCCTTGCACAGGTGCACGAGCGACTCGCAGTCGACGTCGATGCCGGTGACCGAGTGCTTGTCCGTCACCGTGCTGAGCTGCACGCGCGGGCCCGGGGAGCTGATCTTCTTGAGCAGCCGCAGGTCGTTCGGCTTGAGCACGCCGCGCGCGCCGAGCACCTCGACGAGGTGCTTGAACTGCCGCATCGCCACGTCGATCGCGTCGTGCTCCGCCTGGGTGCGCGGCTCGGACGCGGCGAGGTCCCGGCCAGCGGCCATCAGCTCGCGGGCGAGCTCGTCGGGGTCAGCGTCGGCGGCCATCGCGCCGCAGCATAGATCAGGCGGCGAGGACCTCGGCCGCCCGCAGCACCGCCGCCGGCCGCTTCTTCACGCCGAGCCGCTGGTACAGCCGGAACAGCCGGGACTTGATCGTCCCGGTGCGGACCGCGAGCTGGGTCGCGATCTCGTCGTTGGACAGCCCCTGCCACAGCATCGCGAGCAGGCGCGCGTCGGTGATCGTCAGCCCCAGGCTGCGCGACAGCTGCTCGGCCACCTCGCGCCCGCCGGTGGTCGCGCCGGAGACGTGAAGCTCGATCAGCATGACGCCGGGGCGGGGCAGCGGCCGGGCCCTGACGCGCAACGTCACGCCCTCGTGGCCGACGCGGTCGACGACCTGGCCGGCGCGGTCGAGCTGGGCGCGCAGCCGCGGCAGCGTCTCGATCAGCCAGCTCGGCACCAGCCCCAGCGGGCTCTCGAGCATCGACCGCGCGCTCGAGTTCATGTAGATGGCGCGATCGGCGGGGTCGATCACCGCCAGCCCGGTCTCGGAGTGCTCGAGCACCGAGAACAGCAGGTCGATCGGGTTGTCCAGGGGGGTGGGGGAGGGAAGGGGGGTGGCGTGCAGCATGAGCCACCTTTGTTCACGTGCCGTGCCGACCGCACAACCACGGTTTGTCGCACAGTTGCCTGCGATGTCCGGTGATCGCTTCCGGACAGTCGTCGTCCACGGCCGATCAGTGCCCCTGATCGATCACACCCGGACACCCCACCGAGAGCCCCAGGCAGCGGTGATCAGGCGAGCCGGAGCGACAGGTTGGTCGCCGTGATCCGGTGGATCGACGCGGTCAGACCGGTCGGCTTGAACCCGTCGAACGCGACGTCGATGCTCTCGATCGCGGCGAGGTGCAGCCGGTCGCAGGTGACGGTCATCGGGCCCAGCTTGAGGTCCTTGGCGGTCACGTCGAGCAGCCCGAGCGCGCCGCGCATCCGGCCGTTGCCCCCGGCCTCCGGGGTCGGCGGGTGGACCAGGTCGCCGCCGATCTCCAGGCCGAGGATGCCGGGCGCGTCCTCGCCGCCGAACAGGATCGCCCCGCCGCCGATCTCGACGCTCTGCGGCGCGGCCATCGACAGGCTGACCTTGAGGTCGTGGATCTTGAGGGCGCGCAGGGCCGACTTCTTCTTCGGCGGGGCGCTCGCGTCCCCGCCGCTGCCGCCGCCGGGCACGCGGAAGTCGGCGAGCGCCCGCAGCGGGACCCGCTGGAACGCCGCCAGCGTCTTCGCGTCGTCGCCGAGCGTGAACGACACCAGCTCGCGGTCCTTGACCAGGATCGGGACGCCCCACGACAGCACGAGGCGATCGTTCTTGACGCCGAGGTCGAGGAACGTTCCCTCGAGCCAGTCGAGGCTCCGCTCGAGCGCCGCGTAGTCGAGCGCGCCCGCCTTGATCGGGATCTTGAGCGCCTGGTCGAGCGTGCGCGTGCCGACCACCGGCAGGTCGAGCACGACCTTGATGGTGAGGCTGATCTCGCCGCTCAGCGTGTCGAGGAACCGCAGCTTCTCCTGGCGCAGCGGCACGTCGGCCGCCTTGCGGATCACGTCCGCGGCGACCTCGGTGGCGCGCTTGCCGCGCAGCTTGCTCAGGTCGGGGATGATGAGCTTGGCGTCGTTGAGCGAGGCGTGCGACGCGATCAGCTCGACGCCGCCCTCCGCCGCGCGCGTGATCTGCACGCCGCGCGTCACCTCGATGCGATCGACGTCGAGCTCGATCGAGCCATCGTCGGCGCGCAGGAACAGCCCGCCGGCCGAGCCCGCGTCCGCCGCCCAGTGCGTCCGCCCCAGCAGCGTGTACAGCCCGTCGAGGACGATCTCCTTCGCGCCGTACGCGACCGGACCCGCCTGCCCACGCAGCGTGTCGATCTCGCCGCGCGGGAAGTCGAGCCGCTTCGACGCCCCGTCGAGCAGCATGCCGAACCCGCCGACGCGGATGTCGGCCCCCAGACGTTGCGTGGCCATCCCGGCGATGATCGCCGGGAGGGCCGCCGCGGGGAAGCGGGTCAGCCCGCGAACGGCGTGGCGCCGGGCGTCGGCGCGGTGAACGTGGAATCCCACGTGGTGCGGATCGCCTCGGACGTCTCGTCGTCGCCGGTGATGCCGTTGCCGGTGCCGTCCTGGGTCTCGTTGCCGGTCTCGACCAGGATGCGCTTGTTGCTGAAGCCGCTACCAGCGTCCGAGGCGGTGTCGCCGATGGTCAGCGCGTCGACCGCGTAGGCGGTCTGGAGCGTGTCCGCGTCGGGGCCATCGACGGCGGTCTTCATCGTGAGCGTGTTCGCGGCCGTCGGCGCGTTGCCCGCGATCATGATGTCGACGTCGCTGACGAGGTCGGTGGCGCCGTCCCAGTAGAACAGCACGACCATCTCGCCGGCGTTGGTGAAGCCCGGGTTCGGGCTCGTCGTGCCGGTGAGCAGCAGCTCCATCGCGACCGAGTTGCCGAGCTCCTGGACCGTGTACGTCGGGACCGCGGTGTACGCGGTCTCGAACAGGGTCGCGTCGGTGGCGACGGTGATCGACGCGCCCGGCGCGATCGACGCGCCCACCGGGAACCGCGCGAGGAAGTCGCTGTTGTCGAACGTGAGCGCGACGTTGCCCGCGACGTGCGCCGGGTACTGGAAGTACGTCTGGTGATCGGAGAGGTAGTAGTTGCGGAGATCGACCGTCTGGCCCGTCGGGTTGTAGATCTCGATGAACTCGCCGCCGCCGGCGACGGTGACCTCGGTGAGCAGCAGGTGGCCCATGGCGACGCTCGCGTCGGGCGTGGTGCCCGCGTCGGCGCTGAGGTCCGCGTCCGGCGGCACGAACGCATCGGGCGTGGTTGCATCGGGCGTGGTCGCGTCGGGCGTGGTCGCGTCGGGCGTGGTCGCGTCCGGCGTCGTGGCGTCGACCGCGACCGCGTCGGGCGTGATCGCGGCGTCGGGCACGGTCGTGTCCGCGTCGACCGCCGCGTCGGCCGGCGGCGCGTCGAACGGCGAGGTCGAGTCGATCGTGGCGCTGTCGACCGGCTGCGGCGCGGCGTCGATGAAGGTGCCATCGTCGCCGCACGCGGCGGCGAACAGGAGGGTGGACAGGGCAACGAGGCGAAGGGTCATGGCAGGCTCCCAGGGGTTACGGCGGGCGCAACTTGCCACCAAATGACCGACGGTCAAGGCGCCCACGTGTCGCACTCCAACCCACCGAAATCCCTACATGAAACCCGCGGCCTGGGGCACTGTCTAGCCACCGTGCCCCGCCGCCTCGCCCCGATGCTCGCCCTGCTGTCCCTCTCGCTCGCCGCGTGCCCGTCGCCCGTCCGCGCCACCCTCGCGCGCGTCGCGCCGGCCGCGGACGTCGACGCCGTCGCCGTGGACGCCACCGGCGTCTACGCCGTCGCCGCCGGTGACCCGCTCGCCTACCACGACGGCGCGATCCTCCGCGTCTCGCCCGACGGCCGCGACGTCGTCGTGGTCGCCGCCGACCTGAACGATCCGCTCCACGTCGCGCTCGGCGCCGGCCACGTGTGGTGGCTCACCGAGGACGGCGTCCACCGCGCCAGCGCCGGCGCCTCGCCCGGCGCGCCCGAGGTCGTCGCCCCGCTCGATCACCCGAGCGCGCTCACCGTCGTCGACGGCGCCGCGATCGTCGGCGTCGACGGCGCGATCGTCCGCGTCGTCCCCGGCGCGGGCGACGAGCCCGCCGTGCTCGTCGCCGACGCCGGCGCCGTCACCGACCTCGCCACCGACGGCGCGTCGATCTACTGGACCGACGCCGCCGGCGGCCGCGTCGTCCGCGCCGACGCCACCGGCGCGTCCGTCACCGTGCTCGCGACCGACCAGGTCGGCCCTGTCGCCCTCGCCGTCGCCGACGGCGCCGTCGCCTGGGTGACCGCTGGCGACTCGTCGAGCGACCGCGAGGCGACCGTCGCCACGGTCCCGGCCGCCGGCGGCGCCGTGAAGGTCCTCGCGCGCCGCGGCTACGGCTACGAGGACGTCGCGATTTCCGCCGGCTGGGTCTACTGGACCTGGGGCGACATGTTCTCGAGCGCCCACCGCGTCCGCCTCACCGGCGGCGGCCAGCAGCCCCTCGCGGAGGACCAGACCGACCTCGACGGCATCGCCGTCGCCGGCGCCGACGTCTGGATCGGCGGCCCGGACGGCGTGTACCGCCTGACGCTGCGCTGACCGCCGCGTGGCTTGACAACCGCGGGCCGCCCGACCATCCTCTGGCCTCGTTTGCGGGGTTAACTCAGCGGTAGAGTGTCAGCTTCCCAAGCCGAGCTGATGCGATCCGGGGCCACGTAAGTAGCCGAGAGATGGGGCGCCGACACCAACAGGGTGTCTCGGGCCGTCCAGCCCTGTCACAGGCAAGTGGTGATCCTGGTGGTGATCGAACGATGGGAAGAGAGAAGCCAACCCGCGTGCTAGGTCTTCGCGCCGACGCGACGAAGATCTACTGGGCCATCGTCGAGGGCACGCAAGCCCAGCCTGTTGTCGTCGAGCGAGACGACGCGACAGCGCCGGGCACGTTCACCGACGCACAGGCGCTGGGGTGGTTCCGTGATCGCGTCCATCTGATCATCGACAAGTACGCGCCGCACGTTGTTGCGGTCCGGCTGCCGGAGGCAATGGCCCGAGGGGCCGGTGACGGCTTCCGTCGACGCCTTCGCATCGAGGGCGTGCTCATGGAGGCGGGCCACGCCAAGGGGCTCGCGGTCAACCACGGTGCCCTGGCTACAATCGCGTCGCTGCTCGGGACGAAGGCGAAGGAAGCCAAGGCGTACCTGGACGATGGCGATCTCCGTGGCCTCGACCTGACGTCGATGGCTCGCACCTTGCGCGAGGCGGTGCTCGTCGCGGTCGCGTCTTTGCCGGTGGAGTGAGACAATCGCAGCGATGCAGGTGGTCGCGTCCATCCAGTACGACAGGTACCGCCAGATCGGCGTCGGTCAGGGGATGAACTCCACGGTCTACATCGCCGACGATCCCCAGCTGGGCGGCATGATGGCCGTGAAGGAAATCGAGAAGGATCGGTTTGGCAATGACGTCGCCGCCTACTTCGCCGAGGCGAAGGCGATGTTTCGATCGTCCCACCCGAACATCGTCGAGATCCGCTACGCATGCCAGACCGCGTCGGAGATCTGCCTCGCGATGCCCTACTACGAGAAGGGCAGCCTCGCCGACCGCATCAAGGTTCGTCCTCTCCAACTCAGCGAGGTCATGCGAGTCGCACAGGGCGTGTTGACCGGGCTGGCGCGGATCCACGCGGCCGGGTTCGTTCACCTCGACGTCAAGCCGGCGAACATCCTCTTCTCGGACACCGAGGTTCCGATGGTCGCGGACTTCGGGCAGGCACGAGTCATTCTCCCGACAGGGCTGGTGAAGGTGTCGGATGTCGATTGCTGGATGATCCCGCCGGAGACGATCGGGTCGGCCACGGGCTCGGTCATGTCCGACGTCTATCAGGCCGGGCTCCTGCTCTACAGCGCCTTGAACGGGGACGACTTCTGCAAGGCGCGGCGTCCCGCCAAGACGGACGTTCGGGACCGCATTAGCAAGGGGAAGTACCCCGACCGAAAGCAGTTCCTGCCGCACGTCCCGAGACGCCTTCGAACCATCCTCCGCAAGGCGCTCGAGGTGCTGCCGATCCACCGCTACCAGTCGGCAACCGAGATGGCGGACGCGTTGAGCCGCGTCCAGTTGGAGCTGGACTGGCGGATGGAGCCGCTCCCCGGAGGAGGTCGTCGCTGGACATCATCGCGGCCAGGGTGTGCCGACCTGGTCGTCGAGCAGGTCGCGAACGGTTCGGGGTTCGACGTCTGCACGTACACCGAGAAGCAGGGCGAGCCGCGACGCTCGAAGGACAAAAAGTCGAACTGGCGATCGGGTCTCAGTGATCGCGACGCGCTGGCCCACCTGAAGACGGTGTTCGAAGGTCTACTCGCTTGAGGTAGTCGCCTTCGAGGCGCCACTCCACCGGCTCGGGTGGAGCGGTCGCTTGGACGCGCTCGTCGAAGCACTCGGTGCAGAAAGGGTTCTCGGCGTACGACAACGCCGAGCAGCTCATCTCCCGACGACAGAACCGGCAGCGACGAACACGTTCAAGGATCATCGCGATCCCCTCCTGGCTTTCTCAGCACGTGGCTTCCGGGATCCAGCCCGCGCGGGCTCTCGTGCCGTGCTCGTTCGCAGGGGCGATGTTACCGCGTCCGGTCCCATCCAGCCCTGCAGGACGAGGTCGCGCAGCTTCTCGCTGAGGATCCGCTCGGCGACCTCGGCGCGCGTCTTCCCGAAGCGGGCCTGCTTCAGCAGCACGTCGAGGTCCGAGCACACCTGCGCCGAAGTCCTGATGGTCACGGACTCCGTCGGGACGCTGTTTCCTCGTCTCGGCTGGCGTGGCACTAGTTAGCATCTAAAAAGATACTATCTCGCTATGCTGACATCAAGGCGGGCAGGGCGGTGCTGCGGCGGCGCGTCGGCGGTCGCGGAACCGTTCCAGCGGCGCAGCACATCGCGACAGAACGGGTGCTACAGGGAGCACCTCCCCCCGAAGGTGGAGGTCGATACCGCGTGCGTCCGTCAGTTGTTTCGATGTAGCGTCGCCATGGTGCAGCTCGTCGCCACGATCGCCACGCGGGGGCGTCCGTGACGCGCCTACCGGAACTCGGACCGGGCGGCGATCGCGCATTTCTGCGAAGCACCGTTCGGCCGAACCCGTGCGGCGGCCCGCGGCTGCGGGTCGTCGACCTGTTCTCAGGCTGCGGCGGTATGACCCTCGGCGCGATCGAGGCGGCGCGCTCGCTCGGCTACGACGTGGAGGTCGTCCTCGCGATGGAGTTGGACGAGCAGATCCGCGATGTCTACGACGCCAACTTTGCATCGACGATCACGTCGCTCCGAGGTGACGTGTCGAAGCGCTTCAACGGTGGACTCGGCAAGCCGCTCACCTTCGTGGAGACTCGGTCGAGGAAGGATGTCGGCACGGTGGACCTGCTAATCGGCGGGCCGCCGTGTCAGGGCCACTCGAACCTGAACAACCACACGCGGCGACGCGATCCCAGGAACGCCCTCTATCTGCGAATGCTGCGAGCCGTCGAAGTACTCGATCCGCGCACCGTGATCATCGAGAACGTCCCGGGCGTGCAGCACGCGACGAACCACGCGGTCAGTCGCGCGGTCAACAAGTTGACGAAGCTCGGCTACGGAGTCGCAGCTCCAGTCGTTTCGGCCTCGTCGCTGGGCGTTCCCCAGCAGCGCACTCGGCATGCGATCGTCGCCGTAAAAGGTGTCCAGTCGATCTCGGCCGACGACTTCGAGACCGGGCCGAACGGGAAACCCCGCACTCTCAAGTGGGCGATCGGCGATTTGGAAGACGAGAGTTCGAGCGACCTCTTCCGAAGTGCGAGCAAGCTCTCCGCAGAGAACCAAGCGCGCGCCCGCTACTTGCTCGATCACGACAAGTACGATCTACCGAACCACTTGCGTCCCGAGTGTCACAGCGACAAACCGGACCACCGGTACAAGTCGATGTACGGGCGCCTGCGCTGGGAACACCCGGCACAAACGATCACGACCGGATTTGGCTCACCCGGGCAGGGGCGCTACCTACACCCGTCACGACCACGAACGCTTACTCCGCACGAGGCGGCGCGCATCCAGTTCTTCCCCGATTGGTTCGATTTCTCGTCGGCTAAGCATCGCCGCGTACTTGCCGACTGCATCGGCAACGCTGTTCCGCCGAAGCTCGCGTTCGCACTCGTACGGCTGGCGCTTCTCGCAACCCGTAGCGCAGCGCTCTCCGAGGAGAAGCGCGCGCTCGTCGCCTTGTAGCGCTGGGTTCGAGCGCCGAAAGCGACATTCGTTTGCCACGACAGTATCTAGGTCGCGCGGAACACTCGTAACCCGTAGGCGCGGCGGCGAGTGCTTCCTTTCGTCGGTGCTCCCTCACGAAAGTTCGTCGGCTGAACTCGTTCAGCATGCTGTCGATCCTGGTCGGCCTCGAGACCGAAGAAGAAGATGCGATCGCCGATCCTCGAGTCCTGCATGCCCCACCCGCGCGACAGTTCATCGACAACCACCAGACGTCCGACGTCGTCGCGCAGCTCGACGCGAATCGCGTCCGCGGTCTCGTCCAGTTTTCTGAGCGTTCCCCAGGCGTCTAGCGGCATGCGACCGCTCGTTGCTGGCGACAGCCACAGCTGCGGTGCTTCGTTCAAGTACCTGGAGCACACTGCTCGAAACGTACATCGACGGCACAGGGAGCCGGGCGTCGCGAGATCGCTGGCGTCCAACACGGCCGCCTCTGGCAACCCAGCGAGTTGGTGGTCCAGCAGGCCACGGATGCGAGCACGCGCTGCGTCGTCCCATGGAACGACCACCGGCGCGTCCTGCCGGACCACCGTCTCGACCTGCGCTGACGTCAACGACTCGATCGCGAGCGCGTAGAGCCCGACCTGAATAGCGATGCCTTCGACGAGGGCACCGTTACGATCGTAAATGGCCCCCGACTTGTTTTCGGTGACGCGGATCTTCTCTCGATGTGATTCGACGCGGTCGGCACGACCTCGCAGCCTTCCGTTGGGCCACACGATCCATGCCTCGTGCCCGATGTCGACGCGAGGATCGACCGGGGCCTCGGCCGTCGCGCTAGAGCTTCCCAGTCTACGCGGCTCACCACTTCCTCGTTCGGGAGCGTCCTGGATCGCCCAAGCCCGAGCACGCGCGAGCCTCGTGTGCCAGCGTTGCCGCCCCACGGCTACGTCGATCGGGACCGGCGTCGGCGCCAGATCTGACAACGCTTGCGCGAGAACTCGAGCGAACGCAGTGCTTGCCGTTGGTGCATCCCCCCACCGGCCCTCGCCAACTTCTCGCACCGCATGATGGAGCACGGACCCCAGCACCGAGACCGGCGAGGTCGGAAGCACGCCCGTCGTCTGAGCTGGTGCCAGTACCGACAGCCGGCAGTTCATCAGATCGCCGAAACGCGACGGCGACAGGAACTTCGGGATCGCTACAGCTCCCATCTGCTCCGGTAGGGGCGGCGTACTCACGGCTGCTTCGCTTGAAGTCGAACCGCCTCGCGCACGAACACCTGTCGACGAGCGAGGTTGAAGGTGTCCCAACAGAGGGGAGGGCGTTCCCCCCTGTCGACGATCTGCGCCCAGGCGCGCTCGAGCACGGAACCGTGGGGTGGGCCATCGACGTCATCCCACGCCCACAGCGGATGGCGTATCAGAACCCACGGGCTGGGGGGCTGTTGCCTGCCGACCATCTTCACGCGGAACGCTGGGACTCCTGCGAACTCCGCCCACCCGACGCCTTCGACAGCACTCGGGCCGAATCTCTCGGCCATCATGCGCGCCAGCCTGCGGGCTAGTGCCGGCCACGAGGAGATCTCGGGAAACCCGAAAGTGCCGTCGAGCCCGGCAACGTACGTCGGGCTCACGAGTGTTCGCAGAAATGCGAGCCCGAGTTGCCAATCCAGAAGCCCGTGGAACGGTTGATTGCCGTACCGCCGCAGACACCGGTAGCAGGACGTATCGCAGGTCCCGACGTGTGCTCCTTCGAAGAAGTCCTTCCTCGGGTACTGATCCGAGTCTTCGAGCATTGAGCGAATCAACTCGGCAACGCGAGGGGGGCCACCGTCGATGCTCGACTCGGCTAACCATGCGCAGTAGCCAGCACCGTTGACGAGGTGGTCCGTCATGCTCAGCAGCGGCCGTGGGTCGTGCGCACCGTAACGGCGAGGCTCGAGGACATCGAACTCCTCCGGATCAATATCCAGTGCGAGCGCGGCGCGGTTCGCGACGAGGAAGCTGGCCGACACGGCAGCCGCCCGAAGGCCGAGCCAAGGATGAACGCCACGCCAAGGCTCGTCATCGTTGCGCGTCTCGTCGTCCAGCACGACGGAGGGAAGACGGTCGTGCGCCAGGCCGTCGGGGATCGATGGCACTATGAGGTAGAGCGCGTCGGTCACCTTTGGAGAACCGAGCCAGATGCGATCGGACTCTCCGGTCGGGACGAAGCCTTGGACACGCGAACGCAAGTGCTCGTCGGATGAGATGACTTGGCTCTCGAGCGTGACCTTGAGGGAGGATTCATCGCGCCCGACTTCGACATCGAACCCTCGACCGCGCTGGTCACCCTCCTGTGTGGGCTTCGGGCCGCGATTCAGTCTGAATGTCGTCGAAGTCTTCTGCGCGTATGAGAGGACCCAACCGTCAGGACCGAATCCTTCAGCGGTGAGGAACTCGATGCTCTTTGCTTCCGCCTGAATCGAACGATGACGAACGCCTCCGATCACCTCTTCCTCGTTCGCTCGCGCCCGCATCAAATTCGTTCGAAACGCGTGAGGAATCTCGACGACGTGTCGAGGCTTGCCCGACAGCGAAGCAGTGCATGCACATATCTCGACGGCTTGTCCATCGTCGAGACGCGTCCAGGCATGACAGGCGCCGCACTGGACCAACTCGAATCGTTGGCCGAAGGCTCGCTTCTGGAGAGCCTTGACCATCTTGCCGCCCTTGGTCGGAATCGGATCGGTCAGTGCCGGCGTGAAGCCAACGGCAAGGTACTCGCGCTTGTCAGCCACTAGCGTAGCTCCCGGAGCGAACTCGTAGATCGCGAGATCGAGGTCGCGATCGATCGCTCGCCAGTGCTCGCGGTGCGACGAGTCCTTCTCCAGGCCGAGGTAGAGATTGCGAACCCGAGTGGGCATCCCGTACATCGGCAGCAGGCCCCACTCTGCTAGGGCATGCGCGAGGCCAGGAACCTCGACTTGCCGAGCAGCCTCGTCGATCGCGTGAAGCAGCTCGTCGGTCTCGGTCGTGAACAAGAGTTCGCTGCCTTCGGCGAGCACGGCAGCGAGGTCCTGCGCGACATCGCGCGTCGAACGGACGGACTCGGCAAGGCGCGTTCGCCAGTCGCTCCCTTCGGCGAAAACTCGTCGAGGGAGGTACTGACCATGGATGTCGGGCGGCACCAAGAGGTCGCCCGGGTAGACCTCCCCTGCGCTTCGGACTTCGCTGCGGATCGCCGCGAACGCAGCCCACAACCATTCTTTGCGCACGAACCTCTGCCCGATGTCGGGCATGCGTTTGGTCAAGAACGGGGTTGGCGGCAGGTCGCCGGTCATCTTCTTCGGGTGTTCGAAGTAGTAGACGTCGTGGCTTCGTGTACGACAGATCGTCAGCGCCATCGAAAATGCCTGGCCGCGACGCCCGGCTCGTCCCACGCGCTGCTGATAGTTGAATCGCTGCGGTGGCATGTTCGCCTGCAACACGACTTGGAGCGGCCCGATGTCGATGCCTACCTCCATCGTGGTGGTTACCGCGAGGAGATCGATCTCGGCGCGCCTACGGTACAGCTCGTCGACATCGACCTCGGCTGCGAAGTCTCGCTCGTCGGGCTCGTCGTCTCCGAGCAACTCCTCGAGCCGCGGAACGAAGATGCCCTTGAACTGCCGTTGCCGATCCGCAGGTTCTTGGGTTTGTCCCGTGAGTTCCTCGCAGTGAAGACGGAACGCTGACGCGAGTCCTTGCACACCGTTGACGTCGACCGCCCGCTGGATCCTGCGGGCGAGGAATGAGCGATGGTACAGCTCCGAAACGCTTCGTGTGGTGTCGGCGTTCCACGCCATCGGCACGAAGCACCGCGTGCAGATACCGAGGCCCTCGTGCAGGTGCACGCGTCCGCAATTGCTGCACCTCACGTACTTGGCGTTGGCCTCCACGAGGCGGATTCGAACAGCATCCACGCGCACGAGACCCGCGACGTGGCCAGCATCTCGAAGCTCCTCGAGGGCTCGAGTCAGTTCAGGCTTCCAGACGTCCGGACTATCCCCCCACGCGGCCTTGGCGAACTCCTTCACATGCTTTCGATCGACCGAGTCGGAATCGAGCCACTCGACCGGGCCTTTGCCTTCATCGCGCTTGTCGTCGAAAGGGTTCGGAAGATAGCGATACACGTCGGTCAAGACGCGCAACAGAGCTGCGAGTTGGCGAGCCCTCGTCTCCTTGTCGTCGTCGGGGCCGCTCGCGGCATGCTGATGGACCGCGACGTAGCCGAGTCCCGTTTCTTCCAGCGAGAAGTACGTCTTGCCGAAGATCACGTCGGTCATGACTGCGTGCAGCTTGCTGATCAAATGCGCCCGCGCTGTCTCGAAAACTGGTTGCTCTTCTGTTCTGCGCGGCTCTCGCCAGCGAACTCGTTGCGCTGACACATCACGCGTCATGCCGAGCAGCGCAGTCCACGGAAGGTAGGTCGGCTTGTCGGCACCGGGAGCCTTGCCGGCTGGTCGCTCCAGTCCCGCCCCGTCGTATGGGTGGATGCCGAGCAAGGCCATGTTCGCGACAACGAGAGGGACGCGGCTGTCGGTCTTTAGGTCAGTGCTGTCCGTGCGGCCGAGGACGCGAACGACGGGAACCGAGGGGTCGTCGAGGTCGCGGAGTTGCGCCTCGAGCTTGCGAACCTGTTCCACGATCGGCTGCCTCGCAGCTTCCGTCAGTACCGTCAGTGGAAGCGCGAGGGCGCTCTTCAGGCCCTCGACCTCCGCTCTCAGCGGAGTGCGCTCGGCCTGGCGTTCGTCGACGAGAGAGCGGAGGGCTCCGATCAAAAGCTCGCGTCGCACGTCCTGGTGATGGTTCCGCTCGATGTCCAACGCGGCTTTCGCGGCATCCTGTCGGCTGTCCGAGAATGAAACCAGCTTGGACTCCCCGTCCGAGCTGCTGATGCGCTGCGCGTCGAACAACTCGGTCGCCAAGAGTTGTGTCGTCTTCCCGAAGCCGGCCCTGAAGTTTCGGATGGGCGACAAACGGAATCGCTTGTCCTTTCGACCGGAGTACGAAGTCCGGCACGCCGGGCATGCGTAGGGAACATGCGTGCCGGGCTCGTTCCACCTGCGCTTGTGGCCAGCTGTCGTGCCTTTTCGGTCGAAGAACCAACCGCGCACGAGTCGTTGCGAAATGTCTCCGGCGCTATCGACACCTTTCTCGGTCAATAGAGCGCCGGTGTCCGGGTCGAGCGCTCCCTTCTGCCAGACTCCAACCTCGGGATGATCGCGATCCACGAGTGTCTCGGCCGAACGCGACCACGGGGCTGGCCAGAAGATCGCGTAGTCCTCCCACGAGAGCTCCTCGAACCGTTGAGACACGGCTTCATCCGGTAGACCGGCGAGATTGTCTTCCTGCGGTAGCAGCTCGGTATGGAGTGCGCCGCGGCCTTCGCCTTTGGCTCGCATCCCGCCGAAGAACAATGCGCCGCAGCACTCGCAGTACAGCACCTCGAACACGCGGAGATCACGATCGCCGAGCTTCGTCTTGGCCTTCTGGTCGATCGTGAGGCCGCCGATCGGCGCTACACGATCGGGACCTCCAAATGCCGGCAGAGCCCCTGCACCTTTCACGGCCGGCGCGTATAGCCCCTCGATGCTCCGAAAGAATGTGTGGACGCGAAACGAAGAAGGGGCGGTGTCGTCCTTCGGAAGGATCTTACCCAAGCCATCGCGAGCCCCCCTGACGAACAAGAGACCACGGACCGCTAGTGCTCTCGTATCGTAGTTCTCGGAGCCCGACGGCAGATCGACGAAAAGCTTGTCCGCGAGGTCGTCGATAAGCTGCGCTCGCGTTCGGCCGCGCTCGCTCGCGTCGTGATCCGACTCCCAGCAGGCCCATACCAAGCGATGGGTCACTTCTTCAGTGGCGCGCTTGATCGCCTCGGGCAACGTTTGCATCTCGACGCCGAGCGCCATGCAGGCAGCGCGCCACGCGGACTCGTGAGCGCTCCCCGGCTGCGGAGTGGCAGCGAACAGTGGTTGTGCGAACGGCACCTCGATATCTATGACCACCTCTGGACGATGCGCAGCCAACAACTCGAGAAAGGGACCCGCCGGAAGCCTTGGAGGCGGGCTACCGACTCGATAGCGACTCGGTTGCTCGCGTCCCGCAACGATCGTCTCTCGCCAAAGCTCCTTTCGCTCCGCAGGCTGCATAGCTGCGACGCGTGATGGATCGAGACCGAATGGTCCAAACATCTGCCAGAGGTAAGCGGCGCTATCCCCATCCGCCTTCTTCTCGATCGGAAGCGAGGCGCTCGACGCGAGCACGCGGACCTTGTGTCGGTTCTCGGGGTGGGTGAGACCGAGACGGTGAAGGAGGAGCCGCAAGAGGTACGCGACCTCGGTGCCAGCTGCGCCACGCTGGAGGTGAAGCTCGTCGAGAACGAGATAGAAGTACGACTGCTCATCGCTCTGCAGCCAATCTCTAGTCTTCTCGATGATCGGATCTTCTACTTCTCGGCTGAGCATCGCGCTCAGCATGCTGACGTTCGTGATGAGGATGTCGGGCGGATGCCGCTGCATGTCCCAGCGGTGGGTCTGTTCGCATCCGTCGACCGATGGGAACATGAAGCCCGAGTCGTCAGATGCTGCTGACGACGGCGCGTCGCGGGCGTCGTCGGCGGTTAGCAGGTGAGATTCGAGATCTCGAGGAAGGCTCGCGTTGACACCGACACGTTCTGCGTACTGCCGTTCGAGGCTGCTTTGGGTTCGTTTGCCGCACTCCTTTGCGTGCCGAACGAACACCGCTTCGTCTACTGACCCTTGACCGTGTTCACGCTCGTGAGCGTCTAGCCTTGCGTCTAGGGCATCTCGGCTTGCCGTGTCGAGAGCATGAAGGCGAGCCTGTAACTGTGACCGCTCCCTCGCGACCAGGTCATCGAACAGTTCGTCGGTTCGCCTCTTTCGACGGTCGTACTCGTCCTCCCATGCGTCGACGAGAGCGACCTCCCCCGTTTCGGGATCGGCAAGCTTGTGGTCAGGGCACCACACGGAGCCGGCCGACCTCGCCGCCTTCTTGCCCTTCAACAGGAACGCGTCGAGCCCGCGAGGCTCGTCGGCAGACCCGGGATTCCCCGTGACTGGGGTTGCGCCGATGTACCGACCGAAGAACAAGCGGTTTCCCTTCAGGTGCGTCTCCATCGCGGCCCGGGCTTCCCGCGAATCCAGCGCGCGTCGCAGACGCACGAGCTGGTCCTCGACCAGTGCATTCATCGGGTAGAGGACTAACGCGCGGACGGCCGCCGTGCGCTTCTCTCCGCGTCGGTGCGGTTCGAACGCGCTGGCGATCGGCGCTTTGGTCGACGCCTTCTTATCGGGGGGCAGCCCGACGCGCGTGGAGCCGTCCTTCTTCTCGGTCTCGTACGCTCGTCCCGTTGCAGGGTCGTGCCACCAGGGCACCTTGAGGTAGTCAGCGGATGGGGGTTCCCAGCCGATCGCCTCGCGCATGATGCCGGCAAGGACCGGCATCAAGAACGACTCGGTTTTGCCCGAGCCTGTACCGGAAGTGACTACGCCCGGGGTGCCTCGGCTCACGCCGCGCGCGAGCATCCGAACTTGATGCTCGTATGGGGGGAAGGCTCCTTTTCTGAGGAGCGGGAGCGATTTGTCATCGCGCGGTTTGGACGGGAACAACCCCGCAATGACAAGGTCGATGAAAGCCGCCCGCGCCTCGGGGGGCAGTGCCGCGAGTGCTCTGTCCGGGTCCACGACGTTGTAGAGGTCATCGAAAGTGACGGCGCCACCATCCTTGCGCTCACGAGGCAAGTATCGAGGTATCGGCTCGACCAGCGGCTGCGTCGTGAGGGTGCCAGGCGTGCGCAGCAAGGCTCGACGTTCGCTCGCCACGTCTGGATCCGAGATCCGGAACGCGGTGTCGAGATAGCTGATGTACAGCTCGCGAATACGTTCGAAGCTTCCGATGGGGTCTTGCAAGGTGCCTCACTTGTTTCGACGAGAGATCCATCGCGACGGGAGAGTGGGGACTAGAAGGCGGAGCAGGTGAGGGCCGAACGGGTAGCAGTATGCTTCGACGGCCGAAGGACTCGAGGGCTGAACGCGCGGGCCCGGAGCGCCAAGTCCTACGACGGCACACAAGCGTGCGAGCGGCAGCGGGAGGTGAAGCGGGGAGTGACCCTCGACGACGAATACGCCGGCGCCCTCTTCGCGAAGGAACGGGCGGTCCGATGCTTCGTATGCCGCAAGCAATGCCCAGGTGCGGTAGTACGACCAGCCCATGACGTCAGAATTGCGAAGCACCACGTAGATGGGCGCGCGACGTCCATCTTGGCGCCGCTCGACGCTGAACTCCCCGAAGTTCGCTGGTTCCCGACGGAACGAGCCGCTGGTCCAGCACCAAGTCGCGTCCACCATCGAATAGACGTCGGGGACCGGATCGTGGCGCAATGCGCTGTCGATGCGCAGGACCTCCGGCAGGTCGGCGCTTGTCGGCCATTCGAGGTACTCGGGCGACAGCAAGCCCAATTCCGCCGAGATTGCTCGAAGCTGGTCGCGTTGGTCGACCGTCAACCGCAGCATGCCGGGGAGGTGCACTGTCGTTCCGCGTAGTTCCTCGATGCTCGCATTCGAACACCGCATGACGGCGGCACGCAGTTCGTTGCGAACCGCCGAAGGTACGAGGCCCACGAGCACTGCCTTCCAGCGGGGTCCCCGACGAAACGCGACGAGCTGCGGCCTTCGCGCGACGACGACTGTTTGCCGCCCGTCGGTGCGACGTAACGCGTCGACGGCACCGCACTCGACGAGGGCGCGGACGAGTTGCTCGCGTAGCGAATGGGCGTCCGCGAGATTCAGTACGCGCGAGATGTGTTCGTGCACCTCCCGCAGCGGGAGCCCGGCACGGTTCTGAAACAGTGCGGCCAACACGTCATGCACGGCAGCGTTCGTCGATTCGACGCCCCATGTGCCCTCGCTCATGTGCGAATCGAGATGCGTCTCCGGGACCGGAAACGTGTCCTGTCGCTTCTCGTGAACTCGGGCGCGGTAACGATTCAGCAGGTCATGGGCGGTCTGCGGCCACTTGTCTTGCGACACGTAGACTCGCCGCTGCCTCCACCAAGCAGGAACTTCCTTGGCAAAGGAGCGTCCCCAATGACGCCGATCGCCTGCGAACGGCGACGTGCCTCCGCTCGGGGGCGGAGCATCACTCGGATCCTCGACTTCGAGCACCAGGTATTCCGGTTGCTTCTTCGGCCCCACGGCCAGCCACGGAAACTCAGCTCGAGGTTCGAGGCTCATCTCCCCGAGCCCCGGACCGATCCACCGTGCGGTCGGATCGAATGGAAGCACGTCGAGAGCGAGTTCGGCTGCCTCACCGGCAAGCGCGAACGGAAGCTTGGCCTGCGGTCCGAGTACCGTCTCTCCGGCTTGGGTACACGTCTCCACGCGATACGAACCGGATGGGATCCCCTTGTATCCGGTCGAGAGAACCGGGTGCCGGAGGCGAAAGGTAGTGCGTGCTTCGCGCCTGATGGTGCGTCCCATCAAGTCCTCGGCGTAGTACGCAACGGCCTCGTACTCGATGTCGAGGTCATCTGTGTTGGCGATCTGTTCAACGACCGCAGCTGGAAGCTCCCAGCGGTCGGGGTCCGAGGCGTTCGGTGTTCGGGCGCACGCGATCTCGGGTTGATCCTTCCACCGCACTGTCACCGCGGTCGCATTTCGCGCGCGCACATATGGCAGGTATCCGAGCAGAGCGTGAAACGTGTTGCCCACACTACGACTACCACCGGCCATCGACGGGCGGGGAGCGTCCGTTGTCTGCAAGAGCGTGCGGACCTTGGAGAGGTCGCCTTCGAAGTGGTCCCGCTGTTCGAGTCGCGCGTCGGTGAAGAGCACCCAGTCGTCAACACCACAATCCTCCTCTCTTCCACCGAAGGCTTGCCGAAACGCACTCGCCAACGTCCTCTTGACGAGCGCCATCTCGCACGACGCGATCTCATCAGCTATCGCGACGCGGTAGACACCGGAGATCTCCTCGAACAGAGGCACGATTCCTTCTTCGATTGGGCGCGCGTCCCGTGCGCGCATGAATCGATTGGGCGTGCGCAGTATTGCTTCGATCGCTTGTTGATCGAGAACGGCGCGCGTGGTGAACGCCCCGATTCGGGCATCGAGGTCCTCTGTGAGCCAGTCGGAAGGGGCGACGCGATCCGGCGTCAACGCGATGAAGGGTGCGAGCAGATCGTCTTGATCCCACTCCGCGAGCAAGCCGACCTGGCCGACTTGCTTTTCTTCCCGAGACCCGAGTACTGGAAGATCGCGCGCCACCTGCCGAATGGCGCGCCAGAATGGGCTGAGCTTCGGATCTCGACCCTGGTCGATGTAGTCGGCGAAGAACGTATCGAGATCGTCGCGGAACTCTGCACTGAATCGCTGGCGTTCGGCGAGCAACGCTTCGAGGGCGAGGCGAACCGGCGGTTCATCGCCAGCGAGTCCCGCGGCTTCGAGTACGGACGCCAATCGGGTTCGATCGACGCGGTGCGGATACGCCAAGAAGTGCGAACGACCGATGATGGATCGATGCGCAGATCTGGGCGGCAGCACCAGCGCTCGGTAGTCCGGCCGCGAGCATGTCCACTTCTCGAGGTCCTCCCAGACGTCGTCCAATTCACCGAGTGCGGTGCCTTGAAGACTTACGTTCCCATCGAGGGCAGTGCGCATGCGCGCGTAGAAGTCACCGTCTACGTTCGTCGGATACCCGTACGCGATCAGGCACGTCAGCCACAACATCGCGAAGAAGTACGGCTCTTGATAACTGGTGGGACTCCACCACGATGCGTCCTCGCGATAGTGGAGGCAGTAACGCAGCAGGCTGCGCCGAGGAGATGCGAGCTCCGTCTTTATGTCCGCGAGGAAGCGAGCAACGATCGCGTCGATCTCCGTGCCTGTGAGCGTCGCAGGATCCTTGCCGGCGACCACGCAGAGTTCCTCGGGGGTTGCCGGGATGCGAGAGATCGGGCCCGAGTCGCTCGAGCGACCGAGGACATGTTCGACGAGCCGCTCGTTCCAGTACCCGTAGCTCATCATGCACCTTGAGGCGCGACGCGTCCGAACTTTCGACTTGGCGACAATGAGCTGCGCACCGCTTCTGCGAAGACGATTGCTTCGGCAGAGAGCTGGTGTTTGGCGGAAAGGGCGAGCAACGCGAGCAACGGGTGGTACGCTGGCGACCCGCTACGCCGAAACGCGTCGTTTTCGAGTGATGAGACCACTAGTTCGAGCGCGTAGTCGTCCATCTACGCGATCGCCTTCCTTCGTACCCGCGCGACCTCAGCGCGCGTTGCCCCGTAGTCACAGAGCCGCAACAGCGGGCAGCTCGGGCAAGCAGGGTTGCGAGCAGCGCAGACCGTGCCGCCGAGATCGAGCACGGCCCAGGTGAACTCCTTCGAGCGCTTTCTCGGCAGCAACCGTGTCGCGAGAGCCCAGAGATCGTGCGCACTGCTGAGCCGCGGCGGAGGCGGAGCCAGCGAGAACACGCGCCCGTAGATTCTCGCGATGTTGGCGTCGATTACCGACCGCCGCTGGCCGAAGGCCACCGACGCCACGGCGTTCGCCGCGTATCGCCCCACGGCAGGAAGCTGGAGCAGCGCCTCGACCGATGTCGGAACTTCACCGCCGTGCTCGTGCGCGAGGACACCGGCGCACGCGATGAGCTGCCGCGCGCGTTTTCGATGCAGGCCGAGGGGATAGAGGATCCGCTCCAGTGTGCGAGGGTTCGCTCGAGCGAGCGCCGACGGGGTCGGGAAGCGCGCGAGGAGTAGCGGGGCGACCGGCGCGACGACCTCGGCCCTCGTCTTCGTCAGGAGGATTTCAACGACCAGGACCGCGAAGGGCGACATGCCCTGGTTCCGCCAAAAGAAGCGGCGCCCGCGCTGGTCTCCCCAGCGCAGCAAGACGCGTCGGAGAGCCCGAACGCGCTTTCGCTCGCGTTCCTCGCTGCTGCGCGCGTGACGTGACGGCAACCCGCCCATGCGACTTCTCAAGGTACAACATCCGACCGACGCCTCGGGCGTACTCCGGAAGGAACGAACAGATCGGGCCGATCCCCCGGTCAACCGCGCGCGGCTCGGTTTCGAAACCGAGGTGGGAATCTTGGCATAAGGACTCAAGGAGCAGGCGATCGCCGATCTTGGCGGACGCCTCGCTCGTTACCGCGCGCATCTGCGCGCAGGGAGGTCCTATGTCCGAGGCAGTTTCCTTCTCGAGCCTGACGCCCGGCTCCTGGACAGCGCGTTGGGGCGCGTGGGTGATCGGCATCCGTACCGATGACCGCGATCGATGGTGCGTGCGCGTCTGGTCGTGGGCGATCGGCGCACGCGTCCAGGTCGGCAAGCGCGCGATACTGCCGACCGCCGACGCGGCGGTCGCGTGGGCTTGCGAGCTACTTCGCAGCCACGGTGCGCGCGCGTTCATCGACGGCCGCGAACGCCCGCTCGAGCAGTGGCTCGCGTTCTCGAAGGACTCATAGGCATCGGCTTCCGGAGATTGTCGCTCGGCAAGTGGCGTCGAGCGGCCGTGCAGGAGCGCTTGCCTCACCCGAACCGCGCTCGACTGTCGAGCGCAAGGAGATGTCATGAGCTTGTTCGACTTGAAGTCCGCCCTCGCGAAGGGTGGAAGACATCTGGGCGACCTCGTCTTCTGGTCGCTCGCCGACGCGCGGATCGCGCGGACGGAGCTGGAGACGGTCTGGTCTGACGCCGGCCTGGGGCTCGACTTGCTGCCCGATCCGCCGACGGCCGAACGGGCCCTCAAGCTCGCGGTGCGGGAAGCGCAGGTCGGCCAGCGCGAGCGGCTCCTGCGCCTCGGAAAGGAGGATGATGGCGAGATCGTCTTCGCCGTCGTTCACGAGCGGCGCGACGGCGCCGGCAACCTCACGTTCACGCAAGAAGCGAGGATCTGTCTGGATCGACGACGCGAGGTCGTCACGAACGACGTTGACACGCAGATCGTCCGATCGGTCTCCGCGGCGTTCCAGGTCCTGCGGACGACTCACACGGCCGACGACGTGCGCCGCGGGCTGGTAAAGGCGCTCGGCACGTGGGCGGCGGTGACGCTGCGCGAGGGAGGCGGCGTCTACTTCGTGCCGTCACCCTTTGCCGAGAACGTCCGCCGGCTCCAGACGGCGATCGAACGCATCGGCTCGTCGCGACTTCACCTTCTGCCGGTCCACGACAGCCTCGACGCGAACCGCTCGCTGGGCGAGATCGCGAAGGGATCGATCGAGGCCGAGCTGGAGGCGCTCAAGACAGAGATCGAATCATTCATCTCGACGCCACCAGAAAGGGCGTCGACGCTGCTCCGGCGCTTCGACGCCTTCGAGGCACTCCGCGGACGTGCGCGGCTCTACCGCAGCGTCCTCAACATCCAGGTCAAGGATCTGGACCAGCAGCTCGACGGCATGTCCGCCGCCGTCGAGGACCTGCTCAACCAGAAGGCGGCGTAGCCAACCCCATTCGCCAACTTTGCGAGGCGGCCCTGGGCAGACACCCGGGCCGCTTCTCCATTTTCGGAGGTCACCATGCACAATCAGATCAATCAGCTCCGCGCCGACCTCATGGCGCAGTTTCCCGAGCGCAAGGACGTCATCGACGGCTCGCTGGCGGCGATCCTCGCCGGCGAGCACGTGCTCCTCCTCGGACCGCCCGGGACCGCCAAGAGCGCCTTGGTGCGCGCGATCGCGCAGGCCTTTTCCGGCTCGTACGTCGAGCGCCTGCTCACCAAGTTCTCGACCCCCGAGGAGTTGTTCGGCTCGATCAGCCTCAAAGCCCTCGAGGAGGACCGGTTCGTCCGCGTCACGACGGGCAAGCTCCCGGAGGCCGAGTTCGCGTTCGTCGACGAGATTTTCAAGGCCAACTCGGCGATCTTGAACTCGCTGCTCTCGGTCGTGAACGAGCGCATCTTCCACAACGACACGACGCCCGTGCTGTGCCCGCTCGTGTCCATGTTCGGTGCGTCCAACGAGCTGCCGGAGGGCAAGGAGCTGTCCGCGCTGTTCGACCGCTTTCTACTGCGGTTCGACGTGGGCTACCTGCTCGTCGCACGCAATCTACGGACGGTGCTCATGGCACCGGAGCCGACCGCCTCGGCGAACCTCGGCATGGACGTACTGCGCGCCGGCCAGGCCGCAGTCGCGGCGGTGAAGGTGACCGACGCGACGGTCGATGCGCTGCTGGCGATCCGCGACGCCTGCCGCGCCGAGGGGATCGTGGCCAGTGACCGGCGCTGGAAGAAGTCGCTCAAGCTCGTCCGCGCAGTGGCATGGCTCGCCGGCGAGAAGCAGACCTGCCCGGAGGACCTCGCCATCCTCGTGGACAGCCTGTGGCAGGATCCGAAGGATCGGCCGAAGGTTGCGCGCATCGTCGGCAACCTCGCCGACCCAACAAGCACCCAGGCAATCGAGATCCTCGACGCTGCCCGCGAGATCGCGACCAAGGTCGCGTCGCTCAGGAGCGGCGATCGCAAGAGCTACATCGGCCAGGCCGCGCAGGCAGTGGAGCAGTTCGATGCTCAGCAGGCGAAGCTCGCCGAGCTGGGCAGGTCCGCGGGCCGGCGCGCCAGGTCCGTGATCGGTGACGCGGTCGCCGAGATCCAGGGGCTGCACGCCGAGGTAGCTCGCGCCGTCTCGACCGGCCTCGGGCTCAGGAGCCTGCGATGAGGCGGATCGTGTTCGACATCGCGAAGTGGTCCTGCTTCCTCCACCGCGCCGCGCGTGGCCTCGACCGAGCGCACGACGGTGACCCTCCCGAGAGGCGCCTCGAGGACGAACTCTTTGAGCGACTATTCGCTGGCGAGGTCGAGGCGCTCGCTGAACGCGATCGGGACCCGGTGTTCGGGGTCTGGGCACAACGCATTCACGACACCCTCACCGAGCTTCCCGCTTTCGAGAGGCTGGCGATGGAGTGCCGCGGCAGCGCGGATGCGGCAGCTGCGGCGGTCGAGACGCTCATTCCCGAGCTGGCGCCCGACAGCGGAGACACCGAGCTGCGGCGGTCCACGAGGATCGCTTGCGGAAAGGCGTCGCTCGCGGTCGAGGAGCTGCGTGACGCGCTCGAGGCGCTCGAGCACGTGGCCTTCGGGGTGGCGCCTGGCGCCGGCACCAGCGCGAGCGGGGCACCATCTACAGAAGACCACGCTCGTACGCTGGCCAGCCGGCTCAAGGGCGACCAGCGCCTCAAGCGCATTGCCCAGCTCGCCGGGCGCTTCCGCCGGATCGCCGCGGCGAAGCGCCGGTCTCGCGTGCGGCATGGTGCCGACGAGATCGTCGATATCGAGCAGGGCGCCGACCTCGCCCGCCTGCTACCTCCCGAGCTGGCGCGTCTCGTCCATACGGTCCTTCGCAGGAGCCTGCTGCGCGACCTCCTTGAGCGTCGGTGCTTGCAGTACCAGCTCGAAGGCACCGAGACGCTCGGAAAAGGTCCGCTCTGCGTTCTCCTGGACAAGAGCGGGAGCATGGAAGGCGAGCGCGACATCTGGGCGACGGCGGTCGCCCTCGCCCTCCTCGATGTCGGACGCTCTGAGCGGCGGCCGTTTGCGCTCCTTGGCTTCGACGGCGCGGTGAAGCACGAATCGATCGTCGTCGGCGAGGCGCTCCCCGAGACGGGGCTGTTTATTCCGTGTGACGGTGGCACCAGTATCGACGCGGCGGTGCGGCGCGGTCTCGATCTCATCGCCGAGAGACCGGGCGCGCTCCGCAAAGCCGACATCGTGTTGATCACCGATGGCGGAAGTAGCGACGACACAGCACAGGAACTGCGCGACCGAGCAGCGACACTGGGCGTCACCGTGCTCGGCGTCGCGATCGACGTGGCCGCGACGTGTCTCGAGCCTTGGTGCGACGAAGTCATCAAGGTGGAGGACACGACGAGCCTCGACGACAGAACCGCGGAGGTGCTCTTTGGCCGCTAAGGACGACAAGTTGAAGGAGGTCGCGATCGTCGTCCTCCACGCCTTGTTTTCGGCGCTCGCCGACCTGTTGGCGCCAAAGCGGAAGTAACAACCCAACTCAAGGAGGTCGCTATGCTGCGACTGATCATTCTGCTGGTCGTCGGCGCCGTTCTCGACGCGCTGGCCGACTTGTTCACGGCGTAAAGCGAGCCCGTCGGGCTCGATACCTCATCGCCAACATCAGCGAAGGACCCCGCCGGCAACCGCCGATGGGGTCCTTCGCGTTTTCGGGCCTTCACCCGGCCCACGGAGGAAATCCAAATGGAAGACGAAGTCAGGAGCGTGCTCGAGCGGCCATTCCCCGAGGAACTTCTCAAGCAACGCCAGGGACCGAACGGCAGCAAGCTGACGTACGCGGAGATCCAGGTCTACGTCGACCGCCTCAACGAGGCGTTCAACGGCACCTGGTCGTGGGAGCTGCTCCGCCGGGAGCAGGTCGAGGACCAGATCGTCGTTGAAGGCCGGCTGACCGCGGCGGGGATAACGAAGACCGGTGTCGGTGGTGCCGCCATCACGCGACGACGGGACAACGGCCAGATCGTTTCACTCGCGGACGACATCAAGACCGCCGAGGCTGATGCAATCAAGCGGGCATGCCGGCTGCTCGGCATGGGGCGCGAACTCTACGGCGTCAACGAGGCGGAAACCACGACGCCCCCCGCACAGCCCCGGTCTTCGCCGAGTCCGCGTGGAGTCGCTTCGATCTCGCCGGCGCACGCGAGCAGGCCCACGGGCGCGATGGCCGCCTCCAGTCCGGCGCATCCGATCCGGGACAGGCTGACATCGAAGCAGTTCGGCGCCCTGCGGTCGTTGGCGCGAACGACGGGCCATGATGAGCGTGCGTTCAAGGACCATGTCCGTACGCGGTTCGGCGTCGAGGTGGCCTACCTCAGCCGCTCGCAGGCCAGCGAGCTGATCGGTGAGCTGATGGCGAGAACCAACGGGCAGGGCACGCGGGAGGCTGGCTGATCATGGCGACCGACGACGGACTGACGGTCAGCGTGAGCCAGCTGAAGGAGTTTGCGATCTGCCCCCGCAGGTTCCAGCTTCACCGGGTGCTCGGCGTCGAGCCGGCGTTCGTGCCGCTACCTCTAGCCCTTGGATCGGCGATGCACGCCGCCTTCGGAGCCATCTATCTGTCGATGCTCGAGCGCGCGGAGGTTGCGCCGGTCGACGAGGCGCTGCAGGTGTTCCGCGACAGTTGGGCGCGTGCGGTTGATGGCCCAGTTCCCGTCAAGCTCGACGGGGACGATGGCGATCCCGTCGATGCCGGAATCCGGATGCTGGTGGCCTTCCACCGGCATGTGATGACGGCGCCGCCGGTCTCGATCATCGCGGTGGAGTTGCCGTTCAGCGGCATCGAGCTGCACGACCCGGACACGGGCGAGACCCTCGATGAGCGTCTCAGCGGAGTGATCGATCTGGTCGTGCGCGAGGATGGCCGGAACGTCGTGATCGAGCACAAGACCGCAGCGCGGAAGTGGAGCAGGAATCAACTGGATCACGACATCCAGCTCACCGCCTATCAAGTGGCGGCTCGCGAGAGCATCGGTCTCGGCGAGGTCGGGCTGCGCTACCAGGTCGTCACGAAGGCCAAGTTCCCGGTCGTGCAGTCCGAGTCGGTGGTCCGCGACCGCCTGGGGGAGATCGACTTCATGAGGACCGCGACGGGCGTGCTGCGGGCGATCGGGGCAGGCGCCTTCTGGCCGAACCGCGGCTGGGCGTGCGCGCAGTGTCCGTACGCCACGGCTTGCTCACGGTATCGCCGGTAAGAGGCGCGACCTCGGCATCACAGCCGGGTCGCGCCTCCTTTTTTGCCGCTACCCGTCGGTCGCCCCACCCGCCGCGAGGTCGGTCGCCCACGCGGCGCATCGAAGAGATCGCGCACCCCGACGTCCAGGTGGTTGGCGAGGTGGACTAGCGAATCGATCGTAAGGTTCACGCCTCGCTCGACACGCTGGAGGTACTTGATCGAGACCTGTAGCCGCTCGGCTAGCTGTGCCTGCGTCTCGCCCCGCTCTCGTCGCAGCTCAGCGATGCGGCGACCGACTTGCTCGGTCACTTGCTGCGTGGTGGGACGTCGCACGACGCGACGGTCCGCCTCAAGCGCTGGACGTAAAACCAACCGACAAGTTACCCTTTGTCCATGTTGCCCCTGCGTGTGCGGCGTGCCGGACTTCGTGTACTGCTTGTCATCATGTCGCTCGCATGCGCGTGCGACTCCAGGTCCTCGGCGCCAGACCGTGTCGCAGAAGACCTGACCTACTTCGGTAACGAGGTGCCGGCAGCGTTCACCAAGTGCGGCGAGCCACCGTGCACCGAGAAGGTCGGCAAGCTCACATGGACGCTTAACCGATTCACGCTCGCGGGCAGCCAGTCCTACACGTTCCCGGGCCTATCGAGCACCAACTCGAAGACGGATGCTGGGCCGATGGTCTTCTTGGTCGGCACAGACGCGAAGGTTCATCCGTCGAAGGCGCGCGAGGCGTCGCGTGTTGCGTCGGGCACTGTGGTCGACGAGTACCTCTCGACGGACGTCCCCTGCGTGTCGCACGGCACTTGCCGAACAGCCGCCATCTTGGTCGAGGGCAAGCTAGTCAGCTCGACATTCGCGGTCTGCTACGAGAGATCGGTGACCGACCTAGGCGGCGCCCACAACGTCCAGAGCGTCAGCCCAGAGGTCATTGGCGAGGCGCGCGCGCACCAGGAGAGCCGCCTGCCAAAGCTCGCAACGGAGCGCACCGTCCGGAAGACCGACGCAGGGTTCGGCTGGGACTTCGCCGCGCAGACACTCGTTCGTTACGATGGAAAGATGCTCGTCGGCGTCAACGCGAACGCGACCTACTCACACCCGCAGTTCGACGCCGAGTCTTACACCGGCTGTGTGAACACGTTCGTCGTCATGCGCAGCGACGCGACGGAGTTGCTCTTCAGCAAGTACGAAGCGGCGCGGACGGCTGAGGAAAGTCTGACGGTACCGCGGTGAGCGGGCAGGCATGACCAGACGAGACAGGACTTGCCGCGCGCCTGTAGCATCGAGAGAACATGAAGCATGCGCACGTGATCGCGGCGGTCGCCGTTCTTGGTCTTGTCGGCGGAGGGGCGGTCCTTGCCTTGCGCTCACGGTCTACGCCCAACTCCCGAGGCGAGGGTGCCAAGCCATTGGGGCGGTCTGAGAGTCCTTACCGGCAGTGTGTTCGCGATCTGATGGCCAACTCGTTTGCGGAGGTCAAAGCGCGTGGCCTTCAGCCCAACGGGAAGTCGATCGAATCGACTGCGGTCTTCTCCTGCCAGGCGACGTTCCATTGCTACACGGAGGAGGAATGCGACCGCGTGATGCGCGAGCAAGACGAGGAAGAGCGCTCCACTATGGAGAGGTGGAAGTAGCGCGAACTTGTAGAGGCCGCGCCCACCTTCGCGTTGCATGGTGAGCGGGGCGCAACGCCGTACCGCTGCTCGCCTCGCGCGAGGGCGAGTTCACACCGCCGGGGGGTAGGCAGTACGTGGCACCCTCGCTACGATCACTCGATGGCGATCCCGGCAGATTCCGTCTTCTACGCAGAGCGACTCAAGTCGGTGAAGGCGTCCCGTACCGAGCGACCAGCGGACATGTTCGCGTTGGCCGCGGATCTCGATACAAAGATTCAGCAATGGCAACGGATACGCGACGCCATCGCGGAGAAACTGCAAGACCGCGGGATTCAGCTCGGCTTCGCGAACGTAGAAATCGCATATCAACAAGCGGAGACCGAGTTGGCAGCGCTTCGCGGGTTTCGCGAAGACCTCAGGGCCGAGATTGGCTGGTGATCAGCACTCACCGGGACGGTCGTCATCCGAGCGGACGACGCGCGGTGTTTCTTCCGGTAAGTCCACCCGCGACGACGTGCTGGCAGGTCCGGGCGGGATGCTTGTTGTCGTCCATCGGGCTCCGCCTCGCCTCAAGTACCGTCGACGACGCGGAGTCGATTCTCGGTGGTCGGCCTACTGTTAGCTTCCGCGGAGCGTCTGGAGCATCAGCGCCCGCTGCTGATCGCCGCTGCTGCTCGATGGCGCCGCCGGAGCAGCTGGCCGCGACACCGGCAGCGAGACGAGATCCGAGGCGACCACCGGCCGAAGCCGGCGCAGCTCGGGACGCTTCATGGCTGCTGTCGGCAGCTGGGGCGCGCCGGTTCCTGTCACGCGCGCGTGAGACCGACTACTGCAGAAGGGTCGTGCCGCCTACAATTTCAGTCGAGGCACCATGGAACCTAGACACGATCTTCGGGTAGTTCGCGACAAGCCAGATGTAACGCCCGTCGCTCGCGCGCGCGAGCCTGCCCTCGGGCTGAGCTGGATCGATCGGATGGCGGCGACCGCCCTCCTAGATGCGCCGGGGTCCGAGCTGGCCGCCTTCCTCGAGCTGGTGCGAGGCTGCGCCGATTCGCTCGCCAGTGAGGATGCGACCGGTTCACGACGGCGCCTTCTTGCGCGGCAAGTTGCGATCTCGAAGGCGATCTTGGACACCACGACAGCGATGATCGGGCAGCGCGTACGTTTGAACGACGAGCGTGGGGCAGTGCTCGCCGACAGGCTTGCGACCTCAGCCGCCAAGCGGTTGGCGATCCTCGTGGAATCGCACCGGGCTGAGACCGCGATGGAGATGCGCGCCGCATTCGTTGCGATCGGGCATGCCGACCACGTCGTGGTCGAGGCGGAGAAGTGATGTATGTCGACGAGCTGATCCGGATCCGGTTGCCACAAGTGCGCGCGAGGTTCCGGCCCGCTGAGTTCGCACGGCTACGCGCGGTGCGTCTGATGGTCGGTGGTCACATCTGCTCGATCCGGATCGAGATCACCGAGGGAGCAGGCTGCTTCGGGGCCCGACGCCGATGGATGCTCTGCCCGCGATGCTCACGCCGCACAAGCGTGGTGTCGTTCGACGCCTCAAGCACGTGGTTCGGGTGCCGCGGATGCCTCCGCTATCGGTCACGGCCGCGAGCGGTCCCGGCACCCCATACGAACGGGCCGGTCGACATCGCCGCGTAAGCTCCGCCGTGTGCTGCGCTGACGCGCGCGAGCGGCAAGAAGAGCCCTTGGCGCGAAGTGAGACAGTAGAGGCCGATCACCAACGCCGAGATCATTCCTTCAGCGTGGAATGTTTGGGTGATGGTGGTCTGCCCTACCTTCTCACTCCGCAAGGCTAACGGCCCGGAACGGCGGGCGAATCGAAGTGAGGCACCGCCTCACTTCGAACCCGCTTCGTTCGCAAGCAGCAACTCCACCTCGTCCTCGGCCTCCACCGAAGCCTCGCTTCGCGCACGCGGCGCGGGCGGCTCGGACTCAACCTTCCACCTCGGACGGCCATCGATGACCCGCATCGTCAGCCGCGCGTTCGATCCGTCGGCCAGCTCGACGCGCCGTTCGAGATGCGTGCGAAGAGCCGCGCCGACGTGCTGCGGGATGACACGCTCTGCATCGCCCACGATCCCTGCCAGGGCCTCGGCGAGCGCATCGTTCCCCGGCTCTATCTGCTTGCCGGTGTCGTCGCGCTTCGGGCGTGATTGCTTCACCAGGTCCGAACTGGTCCACTCCATGCCAGCGCCCAGGCTGAGCAGCGTGCTAAGCAGCGAGGTCAAGTTGTTGCGCGTGTCGTCGGCCTCACCGATGTGCTCGCGCGTCTCGCACGGATCGGCGAGAACGGCAGTCACGGTTCGCCGAATGATCCTGCACCAGCCCTCGTACGAGCCCCAGTACCCTGGCGGCCCGTCCAAGGTGAGCCCGTAACGAAGGATGTCGAGAGCCCGCATGAAGAGTCGCGGATGGGACTCGATCGCGTCACGCGGGAGCTGCAGCTTGAAGTGTAGTGTCCCCCGAAAATCAAGACACTCGTGCACACGAGAATCGGGTGGTGCGTGCACACGAGGTCCGGATCAGGCAGCGAGCGCGATGGGCGTCGCGAGCCGCTCGGCTCGGCGCTCTGCGGGCG
>WYBA01000458.1 GCA_011526095.1 Myxococcales bacterium | reverse complement strand
GGCTGCACCGCGCCGCCGTGCCGAGATCGATCGCGTGGCCGCACGCCTCGCAGATCGCGCGGCGCGCGCCCTCGGGCGCCGGGTGCGGCGCGCCGCAGTGGCCGCAGAATCGCTCGTGCAGCCGCGGATCCGGCAGGTCCTCGTACTCGGTGTGCAGGCGCGTGCGCGCGAGCAGCGCCTCGCCCGTGGCGTCGTCGAGGTAGGGCAGCCAGCCCTGCACGACGATCGAGTCGCGCATCGTCGCGCTCAGCTCGGGCGGCGTGTCGTCGGGGTCCGGCACGGCGTGGGGCGCGCGCTCCAGGGCCGCGATCGACGCGTGGTGGGCGGCGACGATCGCCTCGTACATCGCCCAGAAGCTCTCGGCGCGCAGCTTCGGGCCGCCGGCGCGGTACCACGCCAGCCGCTTCACCGACGCCGCGACCGCGGCGTCGGCGGCGACGCAGCCGGCGTCGGTCTCGCGCACGACCTGGGCGTGCACCGCGCGCGCGAGGTGCGCCTCGAGGTACGCCGGATCGCCGACGCGCGGCGAGTACGACGCCGGGCACTCGGCGACGTGCGCCTCGAAGATCGCGCGGTGGTCGCGGGCGAGCGCCTCGCGGTCACCGGCGGCGCGCGCGGCGACGAGGCGCGGCCCGAGCTCGGCGAGCAGCCACTCGTACTTCGGCCCGGGGCGGGCCGAGCCCGCGGTCTGGCACGCGATCTGGAAGTCCCAGTCCATGAACCGCCCGCAGAAGTCGCAGTAGACGTACGCGGTGCGGCTCGGCGTCACCTTGGGCGCGCCGCAGCCAGGGCATCGGACCTTCCGGACTCGCACCGGGGGAGCCTACCGCGCCGTTTCCGACTCCGCCGCCCGCTCGTCCTGAGAGGGTCGATCAGAATCGTCAGGGCGCGGCGATCCTGCCGCGATGAAGACACTCCAGTTGACGCCGTCGCCTGGGCGCGCCGGGGCCCACGGACGCGCGAGACAGGAGCGGCGTGGCGGTGCCAGGCGCCGTGGCATGGCGCGCTCCACGCGACCGTCCGGGAGACCACGAACACCGGCGCCGGGCCAGGTAGGGGCCCGGCGCCTCGGCGCTCGAGCGATCGCCGCGGAGGGTCCGAGAACCGGACAGCGTGGATGACGGCACGGGGCGAATCCCTCGCGGACGTGCACTTTGTGCTTGACGGGGTGCGCGACGACGCGCGAGCGCCTCGTCGGAGACCGACGGGGAATTGCACGCCAGACGCAACGTGCGGCGCGTGGCGCGGAGAAGCGAGGCGCTAGGTCGAAATCGCGGTCGCGTGTGCGTTTCGGGGCTCCTGGCGCAGACGGTGACGCCGAAAATGTCGTGATACAGGTGAAGCTCACCGACGAGGAGTGGGACGTGTTCGAAGGTCAGAGCGTCCACGTGGACGCACACGAGGTGGTGAGCAGCATCGAGCGCGCGCGGGGCGCACGCGTGGATGTCGACGACTGGCAATCGATCGACCGCCAGTTGCGCTCGCTCGCGCAGCGCCGTGCCGCGCTCGACGTCGAGGAGGCGCGGCTGCTCCTGATCGCGCGCCGGCTCGACGTCCACGTCCCGCTCGGCTACGGCACGTTCGTTGAGTACGTGGAGCGCGTGCTGGGCTACCGGCCGCGCACGGCGCAGGAGCGGCTCCGCGTCGCCGAGCGCCTGGAGGAGCTGCCGGCCACCCGCGCGGCGCTTGCCGCGGGCGAGGTCAGCTACTCCGCCGTCCGCGAGCTCACGCGCGTCGCGACGCCGGATACCGAGGAAGCCTGGCTCGCCGAGGTCCGCGGCCGGACGATGCGCGAGATCGAGCACACGCTCGCCGGGCGCGCCGAGGGCGATCATCCCGGCGACCCGGCCGATCCGGACCTCGAGCCGCGCCGCCTGCCGCTGGAGCTGACGCCCGAGGCGTACGCGCTGTGGCTCGAGGCCCGGCGCCAGCTAGAGGACGAGCTGGGCGAGCGCCTCGACGACAGCGCCGTCATCACGGCGATGGCCCGGCGCGTGCTCGAGCCCGCCGGGGCGTCGGCGGAGTCGGTGAAGTCCGCGGCGCCGGCGGCCTCACGCCCGCCGTACCAGATCGCGATCACGCTCTGCCCGCGGTGCGACCGCGCCACGCAGGCCGCCGGGGGCGACGTGCTCGACGTCCGCCCCGAGACCGTCGAGCTGGCTTGCTGCGACGCCGTCCACCTCGGGCCCGTCGACGGGGAGCGCCCGGACGCCCCGACGCTCACCATCCCCACGCGCACGCGCACCGCGGTCCTCGCGCGCGATCGGCACCGCTGCGCCGTGCCCGGCTGCCGGTCCACGCGCGGGCTGGAGCTGCACCACATCCAGTGGCGCTCGCGCGGCGGCGACCACCGGGCGCGGAACCTCACCTGCCTGTGTAGCCATCATCACGCCGCGGTCCATCACGGCCACCTGCGCGTCAGCGGCGAGGCCCCGCACGCGCTGCGCTTCGAGCGCGCCGGCGACACGCCCTACGCGACCGACGTCGTCGCCGAGGTCAGGACCGCCCTGCGCGGGCTCGGCTTCCGCGCGGCGGACATCACGCGCGCCGTCGAGCAGGCCGGCGTCCACGTGGGCGCGGACGCGCCGCTCGACGCCTGGCTCCATGCGGCCCTGCGTGCGTGCCCGCGACCGGCCACGTCATCACCAGGGTGAGCGATTCCGTCGGTCCGGGCGCCAGCGAGGGCCTGTCGAAGGACGTCTTCGTCTCCTCAGCGCCGCACCAGCGCGGCCGCGTCGGCCAGATCGCCCTGGTGCGCGACGTCGACCGTGATCGGGCCCAGCGGCGAGGTGAAGTGCAGCCGGGCCGAGAGCTGGTACGTCCGGACACCGGACGCCAGCTCGCTCGCGACGCCGACCGCCTCGGTCGCGCCGATCCGCAGCGTCGCGACCACCGGCGCCACGCCCTTGGCCGGGATCGTCTGCGACAGCTCGACGCGGCCGGACACCGCGCGCGCGCCGCCGATCGTCAGCTCCCAGTCGATCCCCGACAGCGGCACGCCGAAGCCGTTGGGGTTCGTGATGTCGAGATCGAGCTGGCCCTCGGCGCCGGTGAACGTCACCGACGCGACCGCGACGCCGCGGACGTCGACGGTGGGCTTGGCGAGCCCCTTGGTGAACAGGGCACAGCCGGAGGCGAGGAGGGCGAGGAGGAGGGCGGCGGCGAGCAGGGTGGGGCGCGAGCGGGTCATTCCGGAAGGGTGAGCAAGCCGCGGGCCGCCTGCGAGCGCGACCGAGGGTGGCTGTGATCGCGGGGTTGCCGCGACGCCGCGTGAACGTGGCTTCATGGCCGCAGCGAGAAACATCGTCACACCTACATCTTCACCGGGCTAGACTCGGACTCCGAGGGAGGCAATCGACCATGGCGAAGATGCGAGTGTGGTGGTGCGCTGCAGTCACCCTGATGATCGTCCCGGCATGTTCGGCGTATGTCGAAGACGACGGTGGTGACACCGTCAGCCGGGATGGCGAACGTGACGACGACGACGAGCCCGGTACCGCGGAGGCGTTCGTCGACCTCGCCGGCGATGGGATCGTCGAGGTGGACGTCGATGACGTCCATGTCTACTGGATCGACGCGGGGCAGCACGATGGCACCGCCCGCTTGATGCGCCGCGCGCTGACCGGTGGCGCGGTCGAGACGATCTACACGAACGCGGGCGCGATCTACGGGATGGCCGCGGACGCCGAGCGTGTCTACGTCGTGTTCACCTCCGGAGGGTTCGGCGACTACACGGGTGGCGTCGCGTCGGTGAACAAGCGCGACGGTGCGGTGAGCCTGCTCGCCACCGGGTTCAACCCGACCGCGATCGCCACCGCCGATGGCTGGGTCTACTACAACGAAGGCCATGCGTCCGATGGCGCGATCTGGCGCGTCCCTGCGACCGGTGGCGAGCCCGAGCTCGTCGCGGAGCCGATCGCCAACCCGTGGGCGCTGGCGGTCGACGGTGCGCACGTCTACTGCGCGGAGCAGAACGAGGGGCGCATCGTCCGGATCCCGGCGAGCGGGGGCACGCCCGACGTGATCGCCAGCGGTTGGGTCGGCACGAACTCGATCGCGCTCGACGGCGACGACGTGCTGTTCTCGGCCTGCGAGGTCGGCTTCTGCACCGACGCGGCGGTGTACCGCGTGCCGAAGACCGGTGGCACGGCCGAGACCGTGCTCGTCGTCCCCGACAACCACCAGGCCAAGATCGTGGCGACTACCGAGGGCGTCGTATGGGGCGAGTGGCTGATCGCCGTCGATGGGACGGCGGTCGAGCTCGTCCCGGGACAGTCGACCGAGCTCCCGGCGACGTTCGGCGTCGACGTCCACGGCGACGAGGTATTCGTCGCCGACTTCGCGACCAACCAGATCTTCCGCGTGGCGCTGTCCTCGCGCTGACCGGGTACGGTGGGATCGACGCCTGGACCCACGACGACGTCGGCACCACCGTGCGAGCCGGTCGCGGCCCGCTGACAGGTCAGAGGTTGACCTGCTCCTGCACCTGCTCGAAGCACGCGGCCATCGCGTCGCAGTCGGGCTCGTCGAAGCAGGCCGTGAACTGGCTGACGATCGAGGTGGCGAGCAGGCAGTACGGGTTGATCTCGCCCTCCGCGCTGGTCGAGACCTCGCAGATGTCGTCGAGCTGATCGGCCGGGACGCCGCACGCCGGCAGCTCCTCGCGGCAACGCGCCTCGTACTCCTCGTGCGCGGCCGTGGGCGTGCACACCAGGCAGCTATCCTCGTCGGCGGCGCAGTCGAGGGACGCGTAGCAGTCCGCGGCGTCGACGAACACGTCCTCTCGGATCGTCCCGACGACGTCGTCGACGCACTCGTCCACGCACGTCGGATCCTCGGGATCTCCGCACGCGACGTCGTGATCGCAGATCTGCTGGCAGCCCTCCTCGGCGGTCGCCTCGTCGACCGGGCCGGCGCCGCCGCCGCCGCCGCACGCGGCGAGCGCCGCCGCTGCCGTCATCACGCTCAGGATCGTCAGCCACAGGCCATGCTTCGTCATCTGCCAGTCCCCCCGGATTGGTTGCGACCAGCTTACCGCGCCTCGACCTCGCCCAGCGCGGCGTCGATCACGTCGCACGCGTGGTCGATCTCGGCCTCGCTGACCAGCATCGGCGGGGCGATCCGGATCGTGTTGCCGTACAGGCCGCCGCGCCCGACGAGCAGGTGGCGCCGCTTGCACGCCTCGGAGAACGCCGTCGCCTCGGCCGCCGCCGGCGCCTTGGTGCCGCGGTCCTTGACCAGCTCGAGCGCCTGCATCAGCCCCATGCCGCGGACGTCGCCGACGAGTGGGTGCTTGTCCTTCATCGCGTCGAGGCGCCCGCGCAGGCGCGCGCCGAGCCGCTGCGCACGCTCGGGGATGCGCTCGTCGGCCATCACGCCGAGCGTCGCGACCGCGGCGGTCGCGCTCACCGGGTTGCCGCCGAACGTCGCGATCGACCCCGCGGTGAACGCGTCGGCGATCTCGGCCTTCGCCAGCGTCGCGCCCATCGCGAACCCGTTGGCGATGCCCTTGGCGTACGTGACGATGTCCGGCTCGACGCCCCAGTGCTCGATGCCGTTCCACGTCTCGCCGGTGCGGCCGAACCCGGTCTGCACCTCGTCGCAGATGAACAGGCCGCCGCGCTGCCGGACGATCCCGACCGCGACCTGGAAGTACTCCTTCGGCGGCACGATGAACCCGCCGACGCCGAGGATCGGCTCGGCGAAGAACGCCGCGGGCCGGCCCGTGGTGCACGTCGCGATCAGCTCCTCGAGGTCCTGCGCGCACCGCACGTCGCACGACGGGTAGCTCAGCCCGTACGGGCAGCGGTAGCAGTACGGCGCGTGGGCGTGGACCGTGCCCGGCACCTGCGCCGGCAGCGCGCGGTACTTGGCGTGCGCCGTGTTCGTCATCGCGACGAGCGTGCGCCCCGAGTACGAGTGGCGCAGCGCGATGACCTCGGTGGTCTTCGTGTACACCTTCGCCAGCACCAGCGCCGTCTCGTCCGCCTCGGTGCCGCTCGAGGTGAAGAACGCCTTCTGCTTGCCCTTGATCGGCGAGATCTGGACGAGGCGCTCGGCGGCGCGGACCTGCTCCTGGATCGGGTACAGCGTCGAGACGTGCACCAGCTTCTTGACCTGGTCGATCACGGCCTCGGTGACGCGCGGCTCGGCGTGGCCGAGCGACACGGTCAGGATGCCGCCGAAGAAGTCGAGGTACTCCTGCCCCTCGACGTCCCACAGCCGGCAGCCCTCACCGCGCTCGAACGCGATCGGCTCGTCGTAGTACGTGGTCACGCACGGGAACAGCAGCTCCTTCTGGCGCGCCGCGACTTCCCGGTTCGTCGATTTCGTCGTCACAGGCTGAACGTCCCTCTGCGGACGAACTGTCCGCGGCCTTGCTTGTGCTTGCCGACCCACGCGTCGTCCTTCACCACGACCTCGCCGCGCGACAGCACGGCGGCGGGCGCGCCGACGACGGTGCGGCCCTCGAACGGCGAGTAGTCGACGCGCATGTGCAGCGTATCCTTGCCCAGCGTGAACCGCTTCTCGGGATCCCACACGACGAGGTCGGCGTCGGCGCCGACCGCGACGGTGCCCTTGCGCGGGTACATCCCGAAGATCTTCGCCGGCGCGGTCGAGGTGATCTCGACGAACCGGTTGAGCGAGATCCGGCCGTCGCGCACGCCCTCGTAGAGCAGGTGCAGCCGCGTCTCGACGCCCGGCATGCCGTTGGGGATCTTCGAGAAGTCGCCGCGCCCCAGCTCCTTCTGGTCCTTCATGCAGAACGGGCAGTGATCGGTCGCCACGACCTGCAGGTCGTAGTTGCGCAGCCCGCGCCACAGGTGGTCGTGGTGGTGCTTGGGCCGCAGCGGCGGCGTGCACACGTAGCCCGCGCCCTTCCACTCGTCACCCTCGGAGCCGCGCAGGTCGTCCTCGGAGCAGAACAGGTACTGCGGACAGGTCTCGGCGTAGGCGGGCAGGCCGCGGTCGCGCGCCTCCATCACCCGCTCGAGCGCGCGCTGCGCCGACAGGTGCACCATGTACACCGGCACCTTCGCCATCTCCGCCAGGGCGATCGCGCGCTCGGTGCCGGTCGCCTCGGCGACCTCGGGTCGGGTCAGCGCGTGGTAGACGGGCGCGGTGTGGCCGGCGGCGAGCGCGCGCTGGACCAGCACGTCGATCGGCAGGCCGATCTCGGCGTGCATCGTGATCAGCGCGCCGAGCTCGCCGGCGCGCAGCATCGCGCGGAAGATCTGCTGGTCGTCGACGAGGAACACGCCCGGGTAGGCCATGAACATCTTGAACGACGTCACGCCCTCGCGGACCATCGCCGCCATCTCGTCGAGCGCGGAGGCGTTGGCCTCCGTCATGATCATGTGGAAGCCGTAGTCGATCGCCGCCTTGCCCTCGGCGCGCGCGTGCCACGCGTCGAGCCCGGCGCGCATCGAGCTGCCCTTGGACTGGATCGCGAAGTCGACGATCGTCGTCGTGCCGCCGAACGCCGCGGCGACCGTGCCGGTGTCGAAGTCGTCCGACGCGGTCGTCCCGCCGAACGGCAGGTCCATGTGGGTGTGCGCGTCGATCCCGCCGGGGATGACGTACTTGCCGGTCGCGTCGACGACGGTGTCGGCCTGGCCCTGCGCCGCGCGCACGCTCGGATCGGTCAGCGCGACGATCTTCGCGCCCTCGATCCACACGTCGGCGGCGAACGTGTCGCTCGCGGTGACGACCGTGCCGCCCTGGAGCACCGTGCGCATCACCGGTCCTCCGTCAGGATGTCGTAGCTGTCCGGCCGCCGGTCGCGGAAGAACTGCCACGTCCGCCGCACGTCCTCGATCATGTCGAGGTCGAGGGTCGAGACGATCAGCTCGTCCTGGTCCTCCGAGCCGCACGCCAGGATCTGGCCGCGCGGATCGACGAAGTACGAGCTGCCGTAGAACCGGCCGATGCCCCACGGCGCCTCGGTGCCGACGCGGTTGATGCAGCCCATGAAGTAGCCGTTGGCGACGGCGTGCGCGGGCTGCTCGAGCTTCCACAGGTACTGCGACAGCCCGGCGACGGTGGCCGACGGGTTGTAGACGATCTCCGCCCCGTTGAGCCCGAGCGCGCGCGCGCCCTCGGGGAAGTGGCGGTCGTAGCAGATGTACGCGCCGATCGTCGCGTAGCGGGTCTTGAACACCGGGTAGCCGAGGTTGCCCGGGCGGAAGAAGTACTTCTCCCAGAACCCCGACGTTTGCGGGATGTGGATCTTGCGGTACTTGCCGAGGTAGCTGCCGTCGGCGTCGAGGATCGCGGCGGTGTTGTAGTAGACGCCCGCCATCTCGCGCTCGTAGATCGGCACGACCATCGCCATCTGGTACTTCGCGGCGATCGGCTGGAGCTTCTCCACCGTCGGGCCGGGGCACGGCTCGGCGGCGTCGTACCAGCGCTTGTCCTGCGACGGGCAGAAGTACGGCCCGTTGAAGATCTCCTGCAGGCACAGGATCTGGACGCCCTGCTTGCCCGCCTCGTGGATGAACGGCAGGTGCTTCTCGAGCATCGCCGCCTGGATCTCGGCGACGGGGCGGCCCTCGTCGTTGATCGGGTTACTGCACTGGATGAGACCGGAGATGACCTTGCGTGCCATGGGCTTGCTCGCTTTCGAGGGGTGTGGGGGAGGGGAGGGCGCGTGGCGGTCAGTTCGTCGCCAGATCCTTGGCTTCCTTCGCGATGTCGCCCTTCCACACCTCGGCGTCGCGGCCGCGCGCCTTGGCGCGCGCGGACTCCTTCGCCTCGCGCGCGGCCTTCTGGCGATCGCCGAGATCGTGGTGGGTCGAGAAGTACGGCAGGCTCTTGCCGATGAACTCGCGCAGGTTCGTGAACCCGTGCTCGCGCATGAAGCCCTCGAGCTCGGCCTTGAGCTCGGCGATCATCTCGTAGCCGCGCAGCATCGCGCCGGTGCACACCTGCACCGTCGACGCGCCGAGCAGCATGAACTGGGCGGCGTCGCGGCCGGTCTCGATCCCGCCGATGCCGGAGATCTCGACGCCCGGGTGGGCGCGCGCGACCTCCATCACCTGGCGTAGCGCGATCGGGCGGACCGCCTGGCCCGAGTAGCCGCCGGGCACGGTGTAGCCCTCGACCGTCGGCATCGGGCGCAGCGTCTTGAGGTCGACGCCGACCACCGACAGGATCGTGTTGATCATCGCGATGCCGTCGGCGCCGGCGCGCAGCGCGGCGCCGGCGGGCGCCGTCGGGCTGCCGACGTTGGGCGTCATCTTCGCCCACACCGGGATCTTCGACACCGCCTTGGCCCAGCCGACGACCTCCTCGACGATGTCGGGGTTCTCGCCCATCGCCATGCCCATCTTCCGCTCGGGCAGGCCGTGCGGGCAGCTCAGGTTGAGCTCGAACGCGTCGACGCCGGTCTCCTGGACCTTGCGGACGATCTCCTGCCACGCCTCCTTGCGGTACTCCTCCATGATCGACGCGATCAGGATGCGGTCGGGATACTGCTTCTTGAGCTGGGTGAGGTCGTCGATCCAGTCCTCGAACGGGCGGTCGCTGATCAGCTCGATGTTCTCGAAGCCGATCACCTCGTCGCTCTCGCGCGCCTTGAGCTTGGCGTAGCGCGGGACCGTGTTGATCACCTTGCTCGCGTCGAGGCTGAAGGTCTTGCAGACCATGCCGCCCCAGCCGAGGTCGAACGAGCGGGCGATGACCTTGCCGTTGGTGCCCGGCGGGCCGGAGCCCAGCACGAACGGGTTGTCGAACCGCATGCCGTTGACGGTGATGGACAGATCGATGCTCACGTCAGTTCCCCCTTGCCGGCGTCCCCGGACGTCGGCGCGATGATCGTCGCGAAACCGCGCTCGTACCACGGGCTCCGAGCCCCGTTCAAGTTGCCGTTCACTCCGGGCGCGCGGCGTGGTAGGGACCGCACATGACCACCGAGATGAGGACGATCGGGCACTGGATCGACGGCAAGCCGCACGCGCGGCCGTCGGAGCGGCACGGGGAGGTGTTCGATCCGGCGACAGGTGCGGTGCAAGCCCGCGTCGCGATGGCGACTCCCGCCGTCGTCGACGAGGCCGTGGCGTCGGCGAAGGCGGCGTTCGCGACGTGGGGCTCGGCCTCGCTGGCCAAGCGCACGAAGGTGCTGTTCGCGTTCCGCGAGCTGGCGGAGAAGCACAAGGGCGAGCTGGCGCGGCTGCTCACGCTCGAGCACGGCAAGGTCACCGCCGACGCGCTCGGCGAGGTCCAGCGCGGGCTCGAGGTGATCGAGTTCGCGTGCGGGATCGCGCACCTGATCAAGGGCGAGTACTCGGAGAACGTGTCGACCGACGTCGACGTGTGGTCGATCCGCCAGCCGCTCGGCGTCGTCGCGGGGATCACGCCGTTCAACTTCCCGGCGATGGTGCCGATGTGGATGTACCCGATCGCGATCGCGTGCGGGAACACGTTCGTGCTCAAGCCGAGCGAGCGCGATCCGTCGGCGGCGAACTTCTGCGCGGAGCTGCTGCGCGACGCCGGGCTGCCGCCGGGCGTGCTCAACGTCGTCCACGGCGACAAGGTCGCGGTCGATCGCCTGCTCGAGCACCCGGACGTGCAGGCGGTGTCGTTCGTCGGCTCGACGCCGATCGCGAAGTACATCTACGAGACCGGCACCGCGCACGGCAAGCGCGTCCAGGCGCTCGGCGGCGCGAAGAACCACATGGTCGTGCTGCCCGACGCCGACATGGAGCTCGCCGCCGACGCCGCGGTGAGCGCCGGCTACGGCTCGGCCGGCGAGCGGTGCATGGCGATCAGCGTCGTCGTCGCGGTCGGCGGCGCCGCCGACGCGCTGATCCCGCGGATGCAGGAGCGGATCGCGAAGCTCAAGGTGGGCAACGGGCTCGAGCCGTCGTCGGAGATGGGCCCGCTGATCACGAAGCAGCACCTCGCCAAGGTGTCCGGCTACGTCGACGCCGGGTGCGCCGCGGGCGCGCGCCTGGTGTCCGACGGCCGGACGCTCAAGGTCCCCGGCCACGAGCACGGGTTCTTCCTCGGCCCGTGCCTGTTCGACAACGTCGAGCCGCACATGTCGATCTACCAGGACGAGATCTTCGGCCCGGTGCTGTCGGTCGTCCGCGTCGACTCGTACGAGGACGCGATGAAGCTGGTCAACGCCGGCCCGTACGCCAACGGCGTCGCGCTGTTCACCAACGACGGCGGCGCCGCGCGCAAGTTCCAGCACGAGGTCGAGGTCGGGATGGTCGGGATCAACGTCCCGATCCCGGTGCCGATGGCCTACTACTCGTTCGGCGGGTGGAAGGCGTCGCTGTTCGGCGACCAGCACATGTACGGGATGGAGGGCGTGCGGTTCTACACCCGCAACAAGGTGTTCACCGGCCGCTGGCCGGACCCGCGCCACCGCGGCGTCAACCTCGGGTTCCCGCAGAACCACTGACGGGGCGGCCGCCCGCCTCCGCCTGACCCGCTCATCCTGAGCAGGGCCGAGCGCGAGCGAGGCCCGTGTCGAAGGACGTCTCCGCCTCCGCTTCGCTCGTCACCGCGACGTGGCGCGTGGGCGCGGGTTCATCCGCGCGATGACCTCGTCGGGCACGCCGTAGACCGCGAGCGCCTCGCGGTGGTCGCGCCAGCCCATCGCCTCGCGCTGGACGACGTAGCACCACACCCAGTCGGCGGCGTCGATGAACAGCTCGGCGCGGGCGCGCGCGCCGCCGGGCGCGCCGGCCTCGTCGAACGCGCGCAGCGCCGCGACCGCGGCCTCCATGCGCGTGGCGACCCGGCCGAGCGACGCCGCCTTCTCCGCGGCGATCTCGTACTCGATGCCCTGGAGCGCGCGGCTGCCGTCGAATGCCATGTCTGCAGGATGCCGCAGGCCGTGCGGATCGTCTCGCGCGATGTTCCGGCACGCGGGTTGCTGTGGGGTACCCGCCATGAAGACCCTCCTCCTCTCCACCACCCCCGCGCTCTTCCTCGCCACCGCCTGCATTCCGCACTCTGCCGCTGTCGGCCAGACCGCCGCGCCCGTCGCCGCCGGCGGCGCCGAGGTCGGCATGTCGATCGGCGTCGCCCAGACGCGGCTCACCGTCACCAGCGACCCGGACGTGCCCGACACCGAGGACACGACGTCGCAGACCCACCTGCCGTCGGTCGAGAGCAACTTCCTGTACGGCCTGACGGACAAGCTGGGCCTCAACCTCCACGCCAGCTCGGCCGGCCTCCAGCCCGGGCTCAAGATCGGCGTCGTCTCGGGCGGCGACATCGACGTCGCGGTGATGCCCGCGTTCGCCGTCGGCGTGTTCAAGGCGACCGACGAGGACTCGGACAGCACCGACTCGTTCGACACGCTCACGTTCCTCGCCGGCGGCAAGGTGCTGGTGTCGAGCAAGTCCGGCGCGTACGGCGCGCTCGGCTACGACTACCAGCGCACGTCGATGGACGATCCGGACAGCGGGGCCGATGACGGCAGCGTCCTGACCCTGCATCACCTCACCGGCGCGCTGGGCTACAGCATCGACCTCGGCCGCGGGTTCTCGATCCGCCCCGAGATGGCCGTGCTCTACGGCGTCGCGGGCACCGCCGCCGAGGAGTCCTCGGACCCCGGCTTCCCGATCGACGAGGACGATGTCGACTCGTTGACGCTGTTCCCCAACCTGACGCTGTCGGTGTCGACGAACTGACGCGATCGCCGCCGCGCCGGGCGGCAGGCCCTGGCAAACTCACGCGCCGCGCGATCCGCTTTCCGGTACGCTCGACGACGGGTGAAGCCCGCCGACATCGAACGCGCGCTCGACGGCGTCCGCCCCGAGGTGCTCGACCGCGAGATCATGCGGCTCGCGCTGGACCGGGCGCGGGCGCAGCACGGCGCGCTGTTCCTGTGGGACCGCAAGGCGCGCGGGCTGGCGCTGGTCCACCACGTCGTCGAGGGGCTCACCGTCACGATCCCGGACACGGTGATCGGGCGCGGCGGCGAGCGCGCCGGGATCGCGGCGCACGTGTTCGAGCACGACGAGCCGTACCTGTGCCGCGACACCGCGCGCGATCCGCACTACACGCGCTACCTGCTCGACGTGCGCTCGATCGTCGCGGTGCCGCTGCGGTGGCAGCGCAAGCCGATCGGCGTGGTCACGGTGTCGTCGCGCGAGCCGGGCGCGTTCGATCGCGACGACGTGCGCGCGCTGGTCGAGCTCGCGGCGGCCGCGGCGCCGGCGGTGCGACGGGCCCAGCTCGATCGCCAGAGCCGCGAGGAGACGGGGCGGCCGTTCCTGATCCAGGGCCTGTCGCGGCAGTGGCGCGAGGTCGAGCGCCGGATCGAGCTGGCGTCGCCGACCGACGCGCCGATCCTGGTGCGCGGCGAGAGCGGCACCGGCAAGGACCTGATCTCCCGCGCGATCCACCAGAGCAGCCGGCGCGCCGACAAGCCGTACGTCACGGTCAACTGCGCCGCGATCCCGGAGACGCTGCTCGAGAGCATCCTGTTCGGCCACGTCAAGGGCGCGTTCACCGGCGCCAGCTTCGAGAAGGTCGGCGAGTTCCAGAAGGCCGACGGCGGCACGCTGTTCCTCGACGAGGTCGGCGAGCTGCCGGTGATGCTGCAGGCCAAGGTGCTGCGCGCGGTCGAGCAGGGCGAGGTCCAGCCGCTCGGCTCGAACGCGCCGCCCGAGCGCGTCGACGTGCGGCTGATCTGCGCGACCAACCGCGACCTCGAGGCGATGGCGGCGAACGGCCAGTTCCGCGACGATCTGTTCTACCGGCTCAGCGTCATGACGCTCGAGCTGCCGCCGCTGCGCGCCTACAAGGAACGGCTCGAGGTCATGGCCTCGGTGTTCCTCGAGCAGGCCGCGGCGCGCCACGACAAGCGCGCGCCCCGGCTCGGCCCGGCCGTGGTCGCGCTGCTCCACGCCTACGACTGGCCCGGCAACGTGCGCGAGCTGCGCAACGCGATCGAGCACGCGGTGATCCTGTGCACGACCGACGAGCTGCAGCCGGACGACCTGCCGAAGCCGATCCGCGCGGCCGCCGCGCCGTCGCCGGCCGCGTCACGCGCGGGCCGCCGCGCGGCCACGGGCGAGCCCGTCGCCGACGTGGAGCTCGGGACGCTGCGCGAGCTGCGCGAGCAGTGGCTCGCCCCGCTCGAGCGCCGCTACCTGCTCGACCTGCTGGCCGAGGTCGAAGGCAACGTCCGCGCCGCCGCCGCGCGCGCTGGCGTCGACGCCGTCACGCTGTACAGACTGCTGCGGCGGCGTGGGGTCGCGGTGCGCCGCGAACCCCACGCCCTGCAGCCCGCCGCCGCCCCTGCCTCTCGACGGTCCCCCGACCGTGACGCCGCGCCTCGTCGGCCACGGGGAGCGGGACGCACCCGCTGACCCCAGGCCGCGTCGCGGCGGTGGGAATCACAGCAGCTCGATCGCCGGGATCAGCGCGACGAGCGCGTCGCGGCCGCGGGTCGCGTTCGACTTGGTCGAGTACATCTGGCTGGTGCCGATGACCTGGCCGTTCGACGCCTTGAGCGTGAAGTACCACTTGCCGTTCGACGCCTGGCTGATCGTGTAACGCGCCTTGGTCGTGCCGTTGTCGACGACGGAGAACGCGCCGTTGAGCGCGCCCTCCTCGGTGTCGTAGCCCTGCGACGACAGCACGATCGCGCCGTTGGCCGCGTGGATGTTGAAGTAGAACCGGCCGTCGGCGCCGGCGAACACGTCGGCGCGCGCGCCGGCCGCGGTCGACCAGTGCTCGAGGTAGCCCGCGACCGCGCGGATCGCCGCCTGGACCCCGGCGCGCGCGTTGTACGCGGTGCTGTACAGCTCGCTCACGGCGATGACCTCGCCGTTGACCGCGCGCAGCACGTAGTAGACCTCGCCGTTCGACGCGGTCCGGTACTCGTAGCGCGACTCGATCCCGCCGTTGTCGAGGATCGACAGGATGCCGCCGAGCGCCGCGGTCCGGGTGACGTAGCCCTCCGACGACAGCAGCACCTCCTGGTTCGCCGCGACCAGGTTGAAGTAGAAGTTGCTCCCCGTCTTCCACAGCTCGAAGCTCGGGCGCTGACCGACCTCGGCCGCGGTGGTGTCGACGGCGCCGGCGCCGAGCTCCTCGGACGTGGCGCAGCCGGTGGCGCCGACGGCGAGGCCGGCGACGAGGGCAAAGGAGGCGAAGCGAGCGGCGAGCGAGGCGAAGGTCTTCATGGTGCGTGTCTCGTGTGGGTCTCGGTGTGTGGCTGTGCCCTTCAGCAACCGCCGGGCCAGGCCATGGCGCGTCCCAGGTCCGCGAGATCACACGATCCGGAGCGCTCGTCTTGCTGTGTTGTCGCAGCGAGTGTTGAATCTGTGCAACAGTCGTGGCGACGTGTCATGCCTGCCGGCAAGGGGCGCGGCCCGCGCACCCCGCCGCGCCGAGCGTGGCTACGGAGGTCGCTACGGCGTCCGCGTGAACACGACGACGAACGGCACGTCGAGCGCGACGTTGCGCGTGCGCAGGCCGATCCGGCCGGTCGCGACGTTGAGCGTCTGGTCGTCCGTCGCGTCCGTGATCGTGCCGTCGGGCTCGACCGCGATCGCGTACTGGTCACCGCTGGCGAAGTGCGCGCGCAGGCCGTAGGCGTCCTCGGCGAGCGCACCGTCGAGGTACTCGAGCGTCGTGTACGTCATGCCGCCGTTCTGGACCGAGCCGATCATCACCCACGCCGGGTCGCTGTCCGACGCGATGTAGTCGCCGATGACGATCGAGCGCCCGGCCCCGCCGCCCGCGCCCGGCGCGTACAGCCCGAGCAGCCCGGCGGAGCGGGTCTCGTCCATCGGCGCCGGCCCCGGGATGTCGGCGTAGTCGAGCACCGCGTCGATCGTGACGTTCCCCGACGAGAGGTCGTTGTGGTAGAGGATCTTCTGCTCGCGCGCGGTGCTCGTCTGGTGCAGCGCCCCGCCGCTCACGGTCCAGGTGTCGGCGCCGCCGCCGACCATCCACGCCGCGGCGCGCGCGCTGCCGTTGAACCCGTCGAACAGCGCGATGACGTCGCCGGGATCGTCGGGGTTGGGGTCGCAGGCATCGCCGACGTCGTCGCCGTCGTCGGAGACCTGGTCGGCGTTCGGCACGTGGGGGCAGTTGTCGCAGGCGTCGCCGACGTCGTCGCCGTCCTCGTCGTGCTGCGCGGTGTTCGGGACGTCGACGCAGTTGTCGAGCAGGTCGATCACCGTGTCGCCGTCGGTGTCGAGCGGGGCGGCGTCGATCGGCATGGCGTCGATCGGCATGGCGTCGATCGGGGCCGCGTCGATCGGCGGAGCGTCGATCGGCGCGGCGTCGGCCGGGCTGGTCGGGTCGCCGTCGACCTCGGCGCTCGCGTCGATCGGGGTGTCGTCGTCGCCGCCGCCCCCGACGCCGCTCCGGTCGAACCGGCAGGCGGTCAGCGTGGGCGCAGCGATCGCCGTCGAGAGCAGGACCGGGAGGAGGCCTCTCATCGCGGCGAGCCTAGCACCGGGCGCGCGGCGGCCGCGGCGCCGGAGCGGGTCACGGTGTGACCTCGCCGATCACGACGACGTGCCGCCACGACACCGCGCTCGCGGTCGTGCGGAGTGCGAACGTCCCCGACGTGTGGGTCAGGTCCGCCGCGGTCTGGTTCCACGACATCCCGCGCGCGACGACGTCGCACCGCTGCGCGCTCGCCGCGGCGCGCGAGCGCGTGAAGTAGGTCTGGTCGGCCGCGAGGCCGAGGTCGAACGCGGCGCCGGTGGGGCCGACGCCGACCGTCGAGCCACCGTCCGTCAGCCGGGTGAGGAACAGCGCCGCGGCCGAGACGTCGGTGAGGCTGTCGAACATGCTGCACAGGTAGCCGGTGCCGAAAGTGGCGCCGGGCGCGTACATCACGAGCGTGCCGATCGAACGGTTCGAGTTGCCCGGCTCCGATGGCGGGATCGTGTCGACGTCGAGCGTGGTGTCGACGACGAGGCTGGTCCAGCCGTCGTCGGTGCTCCCGTCGTCGAAGTACAGGATGACGGGCGTCGCGCCGGTCGACGTCTGGTGGAGCGCGTCGCCGGAGACGGTCCACGTCCCGCCGACGGCCGTCCAGCCGGCGGGCAGCGCGGCGCCCGTGAACGGCTCGAACAGCAGGATCTCGTTGATCGCGCCGCCGTCGGGATCGCAGGCGTCGCCGACGCCGTCGGGGGCGAGCCCGGCCTCCTCTTCGGCCGTGTCCTGCTGCATCGCGTTCTGGATGTGCGGGCAGTTGTCGCAGACGTCGCCCACGCCGTCGGCGTCCTCGTCGTGCTGGTCGAGGTTGGGGACGTCGACGCAGTTGTCGGTGGCGTCGAGGATCGTGTCGTCGTCGGCGTCGAGGTCGACCATGGCGTCCGGCGGGCGCGCGTCGACCCCGGGCGCGCCGTCGCCGGGCGCGGCGTCGTCGCCGGGGCCGCCGCCGTCGTCGCCGGGGCCCGGCCCGTCGTCGCCGCCGAGTCCGGAGCCGTCGAACTTGCAGGCCGCGGCCGGGGCCACCGCCAGCAGGAGCGCGAGGAGGCGTGGCGACATCGTGTGGAGCGTACCAAGCCGGTCGCGCGCCGGGAACGGTGCGGCGCGCGACCCGCGTCACACGGGCAGCCCGGCGGGCCTCACCATCTCGACGTGGGGGATCCCGTCCTCGTCGTAGTCGTCGCCGTCGCGGACGAACCCGGCCTCGCCGTAGAACCGCTCGAGGTACTTCTGCGCGCCGATCCGGACCGCGACGTCGCCGTGGCGGTCGCGCAGCCGGCGCAGCCCCTCGCGCACCAGCGGGCGGCCGAGGCCGTGGCGGCGGACCTCGGGCGCGGTGACGATCCGTCCCAGGCTCGGCTCGGCGTACTTGGCGCCCGGCGGCACGAGGCGCAGGTACGCCACCGGCGCGCCCGACGCGTCGGCGGTCCACAGGTGCTCGCACGCGCGGTCGAGGCCGTCGAGGTCGAGGTACGGGCAGGTCTGCTCGACGACGAACACCCGCGCGCGCAGCACCAGCGCCGCGTACAGCTCGTCGCACGTCAGCTCGGCCCACGGCCGGCAGGTCCAGGTGATCACGCCCCGAGGTTGCGCGCCGCGCCGCGCGCGATCAACATCGGGCCATGTCGACCGTGCCGCCATCCGAGCCGTCGTCCGAGCCGTCGTCCGGGCCGTCGTCGGAGGCGTCGGGGCCGTCGTCCGAGCCGGCCGGGCCGGCAGGCGCCGTCGCCGCGTGGCTGCGCCGGTTCCTCGACCGCCACGGCGGCACCAGCGGCACGGTGCACCTGGTCGACGACGGCGGCGCGACGATGCGCCTGGCCGCCTCGGTCAACATCCCGGACAAGGTGCTCGAGCTGACGGCCGTGATCCCGAAGGGCCGCGGCATGGGCGGGCTGGCGTGGGAGCGCGGGCGACCGGTCGCGACCTGCGACCTCAAGACCGACTCGACCGGCGACGTCCGCGTCGGCGCGCGCGCGGTGGACGCGCACGCCGCGATCGCGTTCCCGCTCGGCGCGCCGGTGCGCGCGGTCGTCGGGATCGCGTGGAAGGACCGGGCCGAGCTCGACGACGCGCAGACCGCGGCGGTGACCGCCGACGTCGCGGACTTCCCGGCGTAGCCGGCGGCGCCGCGCGCGGCCGGCCTCACTCCGCCTTGCGCGCCCTGGCCTCGCGCTTGCGGTCGCCCCACAGGTGGAGCACGACGACGGCGCCGGCGGCGGCGAACAGCAGCCCGGCCAGCGTCGGGGCGCGGTCGACCGCGACCAGCGCGGTGCCGCCGCCGAGCGCGGTCGCGCCGAGGATCGCCGCGAACAGCCGCCGGCCGAGGCGGTCGGTCGCCGCCGCGGTCGCGGGATCGCGGGTGACGATCGTCAGCCGCCCGGCGCGCGCGTCCTCGAGCACGTCGGTGATCTGGCCGGGCAGGGCGATCGCCGCGTCGCCGAGCGCGCGCGCGCCGCGCAGCGCGTCGCGCGCCAGCCGCTCGGGGCGGTACCGCGCCATCACCAGCTTGAGCAGCATCGGGCGCAGCTCGCCGAGGACGTCGAGGTCGGGATCGAGCTGCTTGCCGATGCCCTCGACGGTCATCAGCGCCTTGCCGACCATCATCACCTCGACCGGCATGTCGATCTCGTACTTGATCGCGCCCTGGACGAGGTCGCGGATCAGCCCGGAGACCTCGATCTCCTTGAGCGGGCGGCCGAGGTACTTCTCGGCCAGCGTCGCGACCTCGGCGCGGTAGGCGGGCAGGTCGATCCGGCCGCGCGGCTTGCCCATCGCGAGCAGCGCGTCGGCGACCGCGGCGGAGTCGGCGGTGGCGGCGGCGATCAGCAGGCGGATCGCGCCGTCGCGCAGGTCCTCGGACAGCCGCCCGACCAGGCCGAGATCGATCAGCCCGATCGCCGGATCGTCCTCGGGGCCGACGAGGATGATGTTCCCCGGGTGCGGGTCGGCGTGGAAGAACCCGTGCTCGAAGATCATCTTGGCGATGACGTGGAGCGCGTGGCGCGCGACCTTCTTGCGCACCTCGACGTCGGCGATCTTGTCGATCCGCCCGCCGTAGAACCGCTCCATCACCAGCGCGCGCTTGCCCGAGACGTCCTTGTACGGCTCGGGGAAGCACACCGTCGGGTCGTCCGCGAAGTTCTGCGCGAACTTGAGCGCGTTGTCGGCCTCCTGGCCGTAGTCGAGCTCGGCGGTGACGGCGCGGTCGAACTCGCCGACCAGGCCGACCGGCGAGTAGATCTTCGACTCCGGGATGTTGCTCTCGATCAGGCGGGCCAGCAGGTAGAGCAGGTCGACGTCGCGCTCGATCTGGGTGCGCGCGCCCGGGCGCTGGAGCTTGACGACGACGTCGCCGCGGCCGTCGGCGAGGGTCGCGGTGTGGACCTGGCCGATCGACGCGGCGGCCAGCGGCGCGCGGTCGAGCGCGCTGAACGTCGCCGCGACGTCGTCGCCCCACGTCTCGTGGATCAGCGCGTCGACCTCGTCGGCGGACATCGGCGGGACCGAGTCCTGGAGCCGCTTGAGCTCGGCGATCACCGGCGCCGGGATCAGGTCGGCGCGGGTCGAGGCGATCTGGCCGAGCTTGACGAACGTCGGGCCGAGGTCCTCGAGCACGCGGCGCAGCCGGACCGCGAGCGGATCGCGCGGCGCCTCGCCCTCGGGCGTCGGCGGGACGCCGCCGAGGCGCAGCCGCCCGACGATCTCGCCGAACCCGTGCTTGACCAGCACGGCGCCGATCTGCGCGAGCCGCTCGGCGGTGCGATACGTGCGGACGAGCCCGACCATCGGGCGCGAGCGTAACCCGCTATCGCTCGAGCCAGATCGGGTTGGTCACGCCGAACGGGCGTCGGCCCGGGTGGACCGGGTCGAGCGCGGCGTCGCCGTAGGCGGCGAGCACGACCCAGCTGCCGCCCGCGGCGACGGCGACGTCGATCGTGTCCTGCCACCGCACGACCGGGTTGCCGGGGTCGGCGTCGCCGGGCGCGATCGGGATCGTCTGGACCGTCACGCCGTCGACGACGACGTCGATCGCGTCGACGTCGATCCACGTCGCGGCCTGGACGCGGAGCTGGACGGTGGCGGTCGGGCCGGTGCCGGTCGCGGTGTCGCCCGGGCCCGCCGCACCGACCGCGGCGTCGAGGTAGACGCCGCCCGAGATCGTCGAGGCGCCGGCGCGCACCTGGTCGCGCACCAGCTCCGCGGTCAGCGCGGACGGGTCATCGGTGCCGAGGTCGATGCAGGTGCGCGGGTAGCCAAGCGGCGAGCCGCTGACCGAGTGGCTGTCCGACGAGCCGACCGCGAACACGCGCCGGCCCTGGTTCAGCAGCGTGAACCAGTCCCGCACGGTGCCGTCGCGCGTGTCGAGCCAGTCGGCGTCGTTGAACACCTCGATCGCCTCGAACTCCTCGTCCCAGTCGTCGGCGCGGTCGACCAGGCCGGTCGCCGGGTCGAGCCCGACGTAGTCGAAGTAATTGAAGCTGCCCCGGGGGTGGTTGATGATGATCACCGGGCTCTCGGGGCGCTGGCGCACCGCCTCGAACACCACGCGCGGGCTCAGGATCTCCACCTCGATGTCGGGCGAGTCGGCCGACGGGAACCGCTGCCACAGCGGCGCGCCGGCGTTCGCCTGCGTCGGGTCGGCCTCGAGCGGGAACACGTTCATGTGGCCCCAGATCTGGAAGCTCGTCATCTCGATCGACGACACCGCGTAGGCGTACGCCTGCACCCCGAGCTCCTCGATCTCGTCGGCGAAGCTGCCGACCCACTCGTGGTCGGTGCGCACCGGCAGCTCGAGCCCGTCGGCGACCGCGCTCCGCAGCTTGTGGCGGACGTCGTCGCCGGAGTCGTTGCTGCGCGCGGTGTGGATGTGGAAGTCGCCGCACTGCTGATCGGTCGTGTCGACGACGCGCTCGAGCGCCGCATCGACATCGACGGTCGCGCCGGCCGTGACCGTCACGCCCTGCTCGACGATCTCGTACTCGTAGCCGCGGGACACGACGACGTCCCAGTCGCCCGGCGGCACGGGGACGGTGACCTCGCCCGTTGTCGGGAACTCGACGTGGAGCCGGCCGCCGGTCACGCTCGGCTCGCCGAACTCCTCGGGCAGCGACGGGATCGCCGAGCCGCCGGCGGGCAGGATCTGGACGCGTGCGGGCACGGGGCCGCCGTCCTCGGTCACGGTGACGTGGATCGCGCCGCTGCCGGGCAGCGCGATCGCCGCCGCGGTCTCGTCGGCCGCCACCTCGACCGTCGCGGTGGCGTAACCGCGGTGGAAGGCGGTGAGCACGACGTCAGCAGCCGCGTCGACGTGGAGCGTGTAGCTGCCGTCCGCGGCGGTCGTCACGCGGGTGAGATAGCCGCCGTCCGCGGTGGTGGCGTGGACGCGGGCGCCGGGCAGCGGCGCGCCGCCCGCGGTCACCGTGCCCGTGATCGCGCGCAGCGTGCGCCCCTCGACCCGCGCGCGCGCCTGCTCCAGCCCGTCGAGGCCCGGGCCGCCGATCACGATCCGCGCGTGCGCGTGCTCGGACGTGCCGCACGCCGCGATCGTGTACGCGTCGGTGAGCCCGCCGATGAATCCCGAGGTCGCGTACGACTGGCCGACCACGTCGCCCGGGACCTGGTAGGCCCAGCTCGCGTCGTCGTCGTCGACGAGCTGGAGCCACGCCGCGCCGCGCAGGTCGGCGGTGAAGCCGTCGCCGGGCACCGCGAGCCGCATCCGGTCGGTGTACATGAAGCCGTGCAGCACCGCGCCGCTGTCGTACGGCACGCCGCGCGGCGAGGCGAACCGGTAGGTCACGTCGATCACCTCCGCGCCGGGCGCGAGCGTGTAGTCGAGCGCGGCCTCGATGTCGCGCAGGTCGTCGAAGTAGAGCGCGGACAGCAGGTGGCTGAGGAACGGCAGCGGCGCGAGGCGACCGGAAGCGCGGATCACCGCCGGGTTGCCGTCGGAGCCGTCGTTGATGACGGTGACCGCGGTCGTGACGACGGTCGATCGCGACGCGAGCAGGAAGACCTCGCCGAAGTCGCCCGCCGCGTCGACCAGCGCGCCGCCCTCGACGCGCGCGACGCCGACCGGGCGCCCGCCCCACGGGTCGTAGAGGTCGCTGTGGCCGACGTCCTCGATCACCAGCGCGACCTTGTCGTTGGCGAGGACGAAGTCGCCCGCCTTCCACGTCAGGAAGCCGGCGGCGACTGGCGGGAGCTCGTCCGCCTCGAGCCGGCCGGCGCGCGCCTCGGTCGGGCCGGCGCCGAGCGGCTCGGCGTGGCCGTCGGGGTCGCCGGTGGCGATCGGTCCGGGCGGGTCGTCGCAGCGCGGCAGGCCGCTGGCGTCCGGCTGGCCCGGATCGTCGTCTCCGCCGCAGGCGGCCGCGGCGGCGGCCAGGATCGATAGAATGAGCGCCGAGTGGACGTGCTTCATGGCTCCCGGCCCGGCATCCTACGTGGTCTGGCCACTTTATCGAAGCAATTTCGTCACACTCGGAGCCTCTCGGAGCCCCGTGACCGCCCAACGAATCTGCGTGTTTCTGTCGTCCAGCCCCGGATCGCGCCCCGACTACGCCGCCGCCGCTCGCGACCTGGCTGTCACGCTGGCGCGCGAGCACCGGACCCTCATCTATGGAGGCGCGTCGGTCGGCCTGATGAAGGAGCTGGCCGACGCGATGGTTTCGGCGGGCGGCCGGGTGGTCGGCGTCATCCCCGAGCGGCTCGTCGATCGCGAGCTCGCGCACCCGGGCCTGGCCGAGCTCCACGTCGTGCCGACGATGCACGCGCGCAAGGCGCGGATGTACGCCGAGGCCGACGCGTTCGTCGTGCTGCCCGGCGGGTTCGGCACGCTCGAGGAGATGTTCGAGGTGCTGACCGCGCAGCAGATCGGCGAGCACGAGAAGCCGCTGTGCGTCGTCGACACCGCGGGCTTCTGGCGGCCGATGCTGGCGTTCCTCGACCACGCCGTGGCCGAGGGCGTGCTGCGGCCGAACGTGCGCGCGCTGCTCGGCGTCGCGCCGACGCCGGCGGCGGCGCTGGCGTGGATCGACGCGCGCGGGTAGCTAGGCGACGACCGGCAGCGGGTGGGTCAGCAGCTCGGCGACGTCGTCGAGCGCCAGGCCCTTCACGATCGACGCGCGCCAGCGGTGCGGCGCCGGGACGAGCGCGGCGAACCACGGCACCGTCGCGCGCCCGGTGACCGCGTACGTGATGACGCTGCCCTTGCGGTCGGTGGCCGAGCCCGACGAGTACCAGACGAACAGCCCCGCGTCCGGCGCGTCGAGCAGGCGGCGCGCGTCGTCGTCGTCGCGGCCCCGGCGCCGCGGCCGGTGGAGGCAGGCCGCGCCCGCGGCCACCTCGTAGGCGCCGTCGGCGCGGCGCGCCCAGTGGCACTCCGACGCGATCCGCGCGGCCGTGAACGGCGGCGGCGTCACCTTGTGCCCCGGCGGGCGCAGCCAGCGGTGGTCGAACCAGCGCAGCACGCGGACGAGGACCACGCGCTGCGGGCGGAGCCGGCACGCCATCGCCGCGGCGATGCGATCGACGCACGTCAGGAACGCGCCGTCGTCGTCGTCGCCCGGCGCGGCGCGCGGGGACGCGGGCGTCGCGCGCGCGTCATCGACGGCCGGCCAGGTCACGACGTCCAGCATGCCGGCGGCGCGCGGCCGCGGCAATCGCGCGCGGCGCCCGGGGCGTCCGGGGATCGGACGCGCCGGGCGTCCGTGCCGGCGCTGGCCCCACCGCCGATACGAACCGGAAACCACGCGACGCGCGCGGCGCGGTTGCGAGGGTCGGGGGCGGGGTGATACGCATGATCTGCGCGCCGGCCACGTGGCTGGCGTTCGCGTTTTCGGCGCCGCCTCCGCGCGGCGCGCATCCGCGGCGGCGCGGCCCGATGGCCGTCGCCGCCGCATGGCCGAAGGAGCGCCTCATGCATCCCGATCCGTCCGCGCACGTCGCCGCCGTCCCCGTCCGCGACCGCTGGTTCCTCCGCGGCGACGTCCGCCTGTTCGCCGCCGACAGCGGCGACGGCCCGCCGCTCGTGCTGCTGCACGGTGGGCTCGCCAGCCACGTCGCCGTCCGCCACTGGGCCGCGCCGCTCGCGGCGCGGTGGCGCGTGATCACGCCCGACCTGCGCGCGAGCGGTCGGTCGCGTCACGCCGGCGCGCTGTCGTGGGACGACCTCGCCGACGACGTCGCCGCGCTGCTCGATCACCTCGCGATCGCGCGCGCCGTCGTCGGAGGGACGTCGTTCGGCGCGGGCGTCGCGGTGCGCGCCGCGCTGCGCCACCCGACGCGCGTCGCCGGCCTCGCCGTGCTCGACCCGGCGTACGGCGGCGCCGCGCTCGGGCTGGACGCCGCCCAGCGCGCCGCGATGGACGCGATGGCGGCCGCCGGGGCGCGCGCGCTCGTCGACGGCGCGCGCGCGCTGCACCCGCTGCTCGCCGCGCTGCCGGCGGCGCTGCGCGACCGCGCGCGCGACATGGTCGATGGCTTCGACCCGGCGAGCGTCGCCGCGCTGACCCGGTTCATGGCGTCGGGCGCGCAGCCGTTCGACCGCGGCGACGCGCTCGAGGCGCTCGCGATGCCGGCGCTGCTCGTGCCTGGCGCGGATCCGACGCACCCGCCCGAGGTCGCCGACGTCTATCGCCGCCACCTGCGGCGCCTCACGGTCGTCGAGGTCGGCGCCGGGATCGATCGTCCCGGGCTCGCCGCCGCGGTCGACGCGTTCGCCGGCGCCGTGTGGGCTCAGCAGTCGTCGCCGGCGTAGTGGCGCCAGGTCAGCCGCTTGATCTTCAGGCTCTTGCCGTCGGCCGCGAAGTCGATCGCCACGTCGCTCGGGTGGCCGTTGACCCAGCAGTGGAGCTGCTTGCAGCCGCCCTCGCCGAGGAGTTGCTCCGGGAAGGGCAGGTCGGCGGGGCGGACGCGCTCGGCGTCCTCCGACCAGGAGAAGCCGGTGTTGCCGTCTTCCATCGTCTCCTGCGCGGTCACGACCTCGACGGTGCGCGGCAGCCACGCGCGCCAGCGCGCCTCGACGTCGTCGGGCGCCCACGCGGCGAGCCGGCACAGCGCGCGCATGTGCCGCTCGGGATCGCGCGTCGCCGGCCGCGCCGGCAGTCGAGAGCGATCGCCGCGCGCCGCGAGGGCCTCGGCGGCGGCGGCGGCGAGCGCGCAGTCGGCGGCCTCGGCGGCCGCGACGAGGGCGGTGGTCACGTCGTCGCCGGGCTCGGCGGCGAACCGGGTCAGCGCCGCGGTGCGCGCCTCGACGCCGCGCGCCGGGTCGGCGAGCGAGGCGAGGTGGACGGCGCGGTGCGCGACGGGGTCGAGCGCGTCGATCACGGTGTCGGCCTCGAACCGCGCGAGCGCCTCGAGGCGGGCCGCGTCGGTCTCGAGCCCGGTGGCCAGCTGCTGGAGGCGCGCCTCGAGCGTCTCCATGTCGAACGTGGCCCACAGCGTGCCATCTGCGTCGCTGGCGTCGGCGGCGGCCATCAGCCGTTCGTGGTGGCCGCGGGCCGCCTCCGCGATCGCCGCGAGCAGGCGCAGCCGCATCGCGTCGTCGGTGGCGGCGTCGAACGCCGCCGCGGCGAGGTCGTCGTCCGGCGAGGGGAGCTGCACGAGGGCCGCGAGCACCGGCTCGAGCGCGACGGCGTCGTCGGGCGTGAGCTGCGCGACCGCCCACGTCGCCAGCACGCGGCGCAGGCACGGGTCGTCGAAGCCGGCGTCGTCGGCGAGCGGCTCCCAGTCGCGCATCGGCTGCCCGCACGCGATGTGCTCGTCGAGCGCGGCGCACGCGAAGTTGCCGCCGCGCAGCAGCGCCCGGGCGAGCGGCCGGGCCTCGTCCTCGGGCAGCCGCGGCATCTCCTGCCACGTCGGCCCTGGTGCCAGCTCGCGCCACCGCGCGAGCGCGCGCTCGTCGGTCCACGCCTCCGGCAGCGTCGGCGCGGCGGCGGCGTCGTCGAGCTCGTGCGCGCGCGGGGCGGGCGCGCCGCGGCCCGAGCACGCGACGAGCACGGCGACCGCGGCGATCACGCCCCCCCGTGCAGGGCTACTGCTCATGACTGCCGGAGATGGTCGCACGAACGGAGGCGGAGGCGGAGACGGAGACGGAGGCGGAGACGGAGGCGGAGGCGGAGACGGAGACGGAGACGGAGGCGGAGGCGGAGACGGAGACGGAGACGGAGGCGGGGACGGAGGCGGAGGCGGAGACGGAGACGGAATCGGAGACGGAGCAAGCTCCGCTCATCCTGAGCAGGGCCGAGCGCCAGCGAGGCCCGTGTCGAAGGATGGTGACAGTCCCGGCTCGCGGTGGACCGCGCCCGCCGCGCGCGTCCTCCTCGCGCGCGGCGCATCCGCCGGCACGAGCACACGGCTGACTCCTCGGCGACCGCGCGGTGGGGATGGGCTCCTCGGCCCGGGGTTCACCCCCGGAGCGCGCACGCGCCGCGCCGACCCGTCCGAGGGGAGGGCGTGGCTGGCGCGGGTGGGAGTTCCCCTCGGACGGGTCGTCACGGCGCCTGCGCGGGTCGGGGGGAAACCCCGGACCGAGGAGCCCATCCCATGACCACCCCGTTCATCGCCTACGAAGTCACCCTGGAGCTGTGCCGGCTGATGCGTCCGCTGCTGGCGCGGCTGACCGATCGCCAGCTCGTCGAGCAGGCGCGCGCCGCGCTGTCGTCGGCCGTGCTCAACCTGCGCGAGGGCAACCGCCGGCGCGGCGCGGACCGCCGCCGCTGCTTCCGCATCGCCGCCGGCAGCGCCGACGAGGTCCGCGGCGCGCTCGACTTCGCGGTCGCGGTCGGCGACCTCGACGCCGCCGCGTGCGCTGACGCGCTGGCGTGCGCCGACCGCGTGCAGCGGCTGCTGTGGCCGATGGTGCGGTAGCGCCGGCGGGCGCCGGCGCCCGCCGGGCGCCTACCGCATCAGGCGCCACAGCATCGCGCGCAGCCGGTCGAGCGACTCGTGCGCCGCGACGCAGTCGGCGTCGGCGAGGTGGCCCCAGGCGACGCCGAGCCGCAGCGCCGTCGTGGCCTCCACGGCGCTCGCGCGTGCGATGCGGAACCGGTTCGCGCTGTCGCGGGCCTTGCGGTCGACGGCCTCGGAGACCTGCAGGCCGATGCCGTTGGCGGC
>WYBA01000457.1 GCA_011526095.1 Myxococcales bacterium | reverse complement strand
GCGCGGTCGATCCGGGCGACGATCGCCGCGAGCGCCGCCGGCGGCGCGCCGACCTTGCGCGCGACGAGCTCGGCGTAGAGCGAGAGCAGGCCCTCGGGATCGGCGGCGAGCTCGGCGCGGGCGAGCCGCGCCAGCACGACGACCGGCACGCCGCGCTCGGCGCGCGTGGCGAACCGCGTCGCGACGGCATCGAGCTGCGCGATCGCGCGCGCCGGATCGCCCGAGCCGCGGGCCAGCCGCGCCAGGCCGAGCCCGGCGGCGACGCCGGTGTCGTCGTAGCGCGCGAGCTGGCCGTACAGCCGGCGCGCGGCGTCGAGCGCGTCGCCGGGGCGGCACGCGCCGTCGGGGCACGCCGCGAGCTCGGCGCGCCTCGCCTCGTCGAGCTGGCGAGCGCGGCGCTCCTCGGCGCGGAGCTGGCGCAGGCAGCTCTCGAGCCCGCGCACGGTGCACGACGCCGCGCGCTCGTCGACCGCCGCGTCGACGCCGCCGAGCGCGGCGCGGGGCGGCCACGCCACCGCCGCGGCGCGGGCGTCGATCACGAACGGCTCGGCGACGAGGCCGCCGGCGGAGGCGAGCGCGCCGAGCTCGGCGTCGAGATCGTCGGCGGCGGCCGCGGCGGCGACGCGGTCGAGCGCGGCGTGGACGCTGGCCTCGACCGCGGTCGCGACCTGGCGCGCTCGCTCCCGCTGATCGTCGAGGCGCGCGGCGACCGCGCCGCGATCGTCGCCGTACGACACCGCGCCGAGGTAGGCGAGCCCCGCGGCCGGGGCGAGGATCGCCGCGATCGACAGGACCCACACCAGCGCACGCTGCGAGGCGGGCTTCACGCGACCCAAGCATAGACGCCCGCGCAAGCCGTCACCCGGCCGAGGGATCGGAGCTGAACATCCATCAATCGTTTCCAGCCGCTAACGCGACGCGTTACGCTGCGCCAATGGCCGACACGATGCCCGCCACTGACACCCTCGGCGCCCGCCTGCGGACCCGCCTCGACGCCCTGCGCGACGGCAGCGTCCCCGCCTCGATGCGCGCCACGATCGACCGCCTCGTCGTCCGCGTGCGCGAGGCGCTCGACCTGCCCAGCCGCGCCGAGCTGCTCGAGCTGACCCACCGGCTCGAGGAGATCGACCGACGGATCGCCGCGCTCGCGACCGAGCGCGTCGCCGAGATGGCGCGCGCGACGCCCGCGCTGCCCGCGGCCGCCGACGCCGCCGCGGCGCCGGCGCAGACGGACGCGCCCGACCACGGCGCCGACGACGCGGCCGACGCGGCCGCGGTCGACGACGCGGCCCCCGCGGCCGCGGCCGACGACGCCGTGGTCACCGACCGCGATGACATCGACACCGTCCCGTCGACCTCGACCCGCCGCAGCCGCCGTCGCGGCGGGGCGCCGCATCGCGCGCGCCGCAAGTAGCCCCGACGCCGCGATCGCCGTGTCCCGGGCGCTCGCGGCGCTCCTCGGGATTGGCTAAGGTCGGCGCCTCATGCCGGACCGCGCCCTGATCGTCGTCCCGACCTACAACGAGCGGGACAACGTCGCCGAGGTCGTCGAGCGGTTCCTCGCCGCCGCGCCCGAGGCCGAGCTGCTGTTCGTCGACGACAACTCGCCGGACGGCACCGGCGCGCTGCTCGACGAGATCGCCGCGCGCGACCGCCGCGTCCACGTCCTGCACCGCGCCGGCAAGCTCGGGCTGGGCACCGCGTACCTCGAGGGGTTCCGCTGGGGCATGGAGCGCGGGTTCGACTACCTGCTCGAGATGGACGCGGACTTCAGCCACGACCCGAAGTACCTGCCCGGCATGCTCGCCCGCGCGCGCGCCGGCGCCGACGTCGTCGTCGGCTCGCGCTACGTCGACGGCGGCGGCACCGAGAACTGGGGGCTGTCGCGCAAGGTGATCAGCCGCGGCGGCAGCCTCTACGCCCGCACGATCCTCGGCGTGAAGGTCCGCGACCTCACCTCGGGCTTCATCTGCTGGCGCCGCACCGCCCTCGAGGCGATCGACCTGGGGTCGATCGCGTCCAACGGCTACAGCTTCCAGATCGAGATGAAGTACCGCGCGCTGCGCGCCGGGCTGCGGGTCGAGGAGCTGCCGATCGTGTTCGTCGACCGCCGCGTCGGCCAGTCGAAGATGTCCCGGGCGATCTTCATGGAGGCGCTCTGGGTGGTGTGGAAGCTCCGCCTCGACCGGCGAGATCCCTAGCCGTGACGGGATCTTCGCCTGCCCGGGGTGAGCGCCTGGAGACAACGGCCCCGTTGCGCTGACCCGGCCGTTTCGGTAGGGTCTGCGCAAGGCAAGGCGGCGATGAAGATCCTCAAGATACGCGTCCGCACGGCTGACGAGTACGACTCCCTGTATCAGCCGGACCTCGCGTCCGGCGGGCTGTTCGTACCGACCACGCAGCCGCACGAGATCGGCGAGGTCGTCATCGTCGAGCTCGTGTGCCCTGACCTCCCCAACCCCGTGATGATCCGCGGGACGATCCGGTCGTGGCGGTCGTCGGTGCCGCGGCTGCGGATCCGCGCCGGCGCGATCGTCGAGTTCGACGCCGAGGAGGCGCACAAGCGCGACTTCGTGCGCGACGCGCTGACCGGCGGCCGCACCGACGTCCCGCGGCGCAAGCACAACCGGCTGCCGGTCTCGATCCCGGTGCGCTACCGCACGCCGGACAGCGCGAGCTACGTCGACGGCGCGATCAGCGAGATCAGCGTCGGCGGCGCGATGCTCAACACGATGAACCCGCTGCCGCTCGAGAGCGACGTGATCGTCGAGATCGTGCCGCCGGGCGCCGCCGCGCCGATCGCGATCTCCAGCCGCGTCTCGTACCAGGTGCCGACGGGCGGCACCGGCCTGCGCTTCATCGCGCGCGACGGCGATGGCTCGCGCCGGCTGCGCGAGCTGGTCCGTCGCCTGCGCGTGAGCTGATGCCGGGCTGGGGCGCCGGCGGTGGCGCCGGCGGAGGCCCCGGGGCAAAGGCCGGCCGCAAGCCGTCGCGCCGCCGCAAGGAGGTCGCGCCCGCCGCCGAGGCGATCGCCGCGGCGCTGGCGATGCGCGGCCTGCAGGCGCCGGTGCGCGAGCATCGCCTGATCACCGAGTGGCGCGACATGGTCGGCGACCGGGTGGCGGCGAGGACCTGGCCCGACGGCCTCAAGGACCGGGTGCTGTGGGTGCGGGTGGCGAGCTCGGCCTGGCTGCACGAGCTGACCCTGCTCAAGGCGCAGCTGATCGCGGGGATCGACGCCGTCCTCGGCGCGCCGCCGGTGGTGGCGGACATCCGGTTCCACCTCGGCGCCCGCAAGCAGGTCGACGACGACGATCTGATCGCGCGCGCGGCGATGGCGCGGCGGCGCCCGCCGCCCAAGCCACCCAAGCCGCTGCCGCCGCCGGCCTCCGGCGAGGCGCGCGCGAAGATCGAGCGCGAGGCGGCGACCGTCGCCGACGACGAGCTGCGCGCGCTGATCGCGCAGGTCCGGATCCGTCACGACAAGTAGCGCGCGCCCTCCGTCTCCGTCTCCGTCTCCGGCTCCGGCTCCGGCTCCGCCTCCGCCTCCGGCTCCGGCTCCGTCTCCGTCTCCGTCTCCGGCTCCGGCTCCGGCTCCGGCTCCGGCTCCGCCTCCGTCTCCGTCTCCGTCTCCGTCTCCGCCTCCGTCTCCGTCTCCGTCTCCGTCTCCGCCTCCGCCTCCGCCTCCGCCTCCTCCGCTCGTCCGGATCGCTTCACCGACGTTGTCCGCAATCGCCGTTCGACGAACAGCCATGTTCCGCTCCCCCTGAGCTGCGCCGAGCGCCAGCGAGGCGCTGGTCGAAGGGTGCTGACAGTCGTTCATGCGACGGAGCGAGCCACGACTGTCACCATCCTCAGGATCGATCACTTCTCGGATCCACCGAACCAGATGTCATTCCCACCCGTTCGCCCTGAGCCGTGGGGGGGGGGGGGGCGCGCCCCCCCCCCGCCGGTGGGGCCGCCCGGCCCGGGGCCCCCACCACCCCGCGGGGGCGGGGGGGGCCGG
>WYBA01000456.1 GCA_011526095.1 Myxococcales bacterium | reverse complement strand
GGTCGAGCCGGGCGTGGGCGGTGGCGAGCAGGCCGCGGCCGAGCTCGCCCAGCCGCGGATCGCGCGCGGCGCACGCCGCGACCGCCGTGATCGCGGCGCGCAGGTCGCCCAGGCGCGCGCTGCGCCGCTCGAGCTCGCGGACGTGGTGCTGCATCTTGACGATGACCGCGCGCGCCGACTCGTCGATGCGTGCGGCGTGCTGCGCCAGGCGGCCGCGCGGCGCGAAGAACTCGGCGTGGGCGGCGAGCCGCTCGTCGACCGCGAGCGGCGAGGGCGGCATCGCCGCGGCGCGCGGCGCGAGGGCGCGCTCGTCGGCGACGGCCGCGCCGCACGCCGCCAGCGCGTCGCGGTAGCGCGGCGCCGCGAGGTCGGTCAGGCGCGCCGCGATGTCGTCGCGCAGCGCCTGCAGCCGCGCGACGTAGACGGCGACGTAGCGATCGAGCCACGCCAGGATCGCGCGCAGCGCGTCCAGGTCGTACGGGCGCGACGCGAAGCCGAGCATCTCGGCGCGAAACGCCAGCAGCTCGCCGCCGACCGCGTCGATCGTGTCGCCGATCGCCTCGATCAGGTAGAGCGCGCGCCGCGCGCGGTCCGGCTCGCGCTCCCCGCCGCGCCACGCGTCGAGCACGCGCCGCAGCTCGCGGAGGTGGCCGACCACGTCCTCGAGCCGGTCGCGGCTGTCGCCGACGCGGCCGGCGAGCTTGGCGGCCAGGCGCGCCTCGAGCCACTCGAGCAGCGCGACGGCGTCGTCGGTGAGGCGGTAGCGGAAGCGCTCGCGGCGGTTGTCGCGCGGGCCGCGCAGCCGCCGCGCCTCGGTCACGCGCTCGACCGCGCCCCACTCGACGAGCTGGGAGACGTCCTGGGCGAACGTGGGGCCGTCGTAGCCGCCGAGCCCGGCCGCGGCCTCGGCGATGCGCGGCAGGACGTCCTCGTGCAGCGGCTCGAGCTCGTGGTCGCGCCGGAACAGCAGCAGCGCGTAGAGGATGGTCAGGTATGCCGGCGTGCGCTCCGCCGTGAGCACCGCGGCGATGCGGCCGTCGAGCGCGAGCGCCAGCGCGGGCGCGCACCCGTCCGCGAACGCCGCGGCGCGCGCGCCGGCCTCGGTCGCGATCAGCCGTCGGGCCCCCGCGGTAAGGTCCGCGTCGTGGAAGGTGCCCCGGACGACACCGCCGTGGTCGCGCGGGTCCGCGCCGCGCTCGCCGCCGCGCCCGGCGCGCGCGACGCGATCGTCGCGCTGCTCGATCGCGCCGAGCGCGACGGCCGCCTGCCCCGCACGTTCACCATCGCCGCCGACGGCGCGGCCGCGGCCGCCCTGCGCGAGGTGCTCTCGGCCCGCGCCGTGCGCGCCCAGGTCGGCGGGCGCGTCCGCCTCGACCTCGCCGCGGTCCCGGTCCCCGACCTCGCCGCCGTCCTCTACGCCGCGCTCGATCGCGCGCCGCGCGACCCGCGTGGCGACCGCGAGCGCCGCCGCGCCGACCTCGTCGCCGCGCTCGCCGCCGTGTCCGCGCCCCGCCACGACGTCGCGCGCGCGTTCCTCGCCGCCGAGCGCGCGGACGCTGAGGCCGGCCGTGGCGAGACCGCGGCGCTCGCCGAGCGAGGCGAGTTGGCCCGCGCCGTCGCGGTCGTCGTCGACGTCGCGCGCGCGCTCGACGCGCTGCTCGCGCTCGACGCGCCGATCCGCGTCGCGAGCTTCGCCGCCCGCGTCCTGGGCGACAGCAAGGCGCTCGCCGCCGGTTCCGACCGCGCCCGCCGGCTCGGCGCCGCGCTGCTCGCCCACGATCCGGCGACCCAGGCCGACGTCGCCGTCGGCCAGCCCAGCTCGTACGACGCCGCCGTCCGCGCCGCGCTCGACGCGCGCGGGCTCGTTCGCGACGACGCTGGCGTGCTCGTCCACGTGTTCGGCCCGCTCGTCTACGCCCGCACCGGCGCCGCCCCGTTCGACCACGTCGCGCGCCACGCGCGCCTCGGCGATCCGTCGCCGCTGACCGCGGCGCAGCTGCGGGACGCCGCGCTCGTCGAGCTGCCCGCGCGCCGCGTCACGATCTTCGAGAACCAGGCGCCGTTCCTCGACTACGTCGAGCGCGCCGACCCCGCGACGGAGCTCGTCGTCCTGGCCCGCGGCCAGGCGAGCTGGGCCGCGGTGCTGCTGCTCCGGCTGTGTCGGCGGGTCGGCGTGCCGATCCGCCACGCCGGCGACCTCGATCGATCCGGCGTGCTGATCCTGCGCAGCCTGGCGCGGCGCGCGCGCGTCTCGGTGGAGCCGTGGCACATGGACGTCGCGACCCATCGCCGCTTCGCCGTCGCCGGTCGGCCGATCGGCCCCGAGGAGCGCGCCCGGCTCGAGCGGCTGGTCGCGGTCGACGATCCCGGCGCGCCCTGCCACGAGCTGCTGGTCGAGCTCGCCACCACCGGCGTGTGGATCGAGCAGGAGGTGTTCTCGCACCTGCTCCTCGGGCCCGGACTCGACTCGACCACGCACAGCGACGCAGGCTAGTCACTCCCTCTGATCGTCGTCGCGCGCGCGCGCGGGAGTGGCGTGATTCCGCGACGCTGCCGTCACGCGAGCGGCGCCAGGGCGGCGCGACGTCGCGCTACCCTCCGCAGTGACGGTCGAGGTTCATCCGTCGAAGGCGGGCCTCGGGGCGCGACGTGCTGCCCCTCGTGCTCGGCGCGCGACGTGCAAGGCACGCGGGGGCGGGCGGCAGACGCCCCGCAGGAGCACCCATGACCGTGACGCGCGAGCTCGATGTCAGGACCCTTCCCCCCGCCCAGCGGCCGCCCGAGGTCTTCGCGGCGTTCGACGCCCTCGGCCCCGACGACGCCTTCGTCCTCGTCGACGACCGTGACCCCAGGCCGCTGCTCGCCCAGCTCCAGACCGAGCGTCCGCGTCGGTTCGAGTGGAGCGTGCTGGAGGCGGGCCCCGCGCGCTTCCGCGTCGAGCTGCGCCGGCGCGCGCGCGCGGACGCGCGCAACGTCAGCGAGTACCTCGAGGCCGACCACCGGCGCCTCGACGCGATCGTGCCCGTCGTCCGGCGGCTGGTCGACGAGGGCGCGTTCCCGGCGGCGGCCGAGCGGTTCGCCGAGCTCACCTGCGGTCTGTCGCGCCACATCGACGTCGAGGAGCAGGTCCTGTTCCCCGCGTTCGAGCAGGCGACCGGCATGACCGGCGGTGGGCCCACGTTCGTGATGCGCGCCGAGCACGTCGAGATCCGCCGCCTGATGGCCGCGGTCGCGGGCGCGCTCGCGGGGGCCGACGCGGCGGCGAACGACGCGCTGGACGACTTCGTGGAGACGCTGTCGATCCACAACATGAAGGAGGAGCGGATGCTCTACCCGATGACGGATCGGGCCGCGGGGAGCGACGAGGCGCGCGACGACCTCGTGCGTCGTCTCCAGTCCTGGTGACGCATGCGTCGCGCCGCCGCACCCGCGTCGGCGCGACGTCATCGTTTCGAGCGCGTGTACTCGTTTCGATAACGGCCGCCGCGTCCGCCAGGCCGCCGCCGGCCCCCGACGGCGCGGCCCCGCCTGGCACGCGCGTCGCAACTCGCCGCGGCAGCATGGCCCTCGCCCTCGCAGCTCGATCGCCCGCAGCGCCCGGATCGCCGGGCATGCCGGTGGTCGGCGTCGCCGCCGCCGGCGCGGACGTGCCGGCGCCCGCGCTGCCGGGCGAGCACTTCGCGGCGGCGCTGGTGTCCTTCGTGCTCGGCGCCCTCGGGCTCGCGCTGGTCGCCTCGGACCTCGCCCGGGGCCTGTTCTTCCTGCCGCGGGTGGTCGCCGTCGTCCACCTGTTCACGCTCGGCTGGATCGTGACCTCGATCTTCGGCGCGCTCTGCCAGTTCCTCCCGGTCGCCGTGGGGCGTGGGCTGCGCTGGGCGTGGGCCGCGCACGTCTCGTTCGCGGCGCACGTCGTCGGCGTCGGGTGCTTCGTCGCCGGCATGGCGTCGGGGCGGCCGGCGCTCGTCCTCGTCGGCTCGGCCGGGCTCGCCGCCGCCTTCGTCGGGTTCGCGGTCAACCTCGCGGCCACCCTCGCCGGGGTACGCGAGCGCGGGCTGACGTGGTGGGCGCTGTGCGGCGCCGCGATCTTCCTCGTCGTCACGCCGGCGTACGGCGTCGTCCTCGCGCTCAACCTCGACGGCGGCCAGCTCGTCGGCGCGAGCCGGTTCACCGTCGTCGCGGCGCACGCGCACGTCGCGATCGTCGGCGTGGTCCTGCTGGTCATGGTCGGCGTCGCCCACCGCCTGCTGCCGATGTTCCTGCTGTCGCACGGCGCGAGCGAGCGCGCGGGGGCGGCCGCGGTCGCGCTGCTGTTCTCGGGCGCCGCGCTGCTCGCGCTCCCCGTCGGCGGCGGCGTCACCCACGCGGTCGCCGGCGCGCTCGCGGCGGCCGGCGTCGTCGCGTTCCTGATCCAGGCCGCGACGTTCTTCCGCCACCGTCGCCGCAAGGCGATCGACCCGGGCATGCGGCTCGCGGCGGCCGGGCTGATCGGCCTCGCCGCGGCCGTGGCGCTCGCGCCGCTCGCCTTGTCGCGCGGCCTGTCGGACTTCGGCCTGCTGTCGACGTACTTCGCCGTCCTGCTCGGCGCGCTCAGCCTGTTCGTCGCCGGGCACCACTACAAGATCATCCCGTTCCTGGTCTGGTACCACCGGTTCGGGCCGCTGGTCGGGACGCGCAAGGTCCCACGCATCGCCGAGCTGTACTCCGAGCGGGTCGCGCACGTCGACGGCGCGCTGCTCGCGCTCGGCTGGCTCGGGCTGTGCGTCGGCATCTACACCGGCCAGGCCGAGGTCGTGCGGGGCGCGGCGGTCGCGCTCGCGCTCGGCGCCGCGGTCGAGGCCATCGTGCTCGCGCGCGTCGCGCGCAGGAGGATCGCATGAGCGACGACGAGGAGCTCCGCGCGCGCGTCTACGACGCGCTCCGCGACGTCCACGACCCCGAGATCGGGCTCGACATCGTGACGCTCGCGCTCGTCTACGACGTGCAGGTCGACGACGGCGCCGTCACCGTGACGTTCACGCTGACCACGCCCGGCTGCCCGATGGAGCACGCGATCCGGGGCGGCATCGTCCACGCGCTGACCGACCTGCCCGGCGTGCGAGACGTCGTCCCGCATCTGGTGTGGGAGCCGCGGTGGCACCCGGGCCTGGTGACGCCGGGGGCCCTGTGATCCGCGCCGACGATCGCGTCGCCGCCGTGCTGGCGCGCGACGAGCGCCTGCTCGAGGTCCTCGTCGCGGCGTCGCCCGCGTTCGCGCGGCTGCGCGATGCGCGAGCGCGCGACACGATGGCGCGGCTGGTCACCGTCGAGCAGGCGGCGCGGATCGCGGGGGTCGAGGCGGCGGCGTTGCTCGAGCGCCTCAACGCGGCGCTCGACGGCGCGGCGCCGGCGCCGGCCCCGCGCACACCTGCGGCGCCGGCCGCCGCGCTCCCCGCCGCGCTCGCCGCGACGCCGCCGGCGCGGATCGTCGAGCTCGACGTCCGCGACGAGCTGCGCGCGGGCCGCGAGCCGCTGCGCCAGATCCTCGACGCGGCGCGGGCGCTGCCGCCCGACGGCGTGCTGCGGCTGCGCGCGACGTTCGAGCCCGCGCCGCTCTACGCGGTGCTGGGCAAGCAGGGGCTCGCCCACTGGACCGAGCCGCTCGGCGCCGACGACTGGCGCGTGTGGTTCTACCGCGACGGCGCGGCCATCGGCGCCGGCGTGTCGCCCGCGCCCGGTCCGGACGGGCCGCCCGCGCCCGGCGGCGACGGCGACGGCGCCGTGGTCGTCCTCGACGTGCGCGGCCTCGAGCCGCCCGAGCCGATGGAGCGCACGCTCGAGGCGCTCGCGACCCTGCCGCCCGGCGCGACGCTCGTCCAGCTCAACGTCCGCGTCCCCCGGTTCCTGCTGCCGCAGCTCGAGCAGCGAGGCTTCACCTGCGAGATCCGCGAGCAGTCCGCGGAGCTCGTTCGCCTGTTCATCCGTCACCGTCAACCCTGAGGAGAAGACCGTCCCATGTCGTCCATCGATCTCGACATCCGCATCGTCCCGCCGCGCGAGAAGCACCCCACGATCTTCAAGACGTTCGACGCGCTGGCCCCCGGCGAGGGCTTCACGTTGATCAACGATCACGATCCCGCGCCGCTCCGCCACCAGTTCGACGCCACTCGCGGCGGGCAGTTCGGCTGGACCTACGTCGAGCGTGGGCCGGTGGTGTGGCGCGTGCTCATCGAGAAGAGCCGCTGATGCCCCTCGCGCTGAGCAGCCTCGCGGCGCCCGGGCTGACGCTCGCCGAGCGCGAGCTCGCCTGCCGCCGCCGCGGCCTCGACGGCCAGGAGCTCGCGCTCGAGCGCGGGACCGACCTCGCCGCCGTGCGCGCGTCGGGCGCGCGCGTGCTGGCCGTGCGCGCCGGCGCGCTCGGTGACCCGGCCGAGCTCGCCGCTGCCTCGGCGCGGCTCGGCGCGCCGGTGTCCGTCGCCGCCGACGCGGTCGCGCCGGAGGCGTTGCCGGGCCTCGCCCGGGTGTTCGCGCGCGCGGGCGGGCGCCTGCTGATCGGGCGGCCGACCGACCTCGCCGCGGTCGCGGCGCTCGCCGGCGCGCTCGACGCGCTCGGCCCGGCGGGCGACGCGGCGGCGCTCGGGATCGCGTGGGAGCTGCGGCCGTCGACCGAGCGGCTCGCCGACGCGGGCGCGGTCGTGTTCGCGGCGGGGCCGCACCTCGGCGTGGTCCGACTCCACGGCGGTGGCCCCGAGCAGCGGGCGCAGGACGGCCGCGGCGTCGGCGCGGTCCTGCGCGAGCTGGCGCTGGCTCGCTACGCCGGCCCGATCGTGCTGTGCCCGAGCGAGCCCGCGCAGCTCCCCGCGTGGGAGGCGTGGCTGCGGGCCGAGCCGCGCGTGCGCTGCGGCGATCGCGGCGCGCGCCGGATCGACCTCGACGTGCGGGACGTCGAGCCGCGCGACCGGCTCGACACGATCCTCGGCGCGTACCGCGCGCTCGAGCCGGGCGCGACCCTGCACCTCACCGTCGACCACGATCCGGTGTGCATGGCCTACACGCTGGAGGCGACCGAGCCGGCGGGGAGCTTCGAGTTCCGCACCGTCGAGGACGGCCCCGAGGTGTGGCGCGCCGAGGTCACGCGCCGCTGAGCGCCAGGCCGGCGCCCTCGCGCAGCGCGCGGATCGTCGCCTCCTGGCGCGGCGCGGGGAGGGCGTCGACCAGGGCCGGGTAGATCATCCAGTCCTCCTTGACGCTGTGCACGAGCAGCACGTCGTGCAGCGTCGCGAGCGCGTCCTGCCCGCGCGTCGCGTCGCGCCGGTCGACGAGCGCGCCCAGCGCGTCGACCATCCGCAGCAGGTCGCCGTGCTCCTGGCGCATCCCCGCCGTCGAGGCCGGGCCGGCGGAGGGCAGGCGCTCGTAGAGCGGGAACAGCACGCGCTCCTCGCCGCGCATGTAGCGGCCGAGGTGGGCGCGGAACCCGGCGAGGCGCGAGCGCGTGTCGACGAACGCGCGCGCCGCGAGCGCGCGACGCAGGGCGGTGAGCCACAGCTCGAGCAGCGCGTGCTGGTCGTCGAGGTAGGTCTGGATGGCGAGGTGCGCGGTGGACGGGCGAGGCATCGTGGCTCCTGGGTGAGGGGTGAACGGGCGCTCAGCCGGCCCACGGGGCGGCGGCGAGCGCGCGCGGGAACAGCACGCGGTTCTCGAGCAGGATGTGCGCGTCGAGCCCGCGCTCGAGCCGGCGCAGCCGGGCGGACAGCGCGCGGGCCGCGCGCGGCGCGACCCGCGCGCGCGCGGCGACCTCGGCCCGCAGCACGCGCACGCGGCGCAGCGTGTCGCCGTGCTCGTGCTCGAGCAGGTGGACCAGCAGCTCGGCGCCGCCCGGCCGGGGGCGGCGGAGCCACGGGAACACGAGCTCCTCCTCGCGCCGCATGTGCTCGACCAGCAGCTCGCGCAGCTCCTCGACGCGGCCGGCGAAGTCCGGCCCGACCGCGCCGCGTGCGTGCCGCGGCAGGGTCGCCAGCGCGCGGACCAGCGGCCGGTGGTACGCCGTGACGAGGTGGTCGATGAGGTCCCCGAGCGGGGCCTCGTCCCAGCGGCCGACCACGGTGGTGGAGGACGTGCTCGTCACGCCTCCCAGCAAAGCAAGCCGCGGGCCGCACGGGCGGCGGCCCTGGCGCGCGCGTGGCCACCCGGCGCGTCGTCTGTTCGAGCCCGTGTTATCTGTCTGATGACGTGATCGAACCGCTGCTCCAAGTGGCGCTGGACCTGTGCGCGAACCTGGCAGCGGAGGACCGCTACCAGCGGCTGACCGAGGCCGCACGCCGGCTGATCCCGTGCGACGCGATCACGCTGCTGCGGCTCCACGGCGACGCGCTCGTGCCGGTCGCCACCGACGGGCTGCGCGCCGAGGCGATGGCGCGGCGCTTCGCGCCCGCCGAGCATCCGCGCCTCGCCCGGATCCTCGCCGCCGGGCGGCCGGTCCGCTTCACCGACGCGACCCTCCCCGATCCGTTCGACGGCCTGCTGGTCGCCGACCCCGACGCGCTGTCGCACCCGCACGCTTGCATGGGCTGCGCGCTGCTCGTCGAGGGCGAGGTCACCGGCGTGCTGACGCTCGACGCGCTCGCGCCCGACGCGTTCGCCGGGATCGACGACGAGCACGTCGCGGTGCTCGCCGCGCTCGCCGGCGCGGCGATGCGCACCGCGGCGCTGATCGACACGGTCGAGCGCACGGCGGCGCGCGATCACCTGGTCGCGCGTCATCTGGTGCGCGACGTGCTGACGCGCGGCGGCGGCGAGCTGCTCGGGCACAGCGAGGCGATGGCGCGGATCCGCCAGGAGATCGCGCTGCTCGCCGGCTCGGATCTGACCGCGCTCATCACCGGCGAGACCGGCGTCGGCAAGGAGCTGGTCGCGCACTCGATCCACGCGCAGTCGCAGCGGCGCGACGCCGCCCTGATCCACGTCAACTGCGCCGCGCTGCCCGAGTCGATCGCCGAGAGCGAGCTGTTCGGGCACGTGCGCGGCGCGTTCACCGGCGCCGCCGACCACCGCGCCGGCAAGTTCGAGATCGCCGACGGCGGCACGCTGTTCCTCGACGAGATCGGCGAGCTGCCGATGTCGATCCAGCCCAAGCTGCTGCGCGCGCTGCAGTCGGGGGAGGTCCAGCGCGTCGGCTCGGACCGGATGCTGCGGGCCGACGTGCGCGTGATCGCGGCGACCAACCGCGATCTCGCCGCGGAGGTCCGCGCCGGTCGGTTCCGGGCGGACCTGTTCCACCGCGTCAGCGTCTACCCGCTGCACGTCCCGCCGCTGCGCGAGCGCCGCGACGACATCCCGCTGCTGGCCGGCTACTTCCTCGACACCGCGCGCGCGCGCCTCGGGCTCGGCCAGCTCCGCCTGACCCCCGAGGCTCGCGAGCGCCTCCGCGCCCACGACTGGCCGGGGAACGTCCGCGAGCTCGAGCACACGCTGCTGCGCGCCGCGCTGCGCGCGTCGCTGGGCCGGCGCCACGAGCTGATCGTCATCGACGTCGCGCACCTCGCCCTCGACGTGCCGCCGGCGCCCGCGGCGGCGTCGCCCGGCGAGCCGGTCGGTCCGCTGCGCGAGGCCGTCGACGACTTCACGCGTCGCCTGATCACCCGCGCCGTCGCGCAGGCCGGCGGCAACTGGGCCGAGGCCGCCCGCCAGCTCGGCCTGCCGCGGAGCAACCTCCACCGCCTCGCGACGCGCCTGGGCCTGGGGCCGCGCCGGTAGGCTCGCCCGTCCGCTCGGGCGCCGCGCGCTGCCGCCGGTTGCCACCGTCTCGCGCGGGCCGCGTGGTAAGAGCGACTCGTGACGCCCCCAGGCTGGACGCCGATCCTCGATGGCGAGCCGCGCGAGCGCGCGCTCGGCGCGATCCGCGACATCACGCTCGCGCTGGTCGACCCCGAGGCGTTCCCCGGCCCGTACGTCGACGATCCGGGCATCGCGACGCTCTTGTCCTACGTCGTGCAGGCGGACCTGCCGGAGCTGACAGACCTGACGGACCGCGCTGGCGAGGGCGCCGCCGCCTGGCTCGACCGCGCGGTCGGGCGGCTCGCCGACGGCGTGCGCGGGCCGGGGCTGTGGGGCGGGATCGCGGGCGTGGGCTTCGCGGTCGCGCACCTCGCCGGCGGCGAGGAGGCCGAGGAGGCGCTCGGCGTGATCGACGAGGCGCTCGCGGAGGTGCTCGCGGTCGAGCCGTGGCGCGGCGACTACGATCTGATCTCGGGGCTGGCGGGGCTGGGCGTCTACGCGATCGAGCGCGGCTCGACGCCGCTGGCGACGCGCGTGCTCGAGCAGCTCGAGGCGCTCGCCGCGCCGGACCCGGAGCTCGGCGGGCTGGCCTGGTACACGCCGCCGGAGCTCTTGCCCGCGTGGCAGCGCGAGATCTGCCCCGACGGCTACTACAACCTCGGGCTGGCGCACGGCATCCCGGGCGTCGTCGGGCTGATGGCGCACTACGTTCGCGCCGGGATCGAGCCCGGGCGCGCGCGGCCGCTCGCCGACGGCGGGATCGCGTGGCTGCGCGCCGCGGCGCCGGTGCCGGCGGAGCCCGAGGCGACCGCGCGGTTCCCGGCGTGGCGTGGGCGCGGCGCGGGCTCCGAGCCGTCGCGGCTGGCGTGGTGCTACGGCGATCCAGGCGTCGCGCTGCCGCTGCTGCTGGCGGCGCGCGCCACCGGTGACGCCGCGCTCGACGCCGAGGCGGTCGCGCTGGGCCGGATGATGGCGGCGCGGCCGTTCGCCAGCTCGGGCGTGCTCGACACCGGCCTGTGCCACGGCGCCGCCGGCGTCGCCCACGCGCTGCTGCGGCTGGCGCACGCGACGCACGAGCCGGCGATCTCGGTCGCGGCGGCGCGGTGGATCGACCGCACGCTCGCGATGCGGCGCGACGACGGCGTCGCCGGGTTCCCGACGCGGCGGATGGACGACGGCGTCGAGAGCTGGGAGGCCGAGCCCGGCCTGCTCACTGGCGCCGCCGGCGTCGGGCTGGCGCTGCTCGCGGCGTGCAGCGACGTCGAGCCGGCGTGGGACCGCATGCTGCTGGTCGACGTGCCGCCGCTCGGGGCCGCGCCGGTGGTTCCGCCGACGATCGACCCGCGGTAGGCTGGGGCGCCCGTGAAGGTCAAGGTCCTGGTCGCGAGCGCGGAGGCGGAGGACGCCGCCTGGCTGCGGCGCGCCCTCGGCGACGCGATCGAGGTCGTCGCCAGCGTCTCGATCGACGACGCGCTGGCGCTGGCGCCGCGCGCCTCGGTGATCACGGTCGGGCGCGAGCTGCTCGACGGCACCGCCGGCGACCTGCTCGGGCAGCTCGAGGCCGCGGCGATCAAGGTGCCGTGCGTGCGCCTGGGCGATCCCAAGCGCGTGCCGCACGACCCGCGCGTCGCGTTCGTGATCAAGCGCGGCGCGGATCCGTCGCACCTGGCGCTGCTGCTGGTCAGCCTGGCGTGGGGGCGCCCGGCCGGCGCGGCGGAGATCCACCGCGAGCTCGACGCCGACGAGGCGCGTCGCCGCGAGCGCGCGTTCGCCGCGTCGCGCAAGCTCGCCGCCGCGGCGGATCTGCGCGCGGCCGAGACCGCCGCGGTCACCGCGGTCGGCGATCTCGTCGGCGCGGCGCGCGTCCACTGCCTGTTCGTCGACGCCGCCGCCGGCGAGGTGTGGTCGGCCGAGCGCGCGGCCGCGGACGGCGACGATCGCCGCGCTGACCGCGGCGCTGTCGGGTGGGCGGCGCGCACCGGCGCGCCGGTCGTCGCCGAGCGCGCGCAGGACGACCCGCGGTGGTTCCAGTCGCTCGACGATCCGGCGGGGCGCGGCGACGATCGCCTGCTCGCCGTGCCGGTGATCGGCGCCGATCGCGACGTCCACGCCGTGATCGTCGCGGTGCGGCCGGGCGGGCGCCCGCCGTTCGACGACGGCGACGTCGCGACGGTGCAGGCGTTCGCCTCGCTCGCGGGGCCGCTGCTCGAGCAGCTCGCGCACCACGTCGAGGCGTCGGCGTACCTCGAGGAGGCGCGCGGCGACGAGCTGTTCCGCAAGGAGGCGATGGACGCCTACGGCGAGCGCCGGTGGGGCGACGTCGTCCGCGTCGCGCCGACGTGGATCCGGTGGGCGTACTGGGGGCTGGTGCTGGTGTTCGTCGCCGCCGCGGTGTTCCTCGTCGAGGGGCGCGTCCGGACGTGGTCGCGCGGGCCGGCGATCGTGCGGATGGAGGCGCGCACCGAGGTCTCGGTGCGCACCTCGGGCAGCATCGCGTCGCTCGAGGTCGAGCCCGGCGCGCGGGTCGCGGCCGGCGACGTCGTCGCGACGCTCGATCAGACGATGCAGGGCGGCGACGTCGATCGGCTGGCGCGCGAGCTCGAGGCGCGGCTGCGCGAGCGGCTGCTCGCGCCGACCGATCCGTCGACCGGCGAGGCGGTGGCGCGGCTGCGGCTGGAGCTCGAGCGCGCGCGCGCGGCGCTCGACGAGCGCGTGGTCCGCGCCCCGGCCTCCGGCGTCGTCGGCGACGTCCGCGTCCGCGCCGGGCAGCGGGTCGAGCCCGGCGACGTCGTCGCCTCGGTCGTCGACGCCGCCAGCGCGGTCGAGGTCGTCGCGTTCCTGCCGGGCGGCGACCGCCCGCGGCTGGAGCCCGGCCAGCGGATGCGGCTCGAGCTGCACGGCTACGCCCACGCCTACCAGGACCTCGCGGTCGAGGCGATCGCGATCGAGGCGCTCGGCCCCGAGGAGGCGCGCCGCTACCTCGGGCGGATCGGCGACAGCGTGCCGCTCGGCGGGCCGGTCGTGCTCGTCCGCGCGCAGCTGCCGCCCGAGTTCGAGGCCGACGGCGAGGTCTACCGGTTCGTCGACGGCATGACCGGCACGGTCGAGGTCGAGGTCGACTCCGAGCGCGTGATCCACGCGCTGATCCCGGGACTGAAGAGGCTGTAATGGCGACGCCAGGCACCCCAGGCGGCGAGCCCGTCGCCGACGAGCCGGTCGACTTCCCGGCGCTGGCGCGGCTGCAGCGCCGCGGCCGCCGCGTCCCGTACGTCGCGCAGATGGAGGCCGCCGACTGCGGCGCCGCCTGCCTGTCGATGGTGATCCGCTACTGGGGCAAGGACCTGCGGCTCGACGCGGTGCGCTCGGCCGTCGGCTCGGGGCGCGACGGCGTCGACATGCAGCAGATCCTGCGCGGCGCCGAGGAGCTGGGGCTGCGCGGGCGCGGGCTGCGGCTCGAGGTCGAGGACCTGCGCCACCTGCCGCCGGCGACGATCCTCCACTGGGAGTTCAACCACTTCGTCGTGTTCGAGCGCGTCGTGCGCGGCGGCGTGGTGATCGTCGACCCCGGCCACGGCCGCCGCACCGTGCCGATGGCGCGGTTCCGCAAGTCGTTCACCGGCGTCGCGCTGGTGCTCGAGCCGGCGGCGCCGCTGGCCGCCGAGAAGCTCACCGGCGGCTCGCTGAGCCGCTATACGAAGATGATCTTCGCCCAGAAGGGCCTGCTCGCGCGGGTGCTGACCGTGTCGGTCGCGCTGCGCGTGCTGGCGCTGGCGATGCCGGTCTTGACCGGCATGGTCGTCGACCGCGTCGTGCCGCGCGCCGACCGCGACCTGATGACGATCGTCGCGGTCGGGCTCGGCGGCGTGCTGCTGGTGCTGCTGCTGTCCAACCTGATCCGCGCGCACCTGCTGCTCGAGCTGCGGACGCGGCTCGACACGCGGATGACGCTGGGCTTCCTCGACCACATGGTGTCGCTGCCCTACGCGTTCTTCCAGCACCGCTCGACCGGCGATCTGATGATGCGCGTGTCGGGCAACACCGCGATCCGCGAGCGCCTCACCACCGCGCTGCTCGCGTCGCTGCTCGACGGCACGCTGGTGATCCTCTACCTCGTGCTGGCGTTCCTGCTCGCGCCGGAGCTGGCGCTGGTGGCGCTCGGCCTGGGCGCGGTGCAGGTGCTGGTGTGGGTGTCGGCGCGGCGCCGCGTCCGCGAGCTGATGTCGCAGGATCTCGAGTCGCAGGCGCGCGCCTCGTCGTACCTGGTGCAGATGCTCGCCGGGATCGAGAGCCTCAAGGTCGCGGGCGCCGAGCGCCGCGCGGTCCAGCACTGGAGCAACCTTTACGTCGACGAGCTCAACGTCGCGCTGACCCGCGGGCGCCTCGACGCGGTGATCGGCGCGCTGCGCTCGGTGCTGACCGCCGCCGGCCCGATGCTGCTGCTCGGCTACGGCGCGCTGCTGGTGCTCGACGGCAAGATCAGCCTGGGCACGATGCTCGCGGTCAACGGCATGGCGCTGGGGTTCCTCACGCCGCTCGACGTGCTGGTCGAGAGCGCGCTGTCGGTGTCGACGCTCGGCAGCTACATCGACCGGATCGAGGACGTGCTCGCGGCCGAGCCGGAGCAGGTCGACGGCGGCATGGTGCCGCCGAAGCTGTCCGGCCAGATCGAGGTGCGCGAGCTGTCGTTCCGCTACGGGCCGAACGCGCCGCTGGTGGTCAAGGACGTCAGCCTGACCGTGCCGCAGGGCGCGATGGTGGCCGTCGTCGGGCGCTCGGGCTCGGGCAAGTCGACGTTCGCCAAGCTCCTGCTCGGGCTGTACCGGCCGACCGAGGGCCGCATCCTCTACGACGGCCACAGCCTGGCCGAGCTCGAGCTGCGCGCGCTGCGCCGCCAGCTCGGCATCGTCCCGCAGCACCCGTACATCTTCGCCGGCTCGGTCCGCGACAACATCGCGCTCGGCGACCCGTCGACGCCGTACGAGAAGGTGATGACGGCGGCGCGGCGCGCGTGCATCCACGACGACGTCCGCGCGATGGGCATGGGCTACGACACGCCGATCGCCGACGGCGGCGCGACGCTGTCCGGCGGCCAGCGCCAGCGCCTGGCGCTGGCGCGCGCGCTGCTCAACGACCCGGCGATCCTGCTGCTCGACGAGGCGACCAGCTCGCTCGACGCGACGACCGAGCGCGCCGTGATGGACAGCCTGGCCGCGCTGCAGTGCACGCGGATCGTGATCGCGCACCGGCTGAGCACGATCGTCAACGCCGACATGATCGTCGTGATGGATCAGGGCGCGATCGTCGAGGTCGGGACCCACGGCGAGCTGATGGCGCGCGGCGGCGCCTACCACGATCTGGTGGCCGGGCAGGCGGCGCTGTCGCGCGAGGGGCTGTCGTGAGGCGCGGGCGGGCGGGCTGGCTCGCGGCGGTCGCGTGCGCGGCGGCGTGCGTGGTCGCGTGCGGCGACGAGCGGCGGGGGGCGCGGCGGGCGCCCGACGCGGCGCCCGCGGCGGCGGTCCTCGACGCGGGGACGCCGGCCGCCACCCTCGACGCAGGGCCGGTCGAGTGGGTCGGGGTGATCACCTCGGCCGAGGCGGTCGATGTCGCCCCGCCGTTCGACGGCGTGCTCGCCGAGGTCAAGGTGCGGCCCGGCGACGTCGTCGCCGCGCGCGACGTCGTCGCGGTGCTCGACGAGCGGCCGCTGCGCGAGGAGCTGGCGTCGGCGCGCGCGGCGATCCGCGAGGCGCGCGCGAGCGCGTCGCGCGCCGGGGTCGAGGTCCAGAGCGCGCGGGCGCGGGTCGAGCGCGAGGAGCGCGCGGTCGCCGACGGCACGAGCGCGCGCGCGGTGCTCGAGGACGCGCGGTTCGCGCTCAAGGCGGCCGAGGCCGCCGCGGGCGAGGCGCGCGCCGCGGTCGGGCAGGCGAGCACGCGGGTCGACCGCGCCGAGGCGCGGCTCGGCGAGACCGCGGTGCGGGCGCCGTTCGCCGGCACGATCGGCGCGCGGTATCGCGACGCCGGCGCCTCGACCGGGCCGCACGCGCCGGTCGTGCGGATCGTCGGCGGCGGCGGGCTGCGCCTGCGGTTCGCGGTCGTGCCCGAGGCGGCGCGCCTGCTGGCGCCGGGCGCGCGGGTGACCGCGCGGATCGACACGGTCGAGGGCGCGGTCGACGCCGTCGTCGAGCAGATCTCGCCCGAGGTCGACCAGCCGTCGCAGATGGTGTTCGTCGACGCGGCCCTGGTCGACAGCGCCGGGCTGCAGCCCGGCCTGGCGGCGCGCGTCCGCCCGGCCGCGCCGGCCGCGCCGGCGCCGGCGCCCGCGCCGTGACCGCGGGGCCGGGCCGCGACCGAAAGCACAGCGGGCAGGCGCCGGGGCGGTGCTAGGCTGGTCGGACGCATGCGTCGCGCCGTCGTCCCGCTCGCCCTCGTCGTCGCCGCGAGCTCGGCCGTGTCCGGCGCGGTGGAGGCGGCTCCGTCGGCGCGTGGCGTCGACTACGTCCTCGTCGAGCCGCAGCCGCGCGAGCTGCGCCGCGACGCCGCCGGCCCGGACTTCCTGTACCTCAACCGCTGCGTCGGCGACTGCGACGTGACCCCGGGCGGCAACAGCGCGCGCGACGACAGCTCGTCGATCCCCGACGACCCGACCACGCTCACCGAGTTCACGCACGGCGACGAGGTGTGGGACGCCGTGGTCGCGTGCGTCGCGCAGACCTACGCGCCCTACGGCGTCGAGGTCGTCACGACCGAGCCGACCGGGAGCGATCCCTACGTCGAGGTGATGGTCGCGGGCTCGCCGTCGCAGATGGGCCTCGGCGGGACCACGCTCGGCATCGCGCCGCTCGCGACCGACTGCTCGGCGCAGCAGAACGTCCTGGCGTTCGCGTTCGCCAACGTCCACGGCGGCCAGGATCTGGTGCTCGATCTGTGCGCGACCGTCGCGCACGAGGCCGGCCACACCTACGGCCTCGACCACGAGTACGACTGCGACGACCCGATGACCTACCTCACCGGGTGCGGCCAGAAGTTCTTCCTCAACGTCAACGCGCAGTGCGGCGAGTTCGACGGGCCCCGCGACTGCCGGTGCGGCGCGCGCCAGAACTCGCACGTCAAGCTGACCGCGGAGCTGGGCGCGGGCGAGCTGCCGCCGGGCCCGACGGTGACGTTCCCGTACCCCGCGGACGGCGCGATGGTGAACCCGGGCTTCTCGGTGTTCGCCGAGGTCGAGGAGCCGCGCATCGTCAAGCGCGTCGAGTTCTGGCTCAACGGCTGGCCGTGGAGCGTCCAGGACGGCGAGCGCGGCAAGGACACGTACTCGTACACGGCGAACGGCCTGCCCGACGGGATCATCGACGTCGAGATCCGCGCGTACAACGACCTCGAGGTCGTGGGGACCGCGTCGCTCACGGTCACCCAGGGCGAGCCGTGCACGACCGCGGACACCTGCCTCGACGGGATGCAGTGCGCGGACGGCCGCTGCAGCTACCCCGCGCCGACCGGCGTGCTCGGCGAGGACTGCGTGCGCGACGCCGACTGCGTGTCGCGGCTGTGCGGCGACGACGGCGTCGTCCAGGTCTGCACCGAGCGGTGCCTGTTGACCGATCCGGCGGCGTGCGGCGACGGCTTCGCGTGCCTGGCGGTCAGCGCCGACGACGGCGTGTGCTGGCCCGAGTCGCAGCTCGGCGAGCCCGAGGGCTGCTGCGACGCCGGCGGCGGCGGGCCGGCGCCGTGGGCGCTGCTCGGGCTGTCGCTGGTGGTGCTGGGCGTGGGGCGCGGGCGGCGGCGCGATGGCCGCGCCGCGTGAGCTGCTCGAGATCGCCGGCCGGCAGGTCGCGATCTCGAACCCGGGCAAGGTCTACTTCCCGCGCGCCGGGTACACCAAGCTCGACCTCGTCCGCTACTACCTCGCGGTCGCCGACGGCGCCGTTCGCGCGGTCGCGCGGCGGCCGCTGATCCTCAAGCGCTACGTCGATGGCGTGGAGGCCGAGCCGTTCTTCCAGAAGCGCGCGCCGGACCAGCGGCCGGCGTGGATCGAGACCTCGACGTTCACGTTCCCCTCGGGGCGCGTCGCCGAGGAGGTCGTGATCCGCGACGCCGCGCAGCTCGCGTGGGTGGTGAACCTCGGGTGCGTCGACCTCAACCCGCACCCGGTGCGGGCCGAGGACATGGAGCACCCCGACGAGCTGCGGATCGACCTCGACCCGGTGCCGGGCGTCGCGTGGCCGCAGGTGCGCGACGTCGCGGCCGTGGTCCGGCAGGTGCTCGACGACCACGGGCTGGTCGGCTGGCCCAAGACGTCGGGCTCGCGCGGGATCCACGTGTGGGTGCGGCTCCACCCGCGCTGGCCGTTCGACCAGGTGCGGCGCGCGGCGCTGGCGCTGGCGCGCGAGGTCGAGCGGCGCGCGCCGGAGCTGGCGACGAGCAAGTGGTGGAAGGAGGAGCGCCACGGCGTGTTCCTCGACTACAACCAGAACGCGCGCGACCGCACGACGGCGAGCGCGTGGTCGGTGCGGCCGACGCCGGACGCGCGGGTGTCGATGCCGATGTCGTGGGACGCGCTCGCGAGCTGCGATCCGGCGGCCTACACGCTGGCGACGGTCCCGGCGCTGTACGCGGCGCATGGCGACCCGCACGCGGGGATCGACGACGCACCCGGCGCGCTCGACGGGCTGCTCGCGCTGGCCGCGCGGCAGGAGCAGGACGGCGCGCTCGACGCGCCGTGGCCGCCGCACTTCGAGAAGCACGCGGGCGAGGCGCCGCGGGTCGCGCCGTCGCGGGCGAAGAAGCCCCGGGCCCCGGCCGGGGCGGGCGAGGCGCGGACCCCGCGCACCCGCGCCTCGAAGCTGCCGCTGATCGTGATCGGCCAGGCGGCGACGAAGGCCGAGGCGCTCGCGGGCCTGGAGCGGTGGAAGGTCCGGTATCCGGACGTCACCGCCCGGCTCGCGCCCGAGCACGTGCTCGTCGACCAGCAGCGCGGGCGGTCGTCGGCCTGGTACCGCGTGCGGATCAACCTGGTCGCGATCCCCGAGGCGGAGCGGCCGGCGCAGGAGGCGCTGGATCCGGACTACGATCCGTGGCGGGGGCATGCGCCGCCGGGGGCGCCGCCGACGGATCGCTCGGGCGCGTCATGATCGCGGCCAGCTCGGCCGGCGGCGTCACCTCGAGCTGGGCGTAGCGGCAGTCGGCGGGCGCGCGGTCCGGGCGCCATCTCACGAACTGCGTCGCGTGGCGAAAGCGGTCGCCCTGGAGGTGGTCGTAGCCGACCTCGCACACGCGCTCGACCCGCAGCGGCTCCCACCCGAGGTCCTTGCCGCGGTTCCACCGGCTGGTCGCGCCCGGCACCCGCTGCCCCGCCGCCGCGGCCTCGTCCTGCCAGTCGGCCCACGCGCGCCACGGGTGCCCCTCGCGCGCGCCCTCGCGCAGCGGCGCCAGCTCGCGCGCGAGCTGCGCCCGCACCGCCCGCGTGAACGCGGCGCAGATCCCGACGTGGTGGAGCGCGCCTTCGTCGTCGTACAGCCCGAGCAGCAGCGAGCCGACGAGCGTGCCGGGGCCGTCCTTGTGCCAGCGGAAGCCGGCGACGACGCAGTCGGCGGTGCGCGCGTGCTTGATCTTGAGCATCACGCGCTTGCCGGGCTGGTACGTCGCGGCGTCGGGCTTGGCGATCACGCCGTCGAACCCGGCGCCCTCGAACCGGCGGAACCAGTCGTCGGCGACCGCGGGGTCGCGCGTCGACGGCGTGACCAGGACCGGCGGCGCCGCGGCGGCGAGCGCGCGCTCGAGGCGCGCGCGGCGGTCCCGCTGCGGCAGCCCGCGCAGGTCGTCGTCGCCCTCGGCGAGCACGTCCCACGCGACGTAGGCCGCCGGCGTCTCGCGCGCGAGCCGCTCGATCCGCGTCCGCGCCGGGTGGATCCGCAGCAGCATCGCGTCGAAGTCGAGCCCGCGCGCGCCGACGATCACGAGCTCGCCGTCGAGCACGATCCGCGGCGGCAGCGCCGCGCGCAGCGGGGCGAGCAGCTCGGGGAAGTAGCGCTCGAGCGGCTTGCCGTCGCGGCTCTGGATCGCGACGTCGTCGCCGTCGCGGAACACCAGCGCGCGGAACCCGTCCCACTTGGGCTCGTAGCTCCAGCCGTCGCCGCGCGGGATCGCCGTCGCGAGCTTGCACAGCATCGGCTCGATCGGCGGGCGGAGCGGCAGCGCCATGCCCGACGGTACCAGCGGGCGCGGCCCGCGCGCCGGCGTTACTCGGCCGTCTGCTTCGGCTGCGCCTGCTCGCGCGTCGACAGGAACCGCAGCTCGGGCCAGTCCTTGGCCGCGCGCTGGAGCTGCCAGTCGTTGCGCGCCAGGAACACCGTCGCGCCGTCGTGGTCCTCCGCGACGTTGTCGCGGTTGGCGTCGGCGAACCGTTTGATCGCCTTGGGGTCGTCGGCCTCGACCCACCGCGCGTGCTCGAACGACGTGCCCTCGAAGTGGACCGGGATCTCGAACTCCGACCGGATGCGGTCGGCCAGCACCTCGAACTGCAGCGCGCCGACGACGCCGACGATCCAGTCCGAGCCGAGCGTCATCTTGAACGTCTGCGCGGCGCCCTCCTCCGCGATCTGCTCGAGCGCGCGGCCGAGGTGCTTGGCGCGCATCGGGTCGTCGGCGCGGACGCGGCGCAGGTACTCCGGCGCGAAGCTCGGGATGCCGGTGAAGTGCAGCACCTCGCCCTCGGTCAGCGCGTCGCCGATGCGCAGCGTGCCGTGGTTGGGGATGCCGATGATGTCGCCGGCCCACGCCTCCTCGGCGAGCTCGCGCTCGTTGGCCTGGAACAGCATCGCGTTGTGCACGCCCAGCGTCTTGCCGGTGCGCGGCACCAGCAGCTTCATCCCGCGCTCGAAGTGGCCGGCGGCGAGCCGCACGAACGCGATCCGGTCGCGGTGCTTGGGATCCATGTTCGCCTGGATCTTGAAGACGAAGCCCGCGACCTTGTCCTCGGCCGGGTCGACCTTGCGCTCCTGCGCCGGCTGCGGCCGCGGCGGCGGCGCGAGCTCGGCGATGCCGGCGAGCAGCTCGCGGACGCCGAAGTTGTTGACCGCCGAGCCGAAGTAGACCGGCGTGAGGTGCCCGGTGCGGTACGCCTCGAGGTCGAACGGCGGGCACAGCCCGCGCACCATCGGCACGTCCTCGCGCAGCTTGGCGGCGGCGTGCTCCGGCAAGAGCGCGTCGAGCTGCGGGTCGTCGAGGCCCTGGCACACGACGCCCTCCTCGGCGTACTCGCCCTTGCCGCGCGCCATCAGGATCAGCCGGTCGCGCATCAGGTCGTAGGTGCCGAGGAACCCGCGCCCCATCCCGATCGGCCAGCTCGCGGGCGTGACGTCGAGCTGCAGGATGTGGGCGATCTCGTCCATCAGCTCGAGCGGATCGCGCGCCTCGCGGTCCATCTTGTTGATGAACGTGACGATCGGGACGTCGCGCAGCCGGCACACCTCGAACAGCTTGCGGGTCTGCGCCTCGATGCCCTTGGCCGCGTCGATCACCATCACCGCCGAGTCGACCGCGGTCAGCGTGCGGTACGTGTCCTCGGAGAAGTCCTCGTGGCCCGGCGTGTCGAGCAGGTTGAACGTGCACCCGGCGTAGTCGAACGTCATCACCGAGGTCGTCACCGAGATCCCGCGCTCGCGCTCGACCTTCATCCAGTCCGACCGCGCGCGCCGGCGGTCGCCGCGCGCCTTGACCGCGCCGGCCAGCGCGATCGCGCCGCCGAACAGCAGCAGCTTCTCGGTCAGCGTGGTCTTGCCGGCGTCGGGGTGCGCGATGATCGCGAACGTGCGGCGGCGGGCCACGGGGGCGGGGAGCTCGGACATCGGGCGCGCACTCTACGGGGCCGGGGCGGGATTTCCAAGCGTTGCCTTGGCGTGACGGGACGGGCGGGCGCCGGGACGGAGGTCGCCTCGCTCGCTCGGCTCAATCGACGATCGCGATGCAGCAGCCGACCGCGCAGAACTCGCTGGCGCCGCAGTCGTCGTTGGTCGCGCACGGCGGGTCGCCGCCGGGGCACGCCGCCCCGGTGCACGACGGCGGCAGATCGTCGGCGGTCTGGCCCGGGCACAGCACGCACGAGGTGCCGCCACACGGCGTCTCGCACGCGGTCAGCTTGTGGCAGCGCGGGCACGCGACCGGGTCGTCGATCGTGTCGGCGTCGCAGTCGCCGGCGAGCGCGGGGCTGAGGTAGATGTCGACGCAGTCGGCCCCCTCGCACACGGTGCAGCAGCCGAAACAGTCGCAGCCCGGCGGCGCGAGCGGCTCGCAGAACGCGACGCACTCGGGGCTGACGTCGCACAGCGTCGGGTCCTCGGGGTCCCACATCGGGCCGGGCAGCGTCGGCGGGCACTCGTCGAGCATGCAGCACACGTGGACGTCGCAGCCGTCGGTGCCGCCGCCGGAGTCGCCGTCGTAGAAGCAGTCGACCTGGGTGACGTCCTGGTTGTCGCCGGAGATCGCGGTGTCGAAGCTGCCCTCGTCGTCGTCGAGCGCGCCGGTGCACTCGATGTCGAACCCGTCGATCTGGCCGTCGCCGTCGTCGTCCACGCAGTTGGAGCACTGCGTGTCCCCCGGGGTGCACGGCGGAGGCGGCTCGCCGTCGACGTCGACGCTGGCATCGATCGGCGCGTCGTCCCCACGGCCGAGCTCGACCACGCGCTCGCCGCACGCGGCGAGCGCCGCGATCGACATCAGCGCGAGCAGCGCGGGGCGCATGCCCCGCAGTGTCGCACTTATCGCGGCTCGAGCGTGCGGAGCAGCGCACGCGCGTCGGCGGCGTTGGCCCCGGTGGGATAGCGGCGCAGGTAGTCGCCGAGCAGGCGCGTCGCCGTCTTGCGGTCGTCGAGCTCGGCGGCGAGCCGGCCCGCCGCGTACAGGGCGTTGGCCGCCCACGCTCCCCGCCCTCGCGCCAGGTCGCGGTACGCCGCGAGCGCGGCGCGAGGGTCGCTTGCCTCGAGCGCGGCGGCGCGCTCGAAGCTGGCCTTGTCGTCACGGGAGGCGCGAGGCCGAGGCCTCGGCGCCGTCACCGCGGTCCCCCCGGCATCGCCCGGGGCCCCCTGGACCGACTCGGCCTGGGTGACATCGCCACCCTCGTCATCGTCAGATTCATCAGAAAGGAGCGCAGCGGCGATACCACCCGGCGGCGCGACGAGTCCTCCGGCGGCGGCCTCCCGATCGCCGCCAGAAGACCAGGATTCCCCCGCGTGCACCTGTACGCGGTGGCCCTGTGCCACGACCTCGACGTGACCTTCGGTCACGTCCACCGAAGCGGCATCGCCGCTGCGCGAAACGGTGAAGCGCGTCCCCACGACGCGCACGGACACTTCCCCAGCCTGCAGCACGAACGGCGGCCGGCCGGCGCGCGGCGCGACCTCGAAGGTCGCGGCGCCGCGCTCGAGCAGGATCAGCACGCCGGCGTCGGCGTCGCCGTGCAGCGTCAGCGCGCTGTTCGCCTCGACCGTGATGTGGGCGTCGCCGAACTGGACCTCGGTCGGCGCGTCGAGCGTCGCCACCCGCGACGGCGCGTCCGGCCGCCACGTGGCGGCGCCGCCGTCGCGGGCCGTCGCCGCGCCGTCGTCGCGGGTCACGACGATCGCGACCAGCGCCGCGGCGGCGGCGAGGGCGAGCCCGCCACCGGCCGCCCACCGCCACCACGTCGGCGCCGCGGCGCGGACGACGGGCGCCGAGGCGTCGCAGTCGAGCGTCGCGAACAACGACTTCTCGACGCGGTGCCACGCGATCTCCGACAGCGGCTCGACGGGCGGCGGCCCGAGGCGGTCGCGCTCGCTCATGGCGCGGCCTCCTCGCCGGGCGCGCCGCCCAGCTCGTGCAGGTAGCCGCGCAGCAGCTCGTCCTTGGCGGCGCGGCGCTCGATCTCGCGGCGCGCGCGCCACACCCGGGTCTTGGTCGCGACCAGCGACGACCGCGTCATCGCCGCGACCTCCGCCAGCGGCAGGCCCTCGATCGCCGCGAGCGCGAACGCCACCCGCAGCGGCGCGGGGAGGCGGTCCATCGCGCCGTAGAGGCGGCGCGCGGCCTCGCGCGCCAGCAGCGTCCGGTCGGCGTGCGGCTGCTCGGCAGGCGGCTCGGGCACTAGCTCGAGCGGCGTCATCGCCGGCTTGCGGCGCTCGATGTACGCCCACGCCGTGCGCGTCGCGATCGTCGCGCACCACGTCGCCAGCGTGCTGTCGCCGCGGAACCGCGCGATGCCGCGGAACACCTCCAGGAACACCTCCTGGACCAGGTCCTCCATGTCGCGGTTCGACCCGAGGATCCGGAACAGCGTCCGGTGGACGCGCTCGCGATGGGCGAGGAACAGCTCGCGCGTGGCGGCTCGATCGCCCTCCGCGCACCGCGCCGCGAGCTCGCGGTCGGCGGCGGCGCGTCGGACATCGAGCGCTCGGACAGTCACAGGCATCACAGTGGTGACGTCCCCCCAAGAAGTCGCAACGAATTCGCCGAAACTCGCAAGTGCTCGGAACGACTGGCTAGAATCCCAGCCGGACCGCGACGCCCAGGGTCACGGGCGGGACCGCGACGACGTCCTGCCCCTGCAGGGTGTAGCGGACGCGCCCGACGTGCCAGCTCGCGGTCACGACGAGCCCGCCGCGCACCCGCCCACCACCCTCGACCGCCGCCGCGACGTCGAGCGACGCGCCGACGGCGGCCTCGTCCACCGCGATGGCGCCCCCCGGGTCCTCGGCGACGCCGGCCAGCGCGACGCGGCGCACCGACACCCCGGCGGCCGGGACCAGCCAGAGGTGGGGCGACACGGCGCGGCGCAGCTCCAGGCCGGCGTGGACGCCGACGTCCGACAGCCGGGCGTCCACGCCCTCGGCGGTGACCTGAGCCGACGGGCCGCCCTCGACGCCGAGCACGAGGCCGACCCCGCGCCACGAGCGCTCGGTCAGCGCGCCGCGCACCGCCAGCCGCGCCAGCGCCGGGGCGGCCGCGCCGCTGAGCCGGGCGCCGGCGTCCAGCGTCATGCGCGCGGCGAGCGCGCGCCGTGGCCGGGGCGGCGCGTCGATGACGATCGCGGGCGCCGGAGCGGGCACGACCGGCGGCGGCGGCGGCGGGTCCGGCTCGGCCGCCGCCGCGACGACGACCGGCTTGCGCAGCGCGGTCTTGATCGTCAGCGCGACCGCCGCCGCCGTCGCGTCATCGATCGTCGCGGGCGCCGGCTGGCGCGACGACGATCGCGCGAGTGCGTCGTACAGCACCAGCTCGCGGCCGTCGAACCACGCCACCGCCGTCGCGGCGTGGCGAGCCGCGAGCGCCTGCGCGGCCGCCGCGTCGCCGGGGATCTCGTCGGCCGTCGCCTCGACCGCGATCGACCATGGCCCGAGCGCCGCGGCGGTCGCGGTGAACACGGCGTCGGGGACGCCGACCAGGACGATCCGCTCGTGCTTCGCGACGCCGTCGTCGGCGCTCGCCGCCGCGCTGACGGCGGCGAGCGCGCACGCGGTCACGGTGGCGGGGAGGAGGCGCACCGACGGCAGCGTATCACCGTCGCCCGGACGGCGCCGCCGTGGTCTCGCTCACGAGCCGGTGCGGGCCAGCCGCGGCAGCGGCGCCGGGGACGCCGCGCGGGCGCGGGCGTCGATCCGGTACGCGGCCGGGTCGAACCGGCGCGTGCGCAGCCGGTACTCGGCGGTGAAGCCGGGCCACAGCGTGACGTTCTTGCCGCTCGCGGTGCGGTACCAGGACGCGCAGCCGCCGGTGTTCCACACCGTGCGGTCGAGGCGCGCGTGGAGCCGCGCGTTGAACGCCGCCTGCGCGCGCGGCAGCACGTCGACCGCGCGCCAGCCGTGGGCCCGCATCTGGCGCAGGGCGTCCATCACGTACGCGACCTGCGACTCGATCATGAACACCATCGAGCTGTGGCCCAGCCCGGTGTTCGGGCCGACCAGCACGAACAGGTTGGGGAAGCCGGCGACCGTCGTGCCGAGGTAGGCCTCGGCGCCGTCCTGCCACGCGCGATCGAGCGTGACCCCGTCGCGCCCGGTGATCGCGAACGGCGCGATGTGCTCGGCCGCGGCGAACCCGGTGCAGTAGACGATCGCGTCCGCCTCGCGGAGCACGCCGTCCGAGGTCCGGACACCGCGCGGCTCGATCGCCGCGATGCCATCGGTGACGAGCTCGACGTTGGGGCGCTGGATCGCCGGGTAGAACGCGCTCGAGATCAGGATCCGCTTGCAGCCGAGCGTGTAGGTCGGCGTCAGCTTCGCGCGCAGCGCCGGGTCGGGGACGCTGGCGGCGAGGAACCGCGCGACCAGGCGCTCGGCCCGCTTCAGCAGGCCCGGATACATCGTGAACGCCACGGCGCGGGCCTCGTGCTGCCAGTAGATCGCCGCGCGCGCCGCCTGCTGCGCCGCCGGGACCGCGCGGAACAGCGCGCGCTCCGCCGGCCCGATCGCGCGGTCGGTGTGCGGGACGATCCACGCCGGCGTGCGCTGGCAGACGTCGAGCCGCGCCACCTCGGGCTGGATCGCCGGGACGACCTGGATCGCGCTGGCGCCGGTGCCGATCACCGCGACGCGCTTGCCGGCGAGCGGCGCGTCGTGGTTCCACCCGGCGGAGTGCCACGACGGGCCGGCGAACGTGTCCATGCCCGGGATCCGCGGCCACTGCGGCCGCGACAGCCCGCCGGTGCCGGTGACGACGATCGGGGCCTGCCACCGGCGGCCGTCGCGCGCCTCGACCTCCCACGTCGCGGTCGCCTCGTCCCACCGCGCGGCGATGACCTCGGCGCGCAGGCGCAGGTGCGGCCGCAGCGCGTGATCGTCGGCGACGCGCTCGAGGTAGCGCAGCAGCTCGGGCTGCAGCGGGAACGTCCGGCTCCAGCCCGGGTTGGGCGCGAACGAGAACGAGTACAGGTGCGAGGGGATGTCGCACTGCGCGCCGGGGTAGTGGTTGACCCGCCACGTCCCGCCGACCCCGTCGTCCTTCTCGAGGACGACGAAGTCGTGCATCCCGGCCTCGCGGAGCTTCACCGCCATGCCGAGGCCGGCGAACCCGGTGCCGATGACGAGGACGGAGGTACGCTCGATGGGGGGACGCATCGAGCACAGCCTAGGGCGCTATTAAACTTTGGTCAATAGGCTGCGAGCCGGGGCCCTTGCGAGCCGGGCGAGCCGGGCGAGCCGGCGTCAGTCGATCACGACCTCGGGGATGCAGCAGCCGTTGCTGCAGAAGTCCCCGGCCGGGCACGGGGTCGCCGCGTCGCAGACCTCCTGACCCTCGGGGCACGACTGATCGACGCAGCCGGGCGGCAGGTCGCTCTCGTCCTCGCCCGGGCACAGCACGCAGTCGTCCGGGTTGGCGTCGCACTCGGTGCCGCAGTCGGCGTTGGGCACGCACCGCGGGCACGCCGTCTCGTCGTAGATGTTGCTGCCGTCGCAGTCCGGCGCGATCGCCGGGTTGGTGATGATGTCGACGCAGCCCTGGTCGCCGCAGATCGTGCAGCAGCCGAAGCAGTCGCAGCCCGGGGGGGCGGCCGGGCCGCAGTTCTCGACGCAGCCGTCCTGCGAGAGCACGTCGCACGACGCGAGGTCGCCGGCGTCGGTGCAGTACCGGTCGTCGGACGGCGGGTACATGCAGCACGTGTTGTAGCGGCAGTCGCCGTTGCCGCCGCCCGAGTTGCCGTCGAAGAAGCAGTCCTGCCAGGTCCCGTCCATGTTGTCGCCGGGGATCCCGGTCTCGAAGCTGCCCTCGTCGTCGTCGGCGGCGCTGATGCACTCGATATCGAAGCCGTCGATCGTCCCGTCCTGATCGTTGTCGATGCAGTCGGAGCACTGCGTGGTGCCGGGGTTGTCGCAGCCCGGCGGCAGCATGCCGTCGATGACCGCGTTGGGGTCGGCGTCGACCGTGGCCCCGCCGTCGCCATCGCCGTTGCCGCCGTCGCCGCCCCCTCCGCCGCCATCGCCGCACGCGGCGAGCGCCGCGCAGGCACCGAGGGTCAGCAGGACGGCTGAGAAGCGGGGGAGGCGCGTCATGGTCCGGCTAGTGGGCCACGGTCCTGCTGCGGTGGCAGGATTTCGCCAAGTGCCCGCGATCGTGTCAGTCGTCGCGCGCCGCCGGAGGCGCACCCACATGTGCGGCCGCCTCGGCGCGCGCCTGCGCCGCTGCCTGGCGCGCGCGCTCGGCCTCGCGCGTGCCGATCGCGAACCCCTCCATCGCGAGCGCGACCTGCCGCGCGCGGACGCGCTCGATCAGGTCCAGCTCGGTCGGCGTCGAGCCCTCGCGGCGCGCGTACGGCGACGGCGCGGCGACCTCGCGGCGATCGAAGTCGGCCCAGATCCGCGCGTCGCCGCGGCAGTCGTACTGACGGCACGGCCGCGGGCGGTGGTGGTAGACGGTGCAGCCGCGGCCCTCGGGCGCGTTGTGGACGCAGTACCCGTCGTCGGGGCGCTGGCGGATCAGGTACGGCTTGCCGTAGTCCCAGCGGATCACGCCCTCGTCGAGGTCCTGGCTCGACAGCGCGAAGTGCAGGGTGCAGCACCGCGCCTGACAGATCGGCAGCAGGGCGGTGCAGTCGGGGCCGTCGGCGGTGGTGCGGTACTTGTCCTCGGCGTCGCCGATCAGCACGCGCGCCGACGAGCCCTCGTCGCGGACGCGGATCCGCTCGAGCACCGCGGGCGTCGCTTCGTCGACCGCCGCCTCGAGCGTGCCCGGCGTCACCGTCGGGCCCGGCGGGACGCCGTCGAGCCGCCGCGTCAGCTCCTCGACCAGGGCGACGACCTGCGCCGCGAGCTGGATCACGTCGTCGCGCACGCCCTCCGTCGCGAGCGCGGCCCGGCGCAGCGCGCGCTCGAGCTCGTCGCGGGTCACGGGGGCGTCGTGGCGGGCGGTGCCGACCGATCCGGCCGGGACGCCGTGCTCGTCGTCCTTCACGCCGGCAGCATCGCACGGCGCGCCGTGCTACCACCGAGGCGTGTCGCCCAAGTCGATCGCGATCGCTGCGCTGGGCGCGCTGACGTTCGGCGCGCTGATGATGCTGTACCTCGACGTGCGGGCCGCGCCGGCGAGGCCCGACGAGGCCCGCATCACTGACGCGCGCACCCGCCACAAGCGGGTCGCGACGCCGACGGCGCCGGCCGCCGATCCGTGGGCGCCGGCGGCGCGCACCGAGCCGCCCGCGGTCGCGCCCGACACCCGCCCGCCGCCGGCGCGCGAGCCTGGCGTGCCGGGCACGGTCACGCCGCCACCCGAGCCGGCCAACGAGCCGGACCGGGCCGCGATCGGTCGCGCCAGCCTGGCTGCTGGTGACGTCGGCGGCGGCGACGGCGCCGCCGACGCGATGTCCGCGCGCGAGGAGGCCAACCGGCTCTACGACCGGCAGGACTACGAGGGCGCGATCGCGACGGCCGAGAAGGTCCTGTCCCAGGCCCCCGGCGACATCCGGATGCTGCGCGTGGTGGTCTCGTCCTCGTGTCAGATGGGCGACGCGGACAAGGCCAAGAAGTACTGGACCCAGCTGCCCGAGCACGACAAGAACCAGATGTCGCGTCGCTGCCAGCGGTTCGGCATCACGTTCACGGAGTAGCCAGCCGAGGCGCCGGCCCGCGCGAACCCGCCAGCCACGGCTTTACGGCCGCGTCGCCCACGAGTAAGGTGCGCGCCCGTTCCTCCTGGCCGAGAAAGGTTCCCCCCATGGCTACGTTGGTCGAGCGCATCGGCGTCGATCCCACCCGCGCGAAGGTGGTGGCGGACTGTGTCCAGCTCATCGACAACACCGTCAAGAGCAAGGGCATGGTGCTCCGTGCCAGCTACGCGACGATCAAGGCGATCAAGCGCGGCTTCGTCACGCAGGTGGTCGAGGCGCTGCTCGACGACTGGCTCGGCAAGCTCCAGCCCCACCACGACAAGTGGGCGGCGGGCGGCGCGGGCACGTTCTCGGAGTTCCTGACGGCGCGGTCGGACGACGTCGCCGAGGACCTGCTCGCGGTCACCGACGAGCGGGCCGAGAAGACCTCGCACACGACGGCCAAGAAGGCCTACCTGAAGCTGCGGGGCAGCGCGAAGACCAACGTGATCGAGTCGATCCCGGACCTGGCCAAGCTGATCGAGCATCACCTGGCCACGGCGCCCGCGGCCTGACGCGCGCGCTCTACTCCTGGATGCACTCGGCGGGCACGCCGGGCGCGTCCGGATCCCCCGCGACGTGCGGGCAGTGGAAGCTCGGGTTGGTCTGGGCGTAGCCGCAGTGCTCGATCCGGCAGGTGATGACCGAGTCGTCGAGCGACGCGCACGCCGTCAGGCAGGTCGCGACCTCGTCGTCGCAGAAGTCCGCGGCGCACGTGCACAGCGCCATGCACGGATCGACGGCCGCGTCCGGCGGGCTGGCATCGACCGGGCGGGCGTCGACCTCGGGCGTGTCGTCGCCGTCGTCGTCGCCGCCGCAGGCGGCGAGCGCGGCCGCGGCGAGCAGGCACGTCAGCGCGACGCGGATGGGACGAGCGGAGGGTAGGCCCGGCATGGCGTGCTGAGCATACGACCCGCGCCGCCCGCTGGATCAGGCGGAGCCGCCGGATCGGCGGGGAGCGTCTGGATCAGTCGCGGTCGAGCAGGTCGAGCATCAGGTAGCCCTCCGCCGTGCGGCGGGGGCCGGGGGCGCCGGACATCATGCGGAAGTCGGCGGCGAGCTGGCGCCGGTTGTAGCTGCGGTACAGCGCGACCGGGTCGATCTCGTGGGAGGTCTCGAGGGCGTCGATCGGGCGGCCGAGCGCCTGCGCGGCCCACTGCTGGCTGACCGAGCGCAGGCCGTCCTCGCGCATCCGGCGGCGGAGCAGGCCCAGCTCCTCGGAGGTCATGTTGAACAGGAACTCCTCGAACGCCGCGCCCTCGTCCTCGGTCCGGTTGTCGCGGGCGAAGAAGTCGAGGACCTCCGGGCTGCAGTCCTCGCACACCAGCCGGAACGTCTCGGTCGCGCCGATCAGGCAGCCGAAGTCGCTGGTGATGCGGTTGCGCGCGTGCCATGCCGACTCGAGCAGCGGGGCGAAGTCGTCGATCTCGAGGTGGGCGTCGTCCCACACCGTGATCAGCTTGTCGGCGGCGCGGCGCTTGATCCGCACCTCGATGTCCGGCTTGCGCAGCAGCGCGAGGAACAGCTCCTCGGCGAGCAGCGTGTAGATCGACTGGCCGAGCTCCTCGCGCAGGTCGTGCGAGAACTGGTGGAACTCGGGCGAGCCCTTCTCCAGCGCCGTCGTCGACTTCACGAACGCGCGCAGGAAGTTGATCTTGGTCAGCAGGTACGTGCGCGACAGGTTGGCCTTGAGCGGCAGGGCGAGGTCCCCGGCCAGGCCGTCGAGCGCGATCAGGTGGTCGATCAGCGTGCTCTCGCTGCGCGGCTCGCCGCCGAGCGCGGTCGGCGCGCGCAGCGCGCGCGACGCCTCGAGCAGGTGCTGGGCGTCGCGGATCTGGCGGATCAGGCCGCGCAGGACGAGGCCGTCCGACGGCGCGCGGCCCTCGACGGCCGCGAGCGCCCGCTCGACGACCGCCTGCTCGCGGTGGTCGAACAGGTCGACCGCTACTGCTTCTGCCGCGACTGACATCGTGATGCCACTATCATGCACCCGGCTCGGGGAGGGCGCAGGGAGCGCCGGCAAATTAGCTGCCCCGGGGGCCGGGAGCAACGCTCATCCTACCCCGTCCGTACCCGTACCCTTCCCTGGGTCGGCCGCGCCGACCTCGGCGCCCGCCGCCCGCGCCGCCCGGCGCTTCCGGATGAACTGGACGGTGACGTAGAGGATCGTGAGGACGATCGCCCCGGCGACGAAGATGTCGATCTTCTTCCAGGTCGTGACGACGGACTTCCAGTTGTCGCCCAGGACGTAGCCCAGGACCATCAGCCCGCCGCCCCACAGGCTGGCCCCGGCCAGCGTGAGGGTGAAGAACGGCGCCAGCTTCATCCGCGCGACGCCGGCCGGGATGGAGATGATGTGGCGGATGACCGGCAGGAACCGGCCGATGAAGATCGTCCGCGCGCCGTACCTGGCGAAGAACTGCTCGGTCTTCTCGAGGTCGGCCGGTCGGACCATGATGTACTTGCCGTAGCGGAGCAGGATCGCCTTGCCCCCGGCGAGGCCGAACCAGTACGACAGCCCCGAGCCGACCAGCGCGCCCGCGCTGTTGAGCGCGATGATCAGCGGCAGCGAGAAGTGGGCGCCGCCGGCGTCGCTGGCGAGGAAGCCGGCGAACGGCATCACCAGCAGCGACGGGACCGGGACCGCTGTGCTCTCGAGCACGATCAGCAAGAACAGGCCGAGGTAGCCGAAGTCCTTGATGAGGTCCTGCATGAAGGTGGCGACGGCGTCCATGGGTCCTCGGTGGGGCTGCCGGGCGGTGGCAGGCCGCGATGTTTGCCAGGATCGGGGGGCAGGGCGCAAGCAGTCCCGGCTTTCTTGGCTCGGGACCCTCGGTTATCGTCGGAGGCAACTCGTCTCCGGGGGACCCACGTGAGCCGCACCACGCTAGCCTTGCCTCGCCTCGTCGCCATCCTCGCGCTCGGCGCGCTCGCGGTCGCCGCCGGCGGCTGCTTCCTCCTCGGCGACGACGCCGCCGATGACGACGACGACACGCCGACCGAGTGCACCTCCAACGCGGAGTGCGTCAACGGCGAGGTGTGCGCGGCCAACCGCTGCGTCGCCGAGGGCTCGATCGGCCTGGGCGGGAGCTGCTCGGCCAACCGCGACTGCGCGACCGGCCTGTTCTGCTCGCCGAACGGGACGTGCGCGCCCGCCGGGGGAGGCGAGGTCGGCGATCCGTGCGGCACCGGCGCCGACTGCGCGCGCGACCTGGTGTGCGAGCTCTACGGCTTCGGCGGGACCTGCGTCGAGCCCGGCGCCGGCGACCTCGGCGCGGCGTGCGAGTCGACGCGCGACTGCATCGCCGGGCTGGCGTGCGGCGCCGGCGGGGCGTGCGTCCGCGGCGTCGACGCGTTCCCGCCGTTCACCGGCGTGACCTGCCCGGCCGACTCGACGCCGTTCCGCGCCCACTTCCAGGTGCCGCGCGACGGCGTCGCGCTGAGCGACTTCTACCGGCTGCCGTTCCCCAACGACGCCCGGATCAACGCCGACGGCACGCTGCACCTCGACGACTTCCCGCGGCCCGGCCCGTCGGCGCTGCTGGGGATCGACCTCGTCGACCTGTACGCCGACGCGCTCGCCGCCGACTTCGCGGGGTTCTCCGCCGTCGCCAACGTCACGTTCCGGTTCTCCAAGGAGCTCGACTTCGGGTCGATCGGCGACAACGGGGCGAACGTCCACTTCGTCGACATCACCGATCCGCTCGACGGTGGGTTCGGCGCCGACCGCGGCCGCGCGTTCTCCTACTCGACCGGCACCGGGCTCTACGCCTGCCAGCACACCTTCCAGGTCGCGGCGAACCGGCACGAGCCGCTGCTGCCCGGCCACAAGTACGCGGTCTACCTGACCTCGGCGATCCGCTCGACCGCGGGCGAGCAGCCGCAGCTCGAGGACGACCTCGCGGCGCTGCTCGGCGACACCGAGCCGACCGACCCGACGCTGGCGCGGGCGTGGAACGCCTACGCCAACTTCCGCGCGTACATGGCGGGCGAGGGCATGACCGCGGCGGACCTCGCGGCGGTCACGGTGTTCACGGTCCAGGACACGACCGGGCCGATGCTGGCGCTGGCCCAGGCGACGGAGGCGGGCCCGCTGCCGACGCTGAGCGATCTGACGGTGTGTGACGGCACGACGCCGTCGCCGTGCGAGATCGCCGGCGACGTCGGCCGGGTGTGCGGCGACTCGAGCGGCAACTTCACCGAGATCCACGGTCGCATGACGATCCCGAACTTCCAGCAGGGCACGCTGCCCTACGAGCTCCCCGCCGACGGCGGCGGCATCGAGTTCGACGGCGGCGGCGCGCCGGTCCAGACCGGCACGCTCGACGTGTGCTTTGCGCTGACCGTGCCGAAGGCGGCCATGCCGGGCGGCGGCTACCCGCTGGTCGTCCACGCCCACGGCACCGGCGGCAGCTTCAAGGCCGCGGTGACGAACGGCATCGCGTCGGCGCTCGCCGGCGCCGCGGTCCCGATGGCCACGCTCACGTTCGACGGCGTCGGCCACGGCGAGCGCCGCGGCAGCTCGACCCGCGATCCCGACGGGCTGGTGTTCAACGTCGTCAACCCGCGCGCCGCGCGCGACAACCACCTGCAGGGCGGCGTCGACGTGGTCCAGGCGCTGCGCGTCGCGCAGGTCGCGCCGTTCACCGTCGGCGCGGTCGACGTCGACTTCGATCCGGCGCGCACCTACTACTTCGGCCACTCGCAGGGCAGCAACGTCGGGATCCTCGGGATCGGTGCGACCGACGCCGCCGCCGCGGTGATCTTCAGCGGCGCCGGCAGCTACCTCACCGACGGCATCCTGACCAAGACCTCGCCGGTCGACGCGGCCGACGCGCTCGGGTTCATCGTCGGCGAGTCGCTCGGCCGCAGCCACCCGGTGATGACGCTGTGGCAGACGTACTTCGACGCGATCGACCCGGTGAACCACGACCCGCTGATCGTCGCGCGGCCGCCGGCGGGGATCGCGTCCAAGCACGTGTACATGAGCTGGGGCCAGGGCGACACGTACTCGCCCGAGGACACGATGAACATCACGGCGCGCGCGATGCGGCTGCAGCTCGCGCCGCCGGTGGTCGCGGCGATCTCGAGCCTGTCGGAGGTGGCGCGTCCGGTGTCGCTCAACCGCACCGGCGGCGACGGCCAGGCGCGCACCGCGGCGGTGTTCCAGTACGTCCCGGCCTCGGGCGACGACGGCCACTTCGTCTCGACCGACTCGGCCGCGGCGATCGCCGACTGGCTGGCGTTCCTGGTGTCGCACGCGCAGTCGGGGACGCCGAGCGTGCCCTAGGCACAATGCCGGTCAGTTTGCGACGCAGGCAAGGGTCCGTTCGTCCGCCGCTTGTCACCGACGTCGTCGGGAATGGCCGTCTGGCGAACCGCCCTGTGCCGCTCGCCCTGGGAGGGTCGATCAGCGGAGATCCCTTCCGCTCGTCCTGAGCTTCCCACCGACGTCGTCGGAGATCGCGGTCTGACGAGCCGCCTTGTTCCGCTCACCCTGAGCCCCG
>WYBA01000455.1 GCA_011526095.1 Myxococcales bacterium | reverse complement strand
TTCCGTGGTCGTTGTCTTCCTGGCAGTCTTCTTCATGGCGGGTCCTTCTGGTTAAGCGCCCCGAGAATCCTCTCGGGGTCAGTTGGACCGCCACTTCAATTTCAACAGGGATCGGGACTACGCCTCCGGACGGCGGTGTCGTGCTTGTGACCGACTTCGCGACGGTCGGCACGACGGCGCGTCCGATTCCCGTCGGCACGGAAGCCGAGGCGAGCCGGTCGGCGCGACCGATCTAGACACACGGGACCTCGATCCAGTTGCAGCGACCAGGTCGAGCAACTCGAACAGCCCCGCGAGCGCGGCGCACACCGCGATCGTCGCGCCACAAGGAAATCGCACGCGACTCGGAACTCCTTGATCTGCACCGCGCCGTCGGGCCCTCGGCAAATCGCGAGGAGAAATCGGCGCCATTTGTCCGCGCCCCGGACAGCACGCCGGACGGCAGCAGCAGCGACGCTCGATGATCTATAGACGGACCTCATCGCGTCGCATCGACGGGCGCGCGATCATCGAAATGTTCCGGTCGACGCGGCGCCGCGCACAGACCGATTTTTCTCGTCGTACGTGGAGCCAAAATCGACATCGCTCGATCCGAGATAGGGGTGGGTCATGTGCAGTACGTATTGAAGGCGATCGATCGGACGCGGTGACGCGACGACGAGCGCCGGCCCGGCACGGACCAGCGCTCCCCGCGCTGCGCAGTATCGACCGACCGGGCGACCCGCCACCACGGAGCCGCCGCATGTCCGAGCTTGCGTTCGACAAGGACGGAGAGCCGATCGAGGTCCACCCCGACACCGAGTGGTGGGCGGTGCGCGCGTTCCAGAACCCCGGCGCGCGCGGCACGTGCTCGATCGCGCGCGACGACGAGGGCGCACCAATCCACATCGAGCGCGAGGGCGGGTTCCTCGATCTCAAGCGCGCGGTGCGCGCCGTGCCCGCGCTCTACCGCCTCGATCAGTGCGACGGCAGCCGTGCGCGGATCGTCGGCGCGCAGGCCGCCTACGTGCTCATCACCGAGTCGCAGCGCAACGGCGGGCTTGGCGCGGGGCTGGAGTCGTCGAGCCACGAACCGCTCGTGCTCGTGCTCATGGAACTGATCCGCGCGCAGTCCGACGCGCTCCGCGTCACCGCGAAGGAGCAGTCCAACATGATGCGCGCCGCGTCCGATCTGTTGCGCGCTGCCGACCAGGCCGGCATCTCGCGCCGCCCCGCGCCGCCGCCGTCGCCCGTCAACGAGGTCGACGACGAGGACGAGGACGAGGACGAGGACGAGGACGACGACGACGATCAGCCGCCACCCAAGCACATCGCCCAGGTGATCGCCGAGAAGATCATCCCGAAGGTGGATCTGGTGCTCTCGCACTGGATCTCCAAGAAGATGAAGTCCGAGCCGCCGCCCCCGGCGGCAGCGCCGAGCCCTGCGCCCGCCTCCGCGACGCCGACGCCGCCCGCCCCCGCGGCAGCGCCGAGCGCCGGAGCCGCGCCGCCGGCCGCCGCTGCCGCCGGGGCGAGCCCCGCGACGCCGCCGCGGAGCGCGCCCGCAACGCCGCCGGCCGCGGCCGGCGCCACGGTGACCGAGACCGTCGAGACGACCACCGTCACCGTCACGCCTTCGCCGAGCGCAGCGGCCGACGACTCGGTCCGGAACGCGACCGCGAGCCCGACGATCACGCCCGAGCAGATCCAACACCTCCTCACGATCCAGGCGCGCCTCACGCCGCGCGAGCAGGCGATCGCCAACCTCGTCCGCGAGCGAATGAGCCCCGAGCAGCAAGCACAGTGGCTCGCCGAACTGTCGGCGATGACCGTCGAGCAGGCGCTCGAGCTCGTGCGCTCGATGATCCCCAAGCCGGCCTCGAAGCGACCGCCCGGCGTGCCGACCTCCACTGCGCCGCCGCCGACCGCGCCCTCCACCGAGACCGCGCTCGCGGTCACGACGCCGCCGACCGACGCGCCCGAGGACGACGAGTGATGTCCCCGGTCAAGGAAGAAAACCGCCGCCGGATCCGACACCTCTACTTCGTCCAGCGCGTCCCGCCCGTCACGATCGCCGAGGAGCTCCGCGTCTCCCTGCGTACCGTCCGGCGCGCGCTCGTCCTGCGCGGCGGCGCCGATCGCACGCCGCCCGCTGGCCCCTACCGAAAGGAGTCCCCGTGATCATCACCCGCAAGCGCCGCTCCTCGCCCGACGCCTCCGCGCTCGGAGCCGCCTCGGTGCCGACCTCGAGCCCGGAGCACGGCCGAAAGGAGTCCTCGCTGTGATCGCCGCCCCCCACAACTCCCGCACGCTCCCCGAGGCGGTCGACGACGACCTCTGTCTCGGCGCCATCACCGAGCAGGCCGCCCAGCTCGTCGCCGCCGAGGATCCCGCGCTCGTCGCCGCCGTCGCGCCTTTCGCATCGACCGCCGATCTCGCCGCCGCGATCCGCGCCAAGCCCCAGCGCGACGACGAGGGCCTCCCGTACGACGGTCCCAAGGTCCAGGCGTGCCGCCCTGCGCAGCGGCTCCGCCTGTTCGCCGACGATTCGAACTGCGTGGAGCGCTCGTTCGACTACCTTGCCGGTGCCGAGTTGCTCGACCCCGGCCCGGTGCGACGGCTCGCCACCGTGCAGACGTCGAACGGCCTCCACGTGTTCCCGACCGAGGACGGCGAGCCGATCATCCTCGATCCGCACGTCAGCCGCAACGCGCTCCGCGCCGCGCTGTTCCGGATGGGACGAAACGCCCTCCGCAACGCTGCCGACGTCGCCACGCAGCGGCTGCGCCTGGAGCGACTGATCGGCACCGACGAGACCAAGGGTGTGCGTGGCGACCTCGGCCGCGCCCGCGCCGCCAAGGAGCGCGGATGGACCACCTGGCACGACGGCAAGCCGATCGACGACGCGATCGCCACCTACGCGCGCGCGCTCGCCGCCTATCAGGCGCGCCTCGACGAGCTGCCGCGCAACGCCGGCAGCGTCCGCAACGCCGGCCCGGCCACCCTCACCCCGTCGGAAGCCGTCGAGTGGATCGCCCAGCTCGCCGAGGAGCCGTCGATCCGCTTCAAGAACGGCCTCGGTCGCGCGCGCAACGGCGCCCAGGCGATCCGCGGCGTGCTCGTCGGTCGGCCGATCTGCGTCGCCGACGTGCGAGACGTCGCCTTCGTGCTCGCGCTCGCCGAGCGCGAGGCGCGCATGTGGGGGCCGGCCGGCCAGCGCGTGGTCCAGACCTGCGCCCACGCGATCGACAAGCTCGACCAGGCCGCCGCCCGGCAGTGGCTCGACGAGCGCGCGCCGCGCAACGCCGCCGAGCTGCGCATCGGCGGGACGAGGATCCGACCCAACATCCCGCTCATCGCTGCGCTCGGTCGCATCACCGGCCGGCTCGGGACCCGTGTCGGGATCGAGGCGCTCCGCCTCAAGCTCGCGACGATGGGCGTCACGCCGCCCATTCTCAACACGATCGAGCAGGAACTCCAGCGCGAGGGTCTCTCGCTCGGTGCACTCGCCGCGCCCCCGCCGATGCCCGGCACGCTGCGCGCGCTCACCCCCGAAGTGCTCGCCGGTCACTACCTCGCCCGCAAGCTCTAGCCAGTCTCACCTGTCCGCCAGGCGGACACTCCGCCGCGCCGTCCGTCTTCGCTTCCGCGCGCGCTCGATGCCCGAGCGTCGCGCACCCAACCCCGCTCCGCGACGCGCGACCGCGCGCGCGGCGCCACGCGGCCCGGGTCTGCCCGGCGCCGAGGAGATCGATCCGTGTCCAAGCCCAAGAACGACAACCACCCGCCCAAGAAGAAGCGCGCCACGGCGGCCAACGACAACCGTGCCAGCGCGACCACCATCGCGGACGCGCTCCGCGGGCTCGAGCTCGACGACGGCGAGATCGACTACGGTCCGGCGGTCGACGCGATCGCCGACCTCGCCGCGTGGGCGCTCGACCTCGCCGCCGCCGACGTCGCGGACTGGCCCGAGGGCCAGCGCCGCGTGAAGAACGCGCGCCGCTTCGTGCTCGCCCGCCTCCGCGGCAAGCACCTCCGCTCGACGCCGTACGAGGACGTCATCTTCACCGCCGGCCTGCTCGCGCGCATCTTCGAGCAGGAGATCGGCCTCGGCGTCTGCGACATGGTCTCGATGCTCGACCACCTCGGGCTGCCCACCGAGGCGGTGCCGATCGTGCCTCGCACGCAGCCGTCGGTCCGGATCGGCGTCGCGCCGCACGTCGTGCCGCGGGTCGCCCCGGTCCGCCCGGTCGCGCGCGTCACCGCGCAGCCGTCGCCGTGCGCCGGGTGCGGCTGCTTCCCGCGCTTCCGGAACGCGGCCTGACGTTCAGGCCGCGCGCTCGGAGATCAACCCCAGCAGGAAGGAAGCTCATGAAGAAGAAGCACCCCAAGGGCAAGCACCGTCGCAACAAGGCGAAGGCCCGCCGCAACGCCGGCCCGGTCGCCGCGACGCCGAGGCCGCGATCCTTGCGCCCGCGCCGCGCCGCGCCGCCGCCCTGGCAGACGATCGCCGCCGCCGTCGGCGGCAGCGTCGGAAGCGCCGTCGTGTCCGGGCTCATCTCCAACCAGAAGATCGCCGAGCCCGACACCATGGCGATGCTCATGGCGGTCGGCGGTGCCACCGCGGCCTACTTCACCGAAGGCAACATCCGCGTGGCCGCGACCGGCGTCGCCGCCGCCGGTGCCGGTCAGTACGCGCTCGCCAAGATGTACGACGCCGCGGTCAAGAAGGCCGAGCGCGACGCCAGGAAGCAGGCCGAGCAGAACCCGCAGACCACGCCGGCCGCGCCCGTCGGGGCGCCGCAGCTCCCCGCGCCGGTCACGCCCGCGGCACCGCCCCGCAAGAGCGCGACCGGCGGAGGCGTCGTGATCGATCTGTTCCGCGACGCCGCCGCCGACCTGGAGCAGCTCGACGAGGACGAGTACCGCTACGGCTCCCGCGACGCCGGCAGCGAGGACGACGAGCCGATCGAGATCGATCTCGACCAGGCCGCCTAGCCACCACGAGACACGCGGATCGGAGCTTGGTGTCGCGCGAGCGGCCCCGGCCGTCGCACAGCCAAGGAGCGATCGCATGGACGAGTTCGACGTGATCTATCTCGACGACGACGAGCGCAACGCTCGGGCGTCCGTCATCGACAGCCGTGGGCGGCCGATCGGCCGCCCCGGCATGGTGCGGCCCCGGCCGGGAGGAAGCTCGGTCGTGGTCCCGCCGAGCCGGCGCCCCACGGTGATCCACTCCGGTGGTAGCCAGGGGGCGCAGGCGGTCGACCGGCGCCCGACGGTCATCTACTCGCAGCCCGCGCCGAGCAAGCTCGGCGGGCTCGGGAACCTGACCACGGGTGAGATCATCGAGCTGGCCGCCCAGCTCCTCGCGGCCATCCAGCCGCTCCCCGGTGCCCCCTCGGGCGTCGGGGACGTGGAGACGGACGTCGAGAACCTGGTGATCTACCAGACCGCGCTCGCCACCCACGCCAAGCGCGACGAGCAGCTCCGCACCCTCGGGTCGCTGCTCGCCAAGGTCCTCAAGTAGACGGAGGCAAGGACGATGGACATCCTCTATCGCACCGCGCCCCCAACCTACCGGGGATGTTCGCCGCAGCCGACGCAGCCGCGCACGGGGTTCCTCGGGAACCTCGGGTGCTACCTGTTCGGTGGCGGTGTCGCGCCGAGCTACCGCACCAAGAACGGCAAGAACGGCGGCAACGCCGGTCCGGTCGTCTCGCGGTGCTGGTGGCAGGCGTTCCCGGCCACGCCGCGCTACCAGGCGGCGCCCGTCGAGCCCTCGCACGATGACGTCCCCGACGAGCCGCTCGGCTCGTCGGACGGCGCCGACTGCGGGTGCCCGGCGGAGGAGGTGACCGCGGCGGACGTGCCCGACGCGGTCCACATCTGGACGGAGTGAGAGAGAGACGAACGCACGAGTTCTGAGCGACTGACCAACCCGTGACGGTCGGTGCGTCGCTCGCGCGATCCCAGGCTCCGATCCGCTGTCTCGTGTCCCCCTTCCCGGAGGCTCGCATGTCCAACGACGACTCCGACGACTCCGACGACTTCGCTACCGGCGCGCTCTACCTCGGCGCAGGGGCCGCCGCGCTCGCGGTCGGCCAGTGGCTCGTCTCGCGCTCGTCGCCGGAGCCGACGCCCGCGCCAACCTCGAGCGTCGCCCCGCCGGTCGCGTCACCGTCGACGGTGCCCGCGCGCAACGCCAGGGCGACGCGCGGCGCCGCTCGCTACACCCGCGAGGGTCGAACCATCTTGCGCGACGGCGAGGCGGTGCTCTCGATCGAACGAGTCGACCTCGGCGATCACCGCTACGCGATCACGCCGCACGAGGCCGACGTCCTCGTCGAGCAGATCGTGCGCCTGCTCAACAGCACGCCGTCGCGACGGGACGCGCGCTCCAAGGATCCGAGGTACCGCGAACGCTGGCTCGTCGACGACCGCTGCGGATATCGCGCCCTGCTGTTCTGGACCGGCGCGCCGCCGGAGACGGCGGTCGTCGGAGACGTGTGGGCCTACGTCGAGCGGAGCTCGAACGGCCAGATCATCGGCAAGCGTCGCTTCCGCACGACCGACGAGGGACACCGCTACGTCAAGGCCGCTCTCCGTCGCGCGCTCGAACGCGCGGGAAAGCACGATTGCTATGACTACTAGCGACGACCTCTCGACCGGGATCCTGCTCCTCGGCGGCGGGCTCGCCGGCTACGCGGCCGGCCGCTTCCTCCTCTCTCGCGTGCTCGACGAGCGCGAGCGCGGCGCGGCTCCGAGCGTCGCGCTCACTTTCGCCGGTAGCGGTCCGCTCGCGCTCGCCGCGCCCTCGACCGCGCTGATCGATCCGTACTCCGAGCCGGCGACCACCAGCGCGCCGCCGTCGCCCCCGGCGCACGTGCCGAGCCAACTCACGCCCGGACCCGCGACCGCGCCCGGGCAGGTCGCGACCAGCGCCCCCGCCACGCCGATCGATCCGTACACCGTCCCGCCAACGACCAAGCCCGCGCGCGTGCCCTCGAAGCCGCCGCTCTCGCGCGCGTTCGATCCGGTCTTCGAGACCTACCGCGGCTCGATCCCGATCGAGTTCCTGCGCGCGCTCGCGACGCGCGAGTCGGGCATGGGTACCCGCTGCACGGACCCCGTCCTTCCGCCGAGCCGAGCGTGATGGCAGCTTGGCGGCGTGACGACGGGAACCCGCTCAGCGCGTAGCCGGCTGCTCCGACGAGGGCGGCGGCGGGACGTCGAGGG
>WYBA01000454.1 GCA_011526095.1 Myxococcales bacterium | reverse complement strand
GGACACGGCAGGCTGGTCCTTCGACTGGCCCTCGCTGTCGCTCGGGCCGCTCAGGACGCACGGATCTTGGGTCCCGACGAGGAATCCGAGATGTGTTGGATCCTGGGGATGGTGACAGTCGTGGCTCGCGACGATGCGTCTCCGACGGTGACCGTCCGTCTGCGTGCTCGCGCGCTACTTGCCGCGCTCGATCCACCGCCAGTCGACCTCGTCCACCTCCGGCAGCGACACGCCCAGCTTCTGCTCGATGTGCGCGCGCTCGTCGGCGCACAGCGTGCCGCGCTCCGCATCGACCGTACGGATCGTGCCGCCGGCGTCGTTCATGATGCACCCCGGCCCCGGCTCGGCGCGGTGCTCGAGCCCGAACGTGTGCCCGAGCTCGTGCAGCGCGACCTTGGCGAGCCGGCGCGCCTGCTTGCTCCGCCCGGCCTTGCGCTTGACCCGGAACGACGACACGACCGCGACCGGGTGATCGAGGTACGCCAGCCCGAGGATGCCCCAGTCGTTGCCCTCCTCGTTCTCGTGCGAGATGTCGTCGCGGGTGACGCCGAGCGTGACGTCGCAGCCGTCCGCCGCGCCCGCCGCGCGCGCCGCGAGCAGGTCGTCGAGCAGCTTGTCGGCGCGCCACCGCTTGCGCGGCGCGTACCACGCGGCCTTCGCCAGCTTGCGCGCCGGGAGCGTGCGCACGGTGAACCCGTAGACGTGGGTGATGCTCCGCGTCAGCGGCGCCATCAGCGCGCGGTCGACCTTGCCGAGCGGCTGGACGCACACCGTGATCGCCGCCGGATCCGGCGGTTGCGGCTCGTCGGCGCGGGCGGCGCGCGCGCCGAGCACGGTGAGCGCGGTCACCGCCGCGGCGGTCAGGACAGGGCGCGTCATGCCCACGAGCATGGAACGACGGCGCACCCCGGGCCATCATGTAGAGATGGCGCCCCCGGCGCACCGCCCGAAGACCCCGGCCGACCTGGCGAAGGCGCGCGCGGCGATCGACTGGATCGACGACGACGACCTCGCGCTGGTCGAGCCGCGCTCGCCGATCACCGCGGCCGCGCTCGGCTTCGTGTCGTGGGGCGGCGGGCGGCTGCTCGCGCGCGACTTCAAGAAGGGCCTGGGCGCGCTCGGCGCGCTGTTCGCGTGGGTCGCCGCGTCCGACTACCTGATCGATCCGATCGGATCGACGGTGTGGGCGGTCGTCGGCGTGTTCGCCGCGATCTGGAGCTACCGCGGCGCCCGCGCGGTCAACCGCTACGTCGGCACGCGCGACGCGCTGATGCTCCAGGCCGGGCTCGCCGCCGCGGCGCGCCAGCTCCCCGCGCCGGCGCCGGTCGAGGCCACCGGCCCGCACGCCGCGCTGGTCACGCGCCTGCGCAAGCTCGCCGCGCTCCACGACTCGGACATGCTCACCGACACCGAGCTGCGCGAGCGCAAGGTCGACCTGCTCACCGAGGCCGCGCCGGCGACGCGCGCCGAGCTCGACGACCTGCTCTACGCCCTGCTGCCCCTGGTCGAGGAGGGCGTGCTCGACGCCGACGACGTCGCGTTCCTCAAGCAGGTCGGCGGCGATCGGTAGGCGCCGCGCGCCGGTGACGCGGAGATGTCACACGGTGACCGCGACCGTTTCGCGGGCGGTCAGGCTAGCCTGCCCGCATGAAGCGTCGTGACGTCCTGAAGTCGATGGGCGCCCTCGCCGGGGCCGCCGGCGTGACCCGCCTGCTGCCCGGATGCGGCGATCCGGGCGACGGCGAGCCCGGCCCGGGCGAGATCCGCCACGTCGTCCTCCTGATGATGGAGAACCGCAGCTACGACCACGTGCTCGGCGCGCGCGGGCTGGTCGAGGGCAAGCCGGGCGACGGCATCACCGCGACGATGACCAACCCCGACGCGCAGGGCACGCCGGTGCCGCTGTTCGCGCCGACGGCCGAGCAGATGTGCGTCTACGACCCGCCGCATGGCTGGGGCGGCTCCCACGCCCAGTGGAACAACGGCGCCAACGACGGCTTCGTCACGACCCACCAGCAGAACGTCGCCGGCGATCTCGCGCCGATGCAGTACCTCACCCGCGAGCACCAGCCGGTGACGTGGGCGCTCGCCGACGAGTACGCGGTCTGTGACCGGTGGTTCTGCTCGGTGATGGGGCCGACCTGGCCCAACCGGATGTACTGGCTCGCCGGCACGTCGATGGGCATGCAGAGCAACGACGTCCCCGAGGGCGGCTTCACCGCGCCGACGGTGTTCCACCGGCTGAACGAGGCGGGCGTGCCGTGGCGCCTGTACTACGGCGACCTGCCGTTCGTGCCGCTGCTCGGCACGCGGTTCGACGTCGACCTGTCCGACACGCTGTGGCGGATCGACGACTTCTTCACCGACGCGGCGAACGGCACGCTGCCCGCCGTCAGCTACATCGATCCGCCGTTCACCCTCGCCGACGATCATCCGCCGCACCACCCGATGCTCGGCCAGGAGTTCCTCGCCGCGGTCTACGCGGCGCTCGCGTCGTCGCCGCAGTGGGAGCACACGCTGCTCGTCATCACCTACGACGAGCACGGCGGGTTCTTCGACCACGTCTCGCCGCCGACGACCACCGACGAGCGCGCCGCCGAGGGCTTCGACCAGCTCGGCTTCCGCGTCCCGACGATCGTCGTCGGCCCGTACGTCAAGCAGGGCCACGTCTCGAGCGTCGTGCGCGATCACACCTCGGCGCTCAAGCACCTCGAGGGCCTGTTCGGCCTGCAGCCGCTGACCGCGCGCGTCACCGCGGCCGAGGACCTGTCCGAGCTGATCGACGAGGACGCGCTCGCCGCGGGCGAGGCGCGCGCGCCGATCGACCTGCCGGCGCTCGACCTCGCCGCGTGGGACACGGACAACCCGATGTGCGACGGCGGCGGCCTGCGCGAGGCGCCGCCGCACGACATCATCGAGCAGTCCGACGCCCACCCCGAGTGGACGGCAAGGTGGGACCGGCGTGACCAGGCCCACGAGCTGCGCGGGCTGTTCCGCGCGCAGATCGAGCGCTACCGCACACGCCAGGGCTGACCCGGGCGATTTCCTGGAACATCCGGGGCGCGGCGCGGCTCTTGTAGACATGGTGTCCCGCTACCTCACCCGCCTCGCCGCCCGCATCCACGCCCGCCGCCCCGCCGTCGCCGGCGCCCAGCACAGCTTCCAGCTGATCCGCCTGGTCGAGCGCCGGGCGCGGCCGCGCCGCGCCGCGTGATCAGGCCGGCAGCGCCGCGCCGGTCATCTCCGCCCAGCGGCGGCGCGCGTCGGCCTCGAGCCTTGCCAGGTCGACGCCCGCGGCGCGCGCGAGGTCGAGCTCGCGGCGGAAGGTCGTGTCCATCGGCGTCGGATCGTCGCTGCCCAGGACGCAGTGGACCCCGGCGCGCTGCAGCGCGGGGAGCGGGGCGGCGCCGCGGGCGCGGGTGATCGCGGCCACCTCGTCGGGGATCAGCAGGTGGTTGCTGGTCGGGCAGACCTCGAGCGTGACGCCGGCGTCGACCAGGCGCGCGATCGTCGCGTCGCTGTCGAGCGAGCGGACGCCGTGGCCGATGCCGCGCGGGTCGAGCGCGAGCGTGCGGTCGACCGAGTCCGCGCCCGCCAGCTCGCCGGCGTGGATCGTCAGGTCCGGCAGGTGGCGCCGCATCCGCTGCAGGATGTCGACCATCGCCGGCGGCAGCGGCTCGCGGTCCGGGCCGCTGACGATGCCGAGCACGTCGAGGCCGACCAGGCGCGTGGCGTGCTCGACCACCATGTCGCCGAGCGCGCGGTAGTGCGGCTCGCTCTCGAACGTGCGCGACAGCCCCAGGCGCACGACCATCGGCACGCCGGTCGCGGCGTGGACCTCGTCGCGGGCGGCGAGCACGGCGAGCAGGATCGGCCGCGCGTGCTGCTCGGCGAACACGGTCGGCGCGACGTCGCGCCACCGCCCGCCCTGCTGGTCGATCAGCGTGCGGGTCATCGAGAACAGCGAGATCCGCAGCTCGAACCCGTCGGTGTCGGCGGCCGCCTCGCGGAACGCGTGGCGCGCGAGCGCGGCGATCGCGTCGACGCTGACGTACGCCGCGCGCGCCTTGACGATGCAGTCGTAGAACGCCTGCGCGTCGCCGCCGGGCGGCATCGTCAGCGCGGGGCGCAGCTCGTCGGCGGTGCGGAACCGCTGCGCCGCGGCGTCGAAGAACACCGGGTCGCGGATGTCGAACGTGCGCGCCACCTCGGCGAGCGCCTCGGGGCTGTGCGAGCCCTCGAGGTGACGGTGGAGGTCCAGGTGCATCGCCGGGGTGTACGACCGGGGCAGGGCCGGGCGCAAGCGGCGGGGGACGTGGTCGCGTGTAACCAGCGGGCGCCAGCGGCATATGCACGCCCATGCCCCGCGCCCTCGTCCTGCCCACCCTGCTCCTGGCCGCCTGTGGCGGCGCCCAGTCCCCCGGCGACCCCGATCCCGCCGCGCCCGACGCCGCGACGGCCTCTGGCCCCGATGGCGGGCTCGCCGCCGATCAGGTCCCGCCCACCGGCCGCGCCGCGCTGGAGGCGTGGCTCGCCACCGGCGCCTACCAGGCGTGGAGCTGCGAGGACGCGCCGCACCCGGCGCGGCCGCCCGGCGCCCACGGCGAGAACCGGATCTGCTCCAACGCGGCGATCGCGGGCACGCCCGCCGGCGCGCTGCCGGTCGGCGCGGCCTCGGTCAAGGAGCTGTACGAGGACGGCCATCCCAACGGCTACGCCGTCGCGATCAAGCTCGAGGCCGACAGCGCCGGCGGCGACGGCTGGTACTGGTTCGAGAACCTCGGCGGGACGATCTACGCCGACGGCGCCGGCGTGTCGCTGTGCACCGGCTGCCACGCCGGCGGCGACGACTACGTGTTCACGCGCGTGCCGTAGCCGCGGCGCGCGCCCTCCGGCGCCTGTGATACGACTCGCCGGTGAGCCTCAACGAGGTCCTCGATGTCGTGTTCCGCTGGGCCCACCTGATCGCCGGGATCATGTGGATCGGCAACTCGATGCTGTTCAACTGGCTCGATCGCAACCTGATCAAGCCGCAGGGCGAGGCCGGGCTGTCGCAGGGGCGGATCTACATGGTCCACTCCGGCGCGTTCTACGAGGTCGAGAAGAAGCTGCTCGCGCCGGGCGAGCTGCCGGATCAGCTCCACTGGTTCCGCTGGCAGAACCTGTCGACGTGGCTGACGGGCATCGCGCTGATGGTCGTCGTCTACTACATGAACGGCGCCGCGTTCCTGATCGACCCGAAGGTCCGCGCGATGGGGCAGGGCGAGGCGATCGCGATCAGCGTCGGCTCGCTGATCCTGGCGTGGGCGGTCTACGACCTGATCTGGCGCGCGCTGGAGAAGCAGCCGCTGGTCGCGACGCTGCTGACGTTCGGCGGGCTGCTCGCGGCGGCGTGGGCGTTCACCCAGGTGTTCAGCGGGCGCGCCGCGTACATCCAGACCGGCGTGCTGATCGGCACGATCATGACGGGCAACGTGTGGATGCGGATCCTGCCGTCGCAGCGCGAGCTGATCCGCGCGACGAAGGAGGGGCGCGCACAGGACGCCGTGCTCAGCGTCCGCGCCAAGCACCGCTCGATCCACAACAACTACCTGACGTTCCCGCTCTTGTTCATCATGCTGTCGAACCACTTCCACGGGCTGTACGGGCACCACCTCAACTGGGTGCTGCTGTTCGGCGCGATGTTCGGCGGCGCGGGCGTGCGCCACTTCATGAACGTCCGCTACGACGGGCGATCGAACGCGGGCTGGCTCGTGCCGGCGATCGTCGTCGGGGTGATGGCCGTCGCGGTGTTCATGGGCGTGTCGCGGATCAAGAAGGCGCCGGCGGTGACGGTGTCGCACGAGGTCGGGTTCGCGCGCGTCCAGGAGATCATCGTCCAGCGGTGCGCGAGCTGCCACAGCGCGCGCCCGACCGACGCACAGTTCACGGCGGCGCCGAACAACGTCATGTTCGACACCGCCGAGCAGATCCACAACATGGTGCCGCGGATCATCGAGCGCGCCGTCGTCAGCGAGACGATGCCGTTCCTCAACCGCACGCAGATGACCGCCACCGAGCGCGCCGAGATCGCGGCGTGGGTCGCGGCGGGGGCGAAGCTGCAATGAAGATCGACCTCGTCGTCCGCTCGCGTCGCGTCGTCACGCCCGAGGGCGAGCGCGCCGCCGCCGTCCACGTCGCCGGCGGCGTGATCGCCCGCGTCGCCGACTGGGGCGACGTCCCCGCCGGCGCGGCGCTGCGCGACGTCGACGACCTCGCGGTGCTGCCCGGCGTCGTCGACACCCACGTCCACCTCAACGAGCCCGGGCGCACCGAGTGGGAGGGGTTCGCCACCGCGACCCGCGCCGCCGCGGCGGGCGGCACGACCACGCTGGTCGACATGCCGCTCAACTCGATCCCCGCGACGACGACGCGCGAGGCGCTGGTCGCCAAGCGCGCCGCGGCGCGCGGGCAGTGCGCGGTCGACGTCGGGTTCTGGGGCGGCGTCGTGCCGGGCAACACCGGCGAGCTCGCCGGCCTCGTCGCCGAGGGCGCGCGCGGCTTCAAGTGCTTCCTCGTCGACTCCGGCGTCGAGGAGTTCGGCTGGGTGCGCGAGTCCGACCTCGGCCCGGCGATGGGCGAGCTGGCGCGGCTCGGCGCGCCGCTGCTGGTCCACGCCGAGGTCGCGGGCCCGATCGAGGCGGCCGAGGCCGCGCTCGCCGGCGCCGACCCGCGCCGCTACGCCACCTACCTCGCGTCGCGGCCGCCCGAGGCCGAGGTCCAGGCGATCGCGCTGGTCGCCCGGCTGTGCCGCGCGACCCGCGCGCGGACGCACATCGTCCACCACAGCGCGGCGAGCGCGCTCGCCGAGGTCCGCGCGGCGCGCGCCGAGGGCCTGCCGCTCACCGCGGAGACCTGCCCGCACTACCTGCACTTCACCGCCGAGGCCGTGCCCGACGGCGCGACCGCGTTCAAGTGCGCGCCGCCGATCCGCGACGCCGCCAACCGCGAGGCGCTGTGGCAGGCGCTCGCCGACGGCACGCTCGAGCTGGTCGCCAGCGATCACTCGCCGTGCAGCCCGGCGCTCAAGCGGCCGGAGCAGGGCGACTTCCTGGCCGCGTGGGGCGGCGTCGCCGGGCTGCAGCTCGCGCTGCCGGTGACGTGGTCCGAGGCGCGCGCGCGCGGCCACGGCCTGCTCGACCTCGCGCGGTGGATGGCCGCGGCGCCGGCGCGGCTCGCCGGGCTCGTCGGCAAGAAGGGCGCGATCGCCGCCGGCCACGACGCCGACCTCGTCGTGTTCGCGCCCGACGAGCGGTTCGAGGTCACGCCCCAGTCGATCCGCCACCGCCACCGCGTCACGCCGTACGTCGGCGAGACGCTGACCGGCGTGGTCCACGCCACCTACCTGCGCGGCCGCCTCGTGTTCGACGAGGGGCGCGCGCTCGCCGATGACCAGGGAGAGCTGCTGTGACCCCCGAGACCGCGAACGACTTCACCGACCTGCCGGACCTGGCGTGCGAGACGCTGGGCGGCGCCGCGCTGCTCTGCAACGACGAGTTCTTCGCCGAGAAGGAGAACTTGCTGCGCGCGCACCCGGCGGAGTGGAAGGAGCACGCCTACACCGACCGCGGCAAGTGGATGGACGGGTGGGAGACGCGGCGCCGGCGCGAGCCGGGCTACGACTGGTGCATCGTCCGCCTCGGGCTGCCCGGCATCATCCGCGGCGTCGTCGTCGACACCGCGTTCTTCCGCGGCAACTACCCGGCGTCGTGCTCGCTCGAGGCGTGCACGATCGACGAGCCGCTCGACCTCGCCGCGCTCGACCGCGCCCGGTGGGTCGAGATCCTGCCGAACAAGCCGCTGTCCGGCGACGGCAAGAACCGGTTCGTGATCGCGTCGAACGAGCGGTTCACCCACGTCCGGCTCAACATCTTCCCCGACGGCGGCGTCGCGCGGCTGCGCGTCCACGGCGAGGTCGTGCCCGACTGGGCGCGGCTGCGCCGGCTCGGCGGGCCGATCGACCTCGCGGCGCTGGAGCACGGCGCCGTGGTCGAGCTGTGCAGCGACATGTTCTTCGGCTCGCGCCACAACCTGATCAAGCCCGGGCCGTCGCGCACGATGGCCGACGGGTGGGAGACGCGGCGCCGGCGCGGCCCGGGCAACGACTGGGCGCTGGTCCGGCTCGCCGCGCCGGGCACGATCGAGCGGCTCGAGGTCGACACCAGCCACTTCAAGGGCAACGCGCCGGGGCGGATCGTCGTCGAGGGCTGCATGCACCCGGGCGGGCCGATCGAGCACCCGGCGCAGGAGCACGGCTGGCGCGTGCTGCTGGTGACGCCGGTGCAGCCGCACCGCCGCCACCTGTTCGACGAGGAGCTGCGGCGGATCGGCGTGGTCAGCCACGTGCGGTTGAGCGTGTTCCCCGACGGCGGCGTCGCGCGGCTGCGGTGCTGGGGCCACCTCGCCGACGAGCCGGCGCCCGGGCTCGACCGGCTCAACGCGCTCGGGCGCGCCGAGGCGGTCGCGGCCCTGGCGCGGTGCTGCGCGTCGACGGCGTGGGCGACGGCGATGGCCGACGCGCGGCCGTTCGCCGATCCGCCGGCGATGCTGCGCGCGGCGGAGCGCGCGTGGTGGCCGCTCGGCGAGGCGGACTGGCTCGAGGCGTTCGCGGGGCACCCGCGGATCGGCGAGCGCAAGGAGGCCGCGGCTGGCACCGCGGCGTGGTCGCAGGGCGAGCAGGCCGGCGTCGCCGGCGCGGCCGACGACGTGGCGCGCGCGCTGCACGACGCCAACGAGGCGTACGAGCGCAAGCACGGCTTCGTGTTCCTGATCTGCGCGACCGGGCGGAGCGCGGGCGAGATGCTCGCCGCGATCCAGTCGCGGCTCGGCCACGCGCGGGCCGACGAGCTGCGCATCGCGGCGGAGGAGCAGGCCAAGATCACCCGGCTGCGGCTGGGCAAGCTGCTGGCCGAGCTGGCGGCGGAAGGAGGGGCGTCGTGATCACGACCCATGTCCTCGACACCGCGCTGGGCCGCCCGGCGGCGGGCGTGCCGGTGAGCCTGGCGCGCAACACCGGCGGCGTGTGGACCGTGATCGGCGGCGGCGCCACCGACGCCGACGGCCGGCTGCGCACGCTGACGCCGGCGGGCCCGGTCGAGCCGGGCACCTACCGCATCACGTTCGACACCGCGGCCTACTTCACGGCCACCGGCGCCGCCGGGTTCTTCCCGCACGTCGACATCCACTTCGTCGTCATCGACGGCGACGCCCACTACCACGTCCCGCTGCTGCTCAGCCCGTTCGGCTACTCGACGTACCGGGGGAGCTGACGCCGCTACGCGCCGGCCGCGGACGCGCGGCGCGCGTCGAGGATCTTCACGAACGACCGCGTCCGGATCTCGTCCAGGCTCAGGCCGGTCGCGAGCGCCTCGTCCTCGGTCACGGCGCCGCACGCGATGCCCCGGAGGAAGAAGTTGAGCAGGCCCTGGCCGGTCGCCGCGTCGTCGAACACGTCGCCGACGAGCGTCGCCTGCGCCGCCTTCTCGACGAAGTTCTTGAGCCGCTCGCTCGCCGCCGCGAGCCCCTCGAGGAAGAACCCGTAGACCGCGGCGTAGCGGGTCGGGAGCTGGCCCGGGTGCAGGTCCCAGCCCTGGTAGAAGCCGTTGACCAGCGATCGCCGCACGTCGTCGGCGTGCAGCCGCCACGCGGCGTGGACGGCGGCGCGGTTCTGCGCCTTCTGCTCGTCGGTCAGCGTCCCCCTGTGCGGCGCGACCGGCATGATGTTGGTCGCGCCGTCGCTGAGCGCGACGCCGGTCGACGCGAACGTCACCTTCATCATGTGCTTGGCGAAGTCGCACGCCGGGTGGCCCATCTTCTGGTACGCGGCGGTGATGTCGCAGCTCGCGGTGTAGTCGTACGTCCCGAAGTGCGCGCCGGTCATCCGCCCGGCGGCCGCGTCGAGCAGCCGGGGCAGCATCGACCGCCCGCTCGCGTCGAGGATGCACTGCGTGGTCTCGACCATGATCTCCAGCTTCAGGCTCTCGGCGTCGAGCCCGAGCCGGTCCTCGAGGTGCTCGAACACCCACACCAGCGTCTCGACGTCGGTGACGCTCGTGATCTTCGGCAGCGTCACGACGAACCCAGGCGGCAGCTTGCCCTCGGTCTGCGTGCACAGCTCGGTGAGGAAGATGTCGAGCGTGCGCAGCGAGCGCGCCGCGAGGTCGCGGGTCAGCGGCTTGATCCGGATGCCGATGAACGGCGGCAGCGTGCCCGCGGCGAGCCCGGCGGCGACCGCGGTCGCGGCGGCGGCGGCGTGGCCGTCCTCCTCCTCGTCCGGCCGGTTGCCGTAGCCGTCCTCGAAGTCGATGCGGAAGTCCTCGACCGCCTCGCGGCGCAGCTTGGCGACGACGCGGTCGTAGACGAGCGCGGCGTTCGCCGCGTCCGCGCCGATCGCCGCCGCGAGCGTCGCGCCGTCGGGCGCGTACGCGTCGAGCGCGCGCAGCGCCAGCTCGCCGAGCTTCTTCGCGGTGTCCGCGGTGAACAGGTGCGCTCCGCCGTAGACCGTGTGCACGGGCTGGCGATCGCCCGAGGCGCCCGGGTAGCGGCGCAGCACCCGGTCCTGGGCGTCGCGCACGCGCGCGAGCGCCTTGCCGAGCTTCTTGTCCGAGAGCGACGTACGAGCGGATGCCGACATGGCGCCGGTTGTACCATCGCGGCATGGCAGCCTCACGCTGGACCCGGGTCGGATCGGTCGAGGAGCTCGCGCGGCGCCCGCTGCAGCAGGTCGAGGTCGAAGGCGTGCGCCTCGCGGTGTCGTGCGTCGACGGCGAGCTCGCGGTGATCTCCGGCGCGTGCAACCACGTCGGCGGCCCGCTGGGCGACGGGCGGCTCGACGGCGACTACGTGACGTGCCCGTGGCACGGCTGGAAGTTCCACCGCCAGACCGGCGAGGGCGAGCCCGGGTTCGAGGAGGACTGCGTGCCGCGCTACGCGACGCGCGTCGACGGCGGCGACCTCCTCGTCGACCTCGCGTCCGCGACGAAGCGCCGGCGCAAGCCCCACGCCAGGCACCCGCTCGACCGGCCGCCCGGGCGGGAGCCCGGCGACCGCGTCCGCGTCCTCGGCATCTCGACGACGAACATGGACGTCGCGGCGCCGCGCTACTCCACCTCCGACGCGCTGCTCGACACCGCGCTCGCCCACGCCGGCGGGCTCGGGTGCGAGACCCGGCTGGTGAAGCTGCGCGAGCTGAGCTTCCGCGCGTGCGAGGGCTACTACTCGAAGGCCGCGCGCGCGTGCACCTGGCCGTGCTCGATCACCCAGATGGATCCAGCCGACCAGATGGACCAGGTCTACGAGGGGATCGTGTTCTGGGCCGACGTCATCCTCGTCGCCACGCCGATCCGCTGGGGCGTGGCGAGCTCGCTCTACTTCAAGATGGCCGAGCGCCTCAACTGCGTGCAGAACCAGATCACGCTGCGCAACCGCGTCATGCTGCGCAACAAGGTCGCCGCGTTCGTGATCACCGGCGGCCAGGACAACGTCCAGGGCGTCGCCGGCCAGGCGCTCGGCTTCTTCTCCGAGCTCGGCTGCCAGTTCCCGCAGTTCCCGTACATCGCGCACTCGCGCGGCTGGTCGGCCGAGGACATGGAGGAGAACGTCCGCTACGTCCAGGCGAGCGCCGAGCTGCACGACGGCGCGCGCGCGCTGTGCGACCGTTCGGTCGACCTGGCGCGCCGGCTGATCGCGACCGCGCCCGAGGTCCACGATCACCGCGCGGGGCGCAAGGCGAGCGGCTTTTTGTCGGCGCGCGCCTCGTTGCCCGTGCTCCAGCCGGGCCCCGCCGACGACGAGCGGTGATCACGCCGCCGCGGGCGCGCCGAACCGCGCGCGCAGCTCGCCCGGCGCGACGCCGAGGCTGCGCCGGCACAGCCGCGCGAGCTGCGCGCCGTCGCGCAGCCCGCACTGCGCCGCGACCTGCTTGGCGGACAGCGCCGTCGTCGTCAGCAGCGTGCGCGCGCGCTCGACCCGGAGCTGCGCGACCAGGCGCGCGGGCGTGGTGTGCAGGTGCGCGACGCAGCGGCGGTGGAACGTGCGCGGGGACATCGCGGCGCGGCGCGCCAGCGCCTCGACGTCGAGCGGCGCGTCGAGCCGGCCGCGCGCCCACGCGATCACGTCGGCGAGCGGCGCCGCCGCGTCGCGCTGGGCGACGAGCGCGGCGCTCCACTGCGACTGGAACCCCGGGCGGCGGGCGTAGAGCACCAGCCGCGCCGCGACGTCGTCGACGAGGCGGCGGCCGTGGTCGGCCTCGACGATCGCCAGCGCCATGTCGATGCCGGTGGTGACCCCGGCCGAGGTCCACAGCTTGCCGTCGGTGACGAAGATCGCGTCGCGATCGACCGTGACCGCGGGGCGCGCCGCGGCGAGCCGGTCGCACCCCGCCCAGTGGGTCGCGCACCGCCGGCCGTCGAGCAGCCCGGTCATCGCGAGCACGAACGCCCCGGAGCACACCGAGCCGAGCCGCTCGACCCGCGGCGCGGCGCGGCGCAGCCAGCGGGCGAGCGCGGCGTCGCCGATCGCGGCGCGGACCGCGTCGTCGTCGCCGCCCGCGACGAGCACGGTGTCTCGCCGCCCCGGGCGCAGCGCGGCGAGCGACCGCGTGCCCATCGTCCAGCCGGCGCTCGTCGCGATCGCGCCGCCGCGTGTGCTGGCCACGACGACCTCGTAGATCGGGCGCCCGGCGCCGCGCGAGGCCGCGGCGAACACCTCGGCCGGGCCGGTGGCGTCGAGCGATTGCACGCCGGGGAACACGACGACGATCACGCGGCGGCGGGGCACGGCGCGGGTCCGGGGCACTGGCAGAGAATGCGTCAACGATGTCATTTGTGCCAGCGTCGCGCGTGCGTAGGCTGGCGCCATGACGCTCCAGCTCGGCATGCTGCTCTACCCCGGCCTCACCCAGCTCGACCTCACCGGCCCGTTCGAGGTGCTGTCGCGCCTGCCCGGCGCCACGGTCCACCTGGTGTGGAAGGACCTCGCCCCGGTGCGCGCCGACACCGGCCTCGGCCTGGTCCCGACGACGACGCTGGCCGACTGCCCGCCGCTCGATCTGATCTTCGTCCCGGGGGGCGGCGGCCAGGTCGCGGTGATGGACGACGACGCCGTGCTCGACTTCGTCGCGACCCAGGGCCAGCGCGCCCGCTGGGTGACGTCGGTGTGCACCGGCGCGCTCGTGCTCGGTGCCGCCGGGCTGCTCACCGGCTACCGCGCCGCCACCCACTGGGCGTTCCTGCCGCTGCTCGGGATGTTCGGGGCCACGCCGACCGAGGAGCGCGTCGTGATCGATCGCAACCGGATCACCGCCGGCGGCGTCACCGCCGGGATCGACTTCGGGCTGCGCGTCGTCGCCGAGGTCGCCGGCGCCGACGTCGCCCGGCGGATCGAGCTGTACCTCGAGTACGACCCGGCGCCGCCGTTCGGCTGCGGCCACCCGCGCCGCGCCCCCGCCGAGCTGGTCGCGTCGATCCGCGACGAGGTCGCCGCGCGTTACGCCGTGCGCCAGGAGCAGATCGCGCGGATCACGACGCGCGCCGCGGCGCGCGCGAGAGAATCTCGTTGACGATCTCCACCCGCTCTGGCATCTCTGCTCACGTCCATGCGCGTCTCGTCAGCATCGTCATCAGACGTCCGCGGCCCGGTCTCGTCAGACCGCGCTGCCGACGGTGACGTGTGCGCAGCGCATGGCCTCTCGCTCCCCTGAGGAGCGCGTCCCGAGCACCTCGGGAACCGGGCCCCGCGACGCACCGCGGGGCCCGACGTCGTTTCGGGCCCGCGCCGGCAGCCGCCGCGCGGATGGTCCGTGTGGCGCTTCGTCCGGCGCGTTCTCTCACGCGGGTGGCCCGCCCGCAGAGCACGCAGATGAAGAAGCACGACCTCACCACCCTCGAGCCCACCGTCAACGTCGGCACGATCGGCCACGTCGACCACGGCAAGACCACGCTCACCGCGGCGCTCAGCCAGGTCATGGCGGCGCGCCACGGCGGCGATGGCCTGGCGTTCGATCAGATCGACAGCGCGCCCGAGGAGCGGGCGCGCGGCGTGACGATCAACCTCGCGCACGTCGAGTACGTCTCGGCGACGCGGCGCTACGCCCACGTCGACTGCCCGGGCCACGCGGACTACGTGAAGAACATGATCACCGGCGCCTCGCAGATGGACGGGGCGATCCTCCTCGTCGACGCCACCCAGGGCGCCGAGGCGCAGACCCGCGAGCACGTCCTGCTCGCCCGCCAGGTCGGCGTCCAGCACCTGGTCGTGTTCGTCAACAAGATGGACGCCGCCGACCCCGAGCTGGCGCCGCTGATCGTGCTCGACGCGCAGGAGCTGCTGGCGCGGCACGGCTACGTCGACGTCCCGGTCGTCCACGGCTCGGCGCTCGGCGCGCTGATCGCGGTCGGCGAGGGCCGCCTCGACGATCCGTGGGTCGCGGCGATCGACGAGCTCGTCGCGACGCTGGACCGGACGATCCCGGACCCGGTGCGCGACACGACCTCGCCGTTCCTCATGCCGGTCGAGCAGGTCCTCACGATCGAGGGCCGCGGCACGGTGATCACCGGCCGGGTCTCCCGCGGCGTCCTCGCCGTCGGCGACTCGGTCGAGATCGTCGGGCGCACGCTCGGCGGCGAGCCGCGCAGGGCGGTCGTCACCGCGATCGAGTCGTTCCACCGCGAGCAGACGCGGGCGTCCGCCGGCGACAACGTCGGCGTGCTCCTGCGCGGGCTGCGGCGCGACGAGGTCGTGCGCGGGCAGGTGCTCGCGGCCCCCGGCTCGGTGCACCCGCACCGCGGCGGACGCGCCGAGCTGTACCTGCTCGCGGCGAAGGAGGGCGGCCGGCGCAACCCGCTGCGCTCCGGGTACCGGCCGCAGTTCTTCTTCGGCGCGACCGACGTCACCGGCACGATCGAGGTCCCCACCGAGGTCGAGCCGGGCGCGCGCGCCGAGGTCGGGTTCGCGCTCGATCGCCCGGTCGGCCTCGAGCCCGGCGTGCGGTTCACGCTCCGCGAGGGCGGCCGCACGATCGGCACCGGCATCGTCACCACGACCGATTGACCCACGCCCCGGCGGCTCGCGGCCGCCGGGGCTTCTTGTCTCGCGCCCATGGGGCTCTCATCCTCGCGCTGACGTGCCCTGTGCCCGTGCTACCGTGAAGGGGCCATGGCGACCGATCGTGTGGAGACCAACCCGGCGGTGGCGCTGGGCAAGCCCATCATCCGGGGCACTCGGATCCCGGTCGAGCTGATCCTGCGCAAGCTGGCCGAAGGGGCGACCCACGCGGAGGTGATGGACGCCTACCCGCGGCTGACGCAGGACGACATCCACGCGGCCCTGGCGTACGCGGCGGACCGGATCGCGCACGAGACGGTCATCCCGCACGTCGGCTGAGTCGTGCGGTTCCTCGCCGACGAGTGCTGCGACTTCGCCATCGTGCGCGCGCTGCGCGCCGCCGGACATGACGTGCGCGCGGTCGCGGAGGAGGCGCCGCAGTCGTCCGACACCCGTGTCATCGCCGAGGCGGCGCAGGAGCAGCGGATCCTGATCACCGAGGACAAGGACTTCGGCTGGTTGACCTACGTCGCACAGGCCGACTCGGCCGGGGTCATCCTCGTCCGGTTCCCGGCGACGGCGCGGCAGGCCGCGTGCGAGGCGCTCGTCGCGCTCGTCACCCACCACGCCGCGGAGCTCGCGGGTGGGTTCACGGTCGTGCAGCCGGGGCAGGCGCGGATCACGCGCCGGCCGTGACGGCGCGGTCGGCTCAGTCCGGATGAAGAAATTAGCTTGAATTGAATAACGCGAACGGTGTACCACCGATCGCAGATGGCCCCGCGCGCCTACTCCAGCCCGGTCCGCGACGCCCAGCTCGAGCAGACCCGCGCCCACCTGTTCGACACGGCGCGCGCGCTGCTCGCCGAGGGCGGGCTCGACGCGCTGACGCTGCCGAAGCTCGCGCAGGCGGCCGGCGTCTCGGTGCCGACGGTGTACCGGCACTTCCCGACGATGGACGACCTGCTGCGGGCGTTCCTCGACTGGATCCGCCCGCGGATCGGCCAGACCGCCGCGCGGCTGCTCGCCACCACCGCGGACGAGCTGCCGGCGCTGCCGCTCGACAACTACGCGCGCTACGAGGCGGAGGCGGCGGTGCTGCGCCCGCTGATGGAGTCGCGCGAGTTCAATCGCATCCGCGCGGCGAGCATGCGCGACCGCGCCCGCGCCGGCGCCGCGATCCTGAAGGACCGCGCGCCGGGCTGGCGTGACGCCGACCTCGAGGCCGCGACCGGGGCTATCTACGTGCTCAACTCGCCCCAGGTGTGGCGGTGGTTCCGCGAGACCTGGGGCGTCGAGTCCGACGAGGCCGCGCGCGCCGCGAGCTGGGCGATGCGCGCGCTGATCGACGCGCTGGCGCGCGGCCCGGCGGAGGCGCCCGCGCGCCCGCCGCGGCGCGCCCGCGCCACGCCTTCCCCCCGCCGCAAGAGGAGCAAGCGATGACGTTCGCGACCACCGTGCTGCAGCTCGCCGCGATCGGCTGGGGCGTGATGTGCGGCGCCATGATCTACGAGCACGTCGCCGTGATCCCGCAGTGGGCGCGGCGCCCGCCGGAGTCGCTCGCGATGTGGACCGGCGAGCACCGCCTCAAGGCCGAGCGGTTCTGGATGTCGATCCACCCGCTGCTGCTCGTGCTGCTCGGCGTCGCGCTCGGCACCGGCTGGGCGGACGGCACGCGCCGCGACGGGCTGTTCGTCGTGCTCGGCGGCTACGCCGTCGTGATCGCGGCGACCGCGGCGTGGTTCGTCCCCGAGCTGATGCGTCTCACCCGCGATCCGTCCGCGCCGATCCCGCCGCCCGAGTGGCGGCAGCGGGCGCGCCGGTGGGAGGTGCTGAGCCTGGTGCGAGGCGCACTCATCCTTGGCCTTGCCTGGGTGCTGATCGGTATAGTCCGCGCCGCATGAGCCGCATCTACCGCTCGCTGCCGCCCAAGGGCACCCGCCTCGGCATCGCCTTCTCCGGCGGCCTCGACACCCGCTGCGCCGTCGCCTGGCTGGCGGAGCAGGGCCTCGAGGTCTACGCCTACACCGCCGACCTGGCGCAGCCGGACGAGAAGGACCCGGCGGAGATCCCGCCGGTCGCGATCGATCACGGCGCGGTCGTCGCCCGCTTGATCGACTGCAAGGACGCGCTCGTGCGCGAGGGCCTCGCCGCGATCCAGTGCGGCGCGTTCCACCTCGGCACCGGCGGCAAGAAGTACTTCAACACCACGCCGCTGGGCCGCGCGGTCACCGGCACGGCGATCGTCCGCGCGATGCTCGCCGACGACGTCCACGTGTTCGGCGACGGCTCGACCCACAAGGGCAACGACATCCAGCGGTTCTACCGCTACGGCGTGCTCGTCGACCCGACGCTGCACATCTACAAGCCGTGGCTGGACCAGGCGTTCGTCACCGCGTTCGGCGGGCGCCGCGAGATGAGCCTGTACCTCGAGTCGCGCGGCAAGCCGTACCGCATGGGCGTCGAGAAGGCGTACTCGACCGACGCCAACTGCCTCGGCGCGACCCACGAGGCCAAGGACCTCGAGCGCCTCGACACCGGCATGCGGATCGTCGAGCCGATCATGGGCGTCGCGCCGTGGCGCGCCGACGTCGCGATCGCGTCCGAGGAGGTCACGGTCGGGTTCGAGCAGGGCGTGCCGACGACGATCGACGGCCGCCGGTTCGACTCGCCGTACGCGCTGTTCGCCGAGTGCAACCGGATCGGCGGGCGCCACGGCCTGGGCATGAGCGATCAGATCGAGAACCGGGTGATCGACGCCAAGAGCCGCGGGATCTACGAGGCGCCCGGCATGGCGCTGCTCCACCTCGTCTACGAGCGCCTGCTGTCGGCGATCCACAACGAGAACACGCTCGATCAGTACGCGATCATCGGCCGCCGGCTCGGCCGCCTGCTCTACGAGGGCAAGTGGTTCGATCCCGAGGCGTGCATGATCAAGGACGCGCTGCAGCGGTGGGTCGCGCCGTCGGTGACCGGCGCGGTCACGCTCGAGCTGCGCCGCGGCGACGACTATACGATCCTCGACACCCGCGCCGAGCACATGGCGTACGCGCCGGACAAGCTGTCGATGGAGCGGGTCGAGGAGCCGCCGTTCACCCCCGAGGACCGGATCGGCGCGCTCGAGCTGCAGAACCTCAGCGTGCTCGACAACCGCGACCTGCTGCTCCATCACCTGCGCTCGGTCGGCCGGCTCGGCCCGTCGACCTCGACGGTGGCGGGGCTGCTCGGCAGCTCCGACGAATGATCACGGCGCCGCGGGCGGCCGGACGCCGGTCGTACAGTCGGCGATCGGCTCGGGCGCTGCGAGGATCACCTCGCCGCGCCGCACGACGTGCGTGACGCGCCCGTCGATGAAGCTCACCGTCGTCCGCTCGCCGGGCGGGCCGACCAGCGCGCCCTGGTAGACGAAGACCGACGGCGAGCCCGGGCCGCAGGCGGCGCGGATCTCGTCGGCGGGCGCGCCGAGCAGGCGCTCGACCTCGGCCTCCGACATGCCGAGCCGGACGTCAGACAGCGAGCCGGTGGAGCCGCACGAGCAGGCCAGGCAGAGCAGCAGCGAAAGGGTGAGCTTCATGGCGACCCCAGACGCGCGAGGTCGGGCGCGGCGTCACCGCGGGCCGCCGAGGGCTGCACGTTGCCGGTCCTCGCCGGTCCGGGCGCGGGTTTTCCGCCGCAGCCGGCGAGCACGGTCGGCGGCGCGACGAGACCTTCGCCGCGCCGCACGACGTGCGTGACCTTCCCGTCGACGAGCGTCACGGTCGAGCGCGCCGCGGCAGGTCCGGTGAAGGAGCCCTCGTAGACGAGCCACAGCGGCGATCCCGGGCCGCAGCGTAAGCCCCGGCGTTCGAGCGGCTCGCCGAGCAGGCGGACGACCTCGTCGAGCGTCATGCCGGCGCGGACGTCGGCGAGCGAGGCGCGCGGCGCCGGCGGCGCCGCGCACGCGAGCAGGATGGAGAGCAGGAGCGAGACGGCGTGGTGCATGCGCGCGATCGACGCGCGGGCGGCGCCGGTGGTCTGGCGCGCGGTGGCGCGGGCCGTCGAAGTCCGCTCGTTGCCGGTCCGCGCCGGGCGAGGCGCCGCGCTCAGATCTCCTCGCGCTCGCCGCCCTCGGTGACCGCGACGCGGAACAGGTCGCGCCGGCGGTCGCGCCAGGTGCTCACCGTGCCGGTGTCACCGCGGCGCAGCGCGCGCACCGCGTCGAGGTCGAGGTCGGCGACGATCAGCGTCTCGACGTTGGGCGTCGCCTCCTCGGCGATCGCGTCGCGCGCGAAGCCGACGTCGGACGGCGTCAGCACGCACGCCTGGCCCCAGTGGACGTCGACGCCGGGCACGCCGGCGATCGTGCCGACCGGCCCGGCGAGCACCGCGTAGACGCTGTTCTCGATGCACCGCGCCTGGGCGCACGACCGTACCCGCAGGTAGCCCGAGCGCAGGTCGGTGTTGTACGGCACGCACAGCACGTCGGCGCCGCGCGCCGTCGCGACCCGCGCCAGCTCGGGGAACTCGACGTCGTAGCAGATGACGATCGCGATCCGCCGGCCGCCGACGTCCAGCACGCGCACCGCGTCGCCGCCGGCGACGCCCCACAGCTCGACCTCCCCCGGCGTCACGTGGAGCTTGGCCTGGGTCTCGACCGAGCCGTCGCGGCGGAACAGGTAGCCGACGTTGAGCAGCCGGTCGCCGACGACCGTGAAGTGGCTGCCGCCGACGATGTCGAGCCGGTGCGCGTGCGCGAGCTCGCGGAACAGCGCGACGTAGCCGTCGGTCAGCTCGTGCAGCCGCCGCGCCTGGGCCGCGGTCGACGCCGCTGGCAGCCGCAGCAGCAGCGGGTGGGTGACCATCTCCGGGTAGACGACGAGCTCGGCGCCGAGCCCGGCGGCCGCGGCGGTCATCCCGGCGCACGCCTGCCCGAGCGCGTCGAGGTCGGGGTAGGGGCGGACGGCGAGCTGGACGGCGGCGACGCGGAGCAGGTCGGGCACGGCGCCAGGATAGCCCGCCGCGGCCGGTGACGCGCCCGTCACAAACGTGCCACCCGCGTGACGGCGGGCGTACGATCACGCGGTGCGCCGCGCGTTCGTGAAGTCGCTGCTGATCGCGTTCGTGGTGTTCGCGGTCCTGTTCGCTGCCGAGTTCTTCCTCGAGTGGCGCCGGCTCGGCGAGCCGGGCCCCGAGGCGATGAGCTGGGACGGCGCCAACAACGCCAAGCTGGTCGACGTCCTGTCGCCGATGGCGCGCGCCTACAACAACGTGCTGGCGATGCTGCTCGCGCTGATCGGCCTGGCGATCCCGCTGACCGCGAACATGCACACGCCCAAGCTGATCGACATCTTCCTGAGGGACCGGATCAACCGGTTCGTGCTGTCGTTCATGGCGCTGGGCGCGGCGCACGTGCTGTTCGTCGCCTACATCATCGGGCCGGCGTTCGCGCCGATGTGGGCGGTGCGGATCGCGGTGTTCGCGTCGATCGCGGGCTGGGCGATCCTGATCCCGTACTTCTTCTACGTCGTGCGGTTCCTCGATCCGTCGCAGCTGATCCACCGGCTGCGCGAGCAGTCGCAGCGGCTGATCGATCAGGTCGCGGCCGGCAAGCGCGACCCGACGGCGGCGCAGGAGGAGGTCGCGCAGCGGATCGATCAGCTCGGCACGATCATCCTCAAGTCGCTCGACCGCGCGGATCGCAGCGTCGCGCGCGAGGGGATCTGGGCGCTCAAGCAGCTCATCGACTACCACGGCCAGCGCAAGCACAAGATGCCCGCGGCCTGGTACCAGGTCGATCGCGCCGACTTCGTCGGCCTGTCGGCCGAGGCGCTGGAGATGCTGTGCGAGGCGCGGACGTGGTTCGGGATGAAGTGCGGGCTGCAGCTCTACCTGAGCTACCAGCACGCGCTGGCCAAGGCGTCGGACACGGTCTCGACGATCTCCGACGCCAACCGGGTGATCGCGCTGCGCGCCGCCGAGCGCGGCGACGAGGAGGCGCTCAAGGTCAGCATCCGGTTCTTCAACAACTACCTGCGCGAGTCGGTCAAGGCGCGCAACGTCCACGCCGTCTACGACGTGTTCCACCAGTACCGGCTGCTCGCCAAGGACCTCAGCGGCCACGACGACCTGATGCGCGACATCGCGCGGTACTTCGTCTACTACTCCGGGATGGCGCGCGCGCACGGGCTGGTGTTCGCGCCGCAGCTCGCGGTGTTCGACCTCGGCTACATCGTCCGCCGCGCCTACGAGGCGAAGGCGCCCGCCGCGCCGGACCTGCTCGCGACCGTCCTCGCGCTGCCGCACCGCCACGGCACCGACGTCCACTCGCTCGCGGTCAAGGCCAAGCTGATCCTCGGCGGCTTCTTCCTGGAGATCGGGCGCGAGGACGAGGCGGCGGCGGTCCGCGCCAACCTCGCCGACGTCGAACGCGCCGAGATCCGCGCCGCCGAGGCCGAGCTGCTCGCCGCCGACCGCGTGTTCTTCGAGGTCACCGACCGCCAGCTCAACCTCGAGTACGTCCCGCACGACCGGCGCGAGCCGCTGCAGCGGTTCTGCGCGTCGCTGCTGGCGGCCCGGGCGCCGACGCTGTGACGCGGCCGGGCGCCCCGCGGCGGCGCCGTGAACCGCCTTCTCGCGACCGCGACGCGAAATCCTTTGACCCGCCCGGCGCGATCGCGTCCGATCCTCGGTCATGACCAGCCGGCCCCAGCGGTCGACCCCGGCGTACGTGCTCGACGGGTGGGACGCGTACCTCGACAAGATCCTCACGACCCGCGTCTACGACGTCGCGATCGAGACGCCGCTCGAGCGGGCGCCGCGGCTGTCGGCGCGGACCGGCAGCTCGATCTGGCTCAAGCGCGAGGACCTGCAGCCGGTGTTCTCGTTCAAGCTGCGCGGCGCGTACGACAAGATCGCGCGGCTCGACCCGGTGGTGCGCGCGCGCGGCGTCGTCGCGGCGTCCGCCGGCAACCACGCCCAGGGCGTCGCGCTCGCCGCGAAGAAGTTCGGGTGCCGCGCGATCATCGTGATGCCGACGGCGACGCCGCGGATCAAGCGCGACGCGGTCGCGGCGCTCGGCGGCGAGGTCGTGCTCGCCGGCGACACGTTCCAGGAGGCGAGCGCGCACGCGCGCAAGCTCGCCGAGGCCGAGGGGCTGGCGTTCATCCACCCCTACGACGACCCCGACGTGATCGCGGGGCAGGGGACGGTCGCGGTCGAGATCCTGCGTCAGCTCCGCGACCCGATCGACGCGATCTTCGTGTGCATCGGCGGCGGCGGGCTCGCCGCCGGGATCGCGCTGTACGTCAAGCGGCTGTACCCGGGGGTGCCGGTGATCGGCGTCGAGCCAGTGGACGCGCCGTCGATGCACGCCTCGCTCGCCGCCGGGCACCCGGTCGACCTGCCCGACGTCGGCCGGTTCGCCGACGGCGTCGCGGTCAAGCGCGTCGGCGACGAGACGTTCCGCGTGTGCCAGGCGCTGCTCGACGAGGTCATCCTCGTCGACAACGACGCGATCTGCGCGGCGATCAAGGACGTGTTCGAGGACACGCGGTCGATCCTCGAGCCGGCGGGCGCGCTGGCGGTCGCCGGCGCCAAGGCGTGGCTCGACCGCGAGGGCGCGCGCGGCAAGACGGTGGTCGCGATCGCCTCGGGCGCGAACATGAACTTCGACCGGCTGCGGTTCGTCGCCGAGCGCGCCGAGATCGGCGAGCACCGCGAGGCGCAGCTCGCGGTGACGATCCCGGAGCGGCCGGGCGCGTTCCTCGAGCTGAGCCGGGTGATCGGTGATCGCAACGTCACCGAGTTCAACTACCGCCGCGCCGACGCGTCGAGCGCGCACATCTTCGTCGGCGTCGCGGTGGCGGACCGCGCGGAGAGTCGCGCGCTGTGCGACCAGCTCACGGCCGCCGGGTTCGGCGTGCTCGATCTGTCGGACAACGAGCTGGCGAAGAACCACCTCAAGCACCTCGTCGGTGGGCGCAGCCCGGACGCCGGGCGCGAGCGCCTGCTGCGGTTCCAGTTCCCCGAGCGCCCGGGCGCCCTGCGCCGGTTCCTCGAGCACCTGTCGCCGCACTTCGACATCAGCCTCTTCCACTACCGCAACCAGGGCGGCGACGTCGGCCGCGTCCTCGCCGGGATCCGCGTCCCCGAGGGGCGCGAGGCCGACCTGCAGGCGTTCCTCGCCGCGCTCGACTACCCGTACGTCGACGAGACCGACAACCCGGCGACGCGGCTGTTCCTGTAGGCGTTCCGGCAGCGAGCCGGAGCCGGAGCCGGAGCCGGAGCCGGAGCCGGAGCCGGAGCCGGAATCAGTTCCGCTCATCCTGAGCCCGGCCGAGCGCCAGCGAGGCCGGAGTCGAAGGATGGTGCTCAGGATTGATCAGATCTCTGGTTCCTCGAACCGGTTGTGATTCCCAACCGTTCGCCCTGAGCCGTGGGGGGGGGGGGGGGGGGGGCGCCCCCCCGCGGCCGCGGGCCCCCGGGCGGGGGGGGGACGCG
>WYBA01000453.1 GCA_011526095.1 Myxococcales bacterium | reverse complement strand
CTCGGCCTCGGCGACCGCCCTGGCCGCGCGCGGCGTGGTCGGCGGCGGCAGCGGCTCGGACATCGCCGCGGCGACGTCCGAGAAGTCGGTCTCGGCCGCGAGCGCCTCCGGCGTCGCCGGCTCGGGCAGCCGCGCCACCTGGACCGCGTCGAACTCGTCGGACGCCTCGGCCTCGATCTCGACGACGACGCCCCCGCCGCCCTCGCCAGGCGCGCCCGCTTCGCCCGCGCCGCTGGGCGCGGCCCGTCGCACGACGTGCGCCGTGCGGCGCGCCGCGCCGTCGGCCGCGCGCGCCTCGCCCGGCAGCTCGCGTTCGCCGGACGGCTGATCGCCGATCTCGAACCCGTCGTAGAAGTCGTCGTCGACGGAGAGCTCGAGCGCCGGGGCGGCGTCGAACAGCGCGTGCGCCGCGGCCGCCGCCTCCGCCTCGCGCGCCGCGCGGTTCTCCTCGGCGAGCGCCTCGAGCTGCCCGAGGTCCGCGATGCGCGTCGACTCGGCGCCGCCGAACTCGTGCTCGGCCTCCGACGCCGGGCGACGGACGATCGCGGGCCCCGACGGCCGCGGGATCGCCCCCGACCCGCGCCCAGTCGGAGGCGCGGCCTTGCCGGCCGGTGGCTCGGACACGTCGCGCGCCAGCGCCTCGAGCTGCATCCGATCCGCCACGCGCGTCGCCTCGGCCCCGCCGAAATCGCCGCCGCGGTCGCTGTCGCGCCGGGCGCGGCGCTCGCGCGCCAGCTGCTCCAGCTCCTCGCCGCCGGCGACGCGGGTCGACTCGGGCGCGCCGAACGCGGACGCCGCGCCAGCGGGACCGGCGTCGGCGAGCGCGCCGGCGTCGGCCGTGCCACCAGCCGACGCGCCACCCGCCAGCGTGGCCGGCGTGACCGGCTCGGCGACGTGCTCGGGCAGATCGCCGAACAGCTCGTCATCGGTCGGGCTCTGCGGCAGCAGCGACGCCCGCAGCGCGGGGCTGCTCGGACGCGCGGCAGAGGTGAACACCTCGTCGATCTCTGGCTCCGGCGCGGACGCGGTCACCGGCCCGGGCGCCGGCGGTCGATCGCCCGCCGTGGCCGGCCCGCCGAGCCGGCGGTACGACTTCCGCACCTCCGGCGGCTCGGCCGGCGGCGCGGCGACCGCGTCGTCGACCGGCGGCAAGGGCGGCGGGACGCCGAGCAGCGAGCCCAGGGCCGTCGGCGGCCCGGCGACGCCGAGCTCGGAGAAGTCGACCTCGGCCAGCGCGCTCACCGGCTCGTCGAGCGCCGCCGAGAACGGGTCGTCCTCGAGCACGCCGGCGCCGCCCGACCCCGCGCGCTCGGCGAGCAGCTCGTCGACCGCGCCTGGCGCCGGAGGCGGCGGCGCCGCCGCCAGCGCCGGCGCCCGCACCAGCGCCGGCGCGACGATCGGCGGCGCCAGCGCGCCGCCGTCGACCGCGTGCACCGCGGTCACGACCTCGGCGGCGTGCACGCCGGTCGCCTCGTCGGCGGCGTGCACGCCGGTCGCCTCGTCGGCGTCGCCGGACGCCGCGCCCTCGTCGTGGAGCGCGTCGAACGTGTTGCCCCACGCCTCGATCTCCTCGAGGAGATCGAGCTCGCCGTCGAGGCCGGCGCCCGGGCCGGCGTCGGGGCCACCGGGCTTGTCGCCGCCGCTGGACTGGCTCACGAGCCTCCTCCGAGTGCGTAGCCGAGCCGCCGGCGCAGCTCGAGGTGCGCCGTCGACACCGCCCACGCGACGAGATCGACCGCGAGCGGCGCGTCGGCGATCGCGCGCGCGCCGCTGACGTCGAGCGCCGCCAGCGCCGGCGCGAGGTCGCCGGCGCACAGCAGCCCGGCGCGGTTGGCCGCGGCGAGGCAGCCGCGCCGCCACGCGGCGAGGTCGGCCACGCCGCCGACGCGCCCGAGCTGCGGCGCGAGCTGCGCCAGCGCCTTCTTGTCGCGCCGCGCGAGGTGCTTGCCGAGCAGCCGGACGCGCTCGGCGATCGCGGCGGCGCCGTCGGCGGCCACGTCGGCCAGCCCCGGCGGCACGGCCGCGTCGACGGCCCGCGCCGCGGCGACCAGGAACGACGCGACCTCGGCGTCCTTGAGCTCGGCCAGCGTGCCGGTGCCCTCGGCCGCGAGCATCGCGACCCGGCCCAGCCAGAACCGCGCCGACGCCGTCGCGCCGGCGGCGACATCGGCGCCCAGGCAGATCACCGGCACCTCGCCCCCGAGGACCCGGGCCAGCCCGGCGCGCTGATCGCTGACGTAGAGCTCGACCTCCTCGAGCCCGAAGCTGCCGAGCACGGCGGCGAGGGCGTCGAGCTTGCGCTTGCCGAGCTCCTTGATCGCGACCCGATCGCCGCGCCCCACGCCGAGCCGCGCGGCGTCGAGGCCGTGCGCCGCGGTCACCGCCGCGGTGCACGCCCGCCACACGTCGCCCAGCGGCGTGCCGGTCGCCGCGGCCGGGCGGAGCTGGTCGCGCGCCGCGGCGTCGAGCAGGTGCCGCGACAACGGCGGCGTCGCGCGGCGCCCGTCGGACAGCAGCTTGCGCTGCTCCGAGGTCGGCGACCCGAGCGCCTCGACCGCGAGCGTCGCCCAGTACTCGGTGTTGCGATCGCGCTGCCAGCCGGCGAGCGTGGCGAGCCGCTCGTGCAGCGGCGCGCGGGCCGGCGCCTGCGCGATCGCGGCGCGCACCTCGTCGGCGATCTCCGCGAGCAGCCGGGTCCGCGCCGCGGCCTCGTCGGTGAGCGCGACGAGCTGGGCGATGATCTCGAGGTTGAGCGGATCGTGGGCGCGGGCCCGACGCAGCGTCTCGCGCGCCGCCCCGCGATCGCCGAGCTGGTCGCGCTGGACCGCGGCCAGCCGCAGCTCCTCGCGCGCCTTGTCGCCGGGGCTGACGCGCAGCCGCGCCAGCTCGCGCAGCTCGCGCGCGACGCGCGCGGGGTCTCCAGCGCCGGTCGCGAGGCTGATCACGCGCTCGCGCAGCGTCGGATCGTCCGGGCGCTGGGCGATCATCCGCTCGAGCTGGGCGATCGCGCCGGCCGCGTCGCCGACGTCCTCGGCGAGCACGCGCGCCAGCGCCAGGTCCGCGATCTCGCGCTGCGAGGCGTCGGCCTCGACCGCGAGGTAGCGGCGGTAGAGCTCGACCGCGCGGGCGCCCAGCCCGAGCGCGGTGGCGAGCTCGGCGCCGAACCGCAGCGCGACCGCGTGCTCCGGATCGCGCGCGTAGACGTCGTCGAGGTCGGCGAGCGCGCCGCGGGCGTCGCCGAGGCCGTGCTTGAGCCGCGCCCGCTCGACCAGCAGCGGCACGGCGAACCCGGGCTCGGCGCCGCCGCGCGCGATCCACGCCAGGCGATCGTCGATCGCCAGGTGCAGGCCGCGGACGTCCTCCGCCTGACGGTAGAGCGCGACCAGCCGGTCGAACTCGGGCGCGCCCGCGTCGTCGGCGAGGATCCGGCGGTAGACGCCGACCGCGGCGTCGGCGTCGACGCCGGGCGCGCCGGGGGTCGCGGCGACGTTGGGATCGAGCAGCGCCGCCGCCTCGCGCAGCAGCTCCACCCGCCCCGCCGGATCGCCCATCCGCCGCGCCAGCGCCACGGTCGCGCGCGCCAGCGTCGCGGCGTCGCCGCCGCGCCGCGCCAGCCGGCGCAGCGCCTCGAGCGCGCGGAAGTCGCCCGGCAGCGTGCGGAGCACGCTCGCGACCACCCCGCTCGCCTCGCGCAGCCGGCCGGCCGCCTCGAGCGCCTCGGCGCGATCGAGCTCCCACGACGCGCGCGCCACCGGATCGTCGGTGAGCGCGCCGCGCAGCCCGAACACCTCGGCGCGCGCCAGCAGCTGATCGATCGCGCCCTGGACGTCGGCGGCGGCCATCCCGTCGACGCCGCTCGACGACGGCGCGTACTCGGCGGCGACGACCAGCGCGCCGACGTCGTCGGGCGCGATCGCGCGCGCGCGCGCGACCTCGACCGAGGCGGCGGTGGTCTCGGCGGCCGCGGTGCGCAGCGCCGCGGCGCGCAGGTGGAGCGCCGCGCTCGCCTCGGGCATCGACGACGCGCGCGCCAGCGCCGAGGTCGCGTCGATCTGCGCGGCGACGTCGCCGCGCCGGCCGGCGACGAGCAGCGCGCCGAGCCACGGCCCGCGCCGCGCCGGATCCGCCGCCGCCGCCGCCGCGAACGCCGCCGCGGCGCGGTCGTAGTCCTCGAGCACCAGCGCGTGCAGCCAGCCGAGATCCTCGTCGAGCGCGGCCGCGAGCCGCGCCGCGCCGGGATCGGTCGCGCCGAGCGCGCGCAGCGCCGCGTACGCGTCGAGCCGGGCCGCGGGATCTCCGCGCTCGGCCGCGACGTCGGCGACCGCGAGCGCGGCGAGCGCGACCGCGACGCCCGCGCCCGGCGCGGCGTCGGCCGCGGGCGCACCCAGGCGCTCGGCCAGGGCGATCGCGCGGCGGTAGGCGTCGATCGCGTCGTCGACGCGCCCGGCCTGCTCGTGGGCGAGCGCGAGCGCGACCGCCGCGCCCGCGATCGAGCCCGCCGACGCGCCCGTGTCGACCGCGACCGCCTCGAGCCGCGCCTCGAGCGCGGCGACCAGGCCGACGTTGTCGCCCGCCGCGGTGAGGCACCGGATCAGGCCGTCGAGCGCGACCGGCTCGTCGGGGACGCGATCGAGCAGCGCGCGCCACACCTCGGCGGCGTCGGCCGGCCGGCCCAGTCGGTCCTCGAGCACCCACGCCGCCTCGCGCAGCGCGCGGACCACGCCCGGGCCGTCGGACAGCTCGGTCGCCTCGGCGCGGCGCTGGGCGACCAGCTCCTCCCACCGCTCCTGCGCGCGCAGCAGCTCGACCAGCGCGGCGCGGGCGTAGCGATCCGCCGGCCACACGCCGAGCACCTGGCGGTACAGCTCGATCGCGCGGTCGCGATCGCCGACGTCCTCGGCGAGCCGCGCGGCGGTGGCGAGCGCCACGCCCTTGCGCGCCGGGTCCGGATCGCGCCCGGCGATCGCCTGCAGGTTCTGGATCCGCTCCTCGCCGCGTCCGAGCTGCGACAGCGTGACGTCGACCTGCCACATCAGGCGGACGTCGTCGGGGAGCAGCCGGCGCAGCCGCAGCTCGGCGCCGAGCGCCTGATCGAGCATCCCGTGGTCGCGGTAGAGCCGGGCGAGCCGCGCCAGGATCTGGACCCGGTGATCGACGTCGCCGGAGTCGGCCTGCAGCTCGAGCACCGCGGCGGCGTCGTCGACCCGGCCGAGCCGCTCGTGCAGATCGACCAGGGCCTCGATCGCCGGCGGGTAGCCGCGCACGACCTCGAGCGCCTTGCCGAGGCACGCGCGCGCCTCGACGTCGGCGGGGTTGCCGTGGCCGTCGGGCTCGAGCTGCGCGCCGACGTCGTGGGCCCACACCTCGGCCGCGGCCACGTACCACGCGGCGGCCAGCGCCGGATCCGGCGCGCCCCCGCCGGGCCCCCCATCAAACGAGGCCGAGGACGGCGACGACGACGGCGACGGATCGAGCAGCGCGCCGAGCCGCGCGGCGTCGGCGGCACGCCCCCACGCCGCGGCGAGCGCGGCCCAGTCCTGCGACGTCACCGCGTCGCGCTCGACGAGCGCGACCAGCGGCAGCAGGCCCGGGGCGCTGGCCTCGAGCGAGGCGAGCACCGCGCGCGCGGCGTCACGCTGGCCGCCGCGCAGCAGCGCGTCGGCGCGGCGCAGCGACAGGGTCAGCGCGCGCGACGGATCGCCCTCGAGCGCCTGCCAGCTCTCGACCAGCTCGGCCAGCTCCTCGAATCGCCCGAGCTCCTCGGCGACGTCGGCGAGGTCGGCGATCAGCAGCGGCCGGCCCGGCGCCAGCGCGAGCGCCTGCTGCAGGTAGTCCCACGCGCGCTCCGCCTGCCCCGCCGCGCGCGCGAGCTGGGCCTGGCGGCGGCGGATCGCGACGACGCGCAGCCGCAGCAGCGCGGCGCGGTCGAGCGGCAGCCCGACGCCGGCGGTGAGCGCGGGCGTCGGCGGCGGTCCGGCCGGCCCGCCCTGGGCCCACACCACCGCGGCCATCCCGTCGAGCGCGCCGAGCAGCTCGTCACGCGCGGCGTCGGCGTCCGGGCCGCCGCCCCCGGCGGCGTCCACCCGCTGCTCGGCGAGGCGCAGCCGCTCCTGCGCGACCCGCTCGACCTCGACCGGCTGCAGCCCGAGCGCCGCGGCCTCGTCGAGCGCGGCGCGCGCGCGCGCCAGCTCCTCGGCGCCGCCGCGCTCGCCGTGGAACCGCGCGAGGTCGAGCAGGAACGTCAGCTTGCGCTGCGGCGTCCGCGACACCGCCGCGAGCTGCGCCCACAGCCCGGCGGCGCGGCCGAGGTCGCCCTCGGCGATGGCGAGCCGCTCGAGCGCGATCAGCGGGACCGGCGAGCGCGGATCGAGCCGGCTCGCCTCCTCCAGCGCCGCGCGCGCCTCGGCCGGCTGGTCGAGCCGGTCCCGCAGCAGCAGGCCCTTCTCCACCAGCAGGTCGGCGCGCTCGGCGTCGCTGCGCGCGAACCGCTGCTCGGCGTCGAGCAGCTTCATCAGGTTCGGCCACAGCCCGCGGCGGTAGAAGATCCGCCTGATCGCCCACAGGTTGGGCCGCAGCGACGGGTCCGACGCGAGCGCCTTGCCGAACGCCTTGACCGCCCGCGCCTCGTCGGCGAGCCGGCGCTCGCACAGCTCGCCGAGCTCGTACGCGAGCGCCGCGACGGTCGGGCGATCCGTGGTGGCGTCCACCGCGCGCGCCAGCTCCGCCGCGCGCCGCTCGTGCGCGGCCTCGCCGAGGTCGGCGAGGGCGCGCTCGACCGCGGTCGGGGCCTCGAGGTGGGTCTCGAGCGCGGCCTCGTCCACGCGCTCCGGCACGCGCTCCGGCACGCGCTCCGGCACGCGCTCCGGCGCTGGCGCCGCCCCAGGCGCCTCGCCCTCGGGCTCGGCCACGACGTCGGTGATCCCGGTGAGCTCGACGACCTCGCCGTCGGCGCCGTCGGCGTCCGCGCCCGCGGGCGACGCGTCGTCGTTCGAGAGCGCCACGAGCGCCGAGGCGCGCCGCGGCCGAAGCGAAGGGATGACCTCGGGGGCCGCACGCGACTCGTCCGGCTCGTCGCCGAGATCGATCGTCAGGCCGGCGTCGCTGCCCTCACCCCGGACAGGGGCGGGCACCGGTACGCGCGCGACCGGCGGCGGCGACGCGACCGGCGGGACGTGAACGGTGGGACGCGCGGCGACGCCGGGCAGGCCCTGCAGCCCGGGCGGCGCGGGAATCCGCGGCGGCGCCGGCGGGATCCGCGGCGGCGCGGGAGGGATCCGCGGCGGGACCGGCGGCAGCGGCGGCCGGACGCTGCCCGGGCGCGCACCAGGCGGGATGACCGGCGGCACCGGCGGGCGCACGCGAACCTCGACCGGCGCGGAGTCCGCGACGTCGGCGTCGACGACCTCGGACTCCTCCGGCGCGAGCTCGACCACGTCGGACGACTCGATCACCTCGGCGTCATCGGCAACGGCGGCAGTGGCGGCAACGGCGGCAACGGCGCCAGGCGGCGGCGGCGGCGGCGGCGGCGCGGCAGGGCGAACTCCCGTGGCCAGCTCGTCGGGCTCCTCGGGCTCGGCGGCGGCCAGCTCGGTGTCGTCGTCCCCGTCGGCCACCCGGTCGAGCGGGAGCGTCCGGACACCGGTCGCGAGCTCGTCGCCGTCGCCATGCTCGGGCGCGGCGTCACCGTCGTCGTCACCGTCGTCGTCACCGTCGTCGTCACCGTCGTCGTCATCGTCGTCCAGGCCCGCGGCGAGCAGGGCATCGATGCGCGACGCCAGCCCGGCACCCGGCGGACGCACGGCTCCCGCCCCGCCGGCGTCCGCGGCGGCGGCGGCGGCAGGGGAACCGAGGTCGTCCCCCGGCCCCGGCGCCGCCCCGTCCCCTGCGAGGTCAGCGTCGTGATCGTTATCGGGCGGCGTCGCCAACCTCCGAAAAGCAGACCATCTCGCCGCCCGCCGTGTCAACGGATGGAGGCCCCTTGCTGATCCGCAAATCTCGCGCGCGTGCGAGCACTTGACCCGGGTTCGATCGCGCGACTACACCTGCCGCCCGTGCAGGCCATCGTCCTCGGCGAGACCCCGTTGACCCTGGAGGCGATCGCGGCGGTCGCGCGCGCCGGGGCTCCCGTTCGCATCAGCGGCGCCGCGCGCGCCGCGATCACGCGCGCCCGCGAGGTGATCGACCGCGTCGTCGCGGCCGGCGACGCCGCGCCCGCGGTCTACGGCGTCAACACCGGGTTCGGCGCGCTCGCCGAGGTCCGGATCTCCGCCGGCGAGGTCGTCCAGCTGCAGAAGAACCTGGTCCGCTCCCACGCCGCCGGCGTCGGCGAGCCGCTGCCGCGCGACGTCACGCGCGCGATGATGCTGTTGCGCGCGGCGGTGCTCGCGACCGGGCGCAGCGGCGCGCGCGCGGTCGCGTGCGACCGGCTGTGCGAGCTGCTCGACGCCGGCGTCCACCCGCTGGTGCCGCGGCGCGGCTCGGTCGGCGCCTCGGGCGACCTCGCGCCGCTCGCCCACCTCGCGCTCGGCATGATGGGCGAGGGCCTCGCCGAGTACCAGGGCGAGATCCTGCCCGCCGCCGAGGCGCTGCGCCGCGCCGGCGTGCCGCCGCTCGAGCTCGCCGCGAAGGAGGGGCTCACGCTGCTCAACGGCACGCAGCACATGACCGCGCTCGGCGGGCTCACCGTGCTCGACGCCGAGGACACCGCGCGGATCGCGGACCTCGCCGGCGCGCTGTCGCTCGAGGCGCTCAAGGGCACCGTCCGCGCGTTCGACGCGCGCGTCGTCGGCGCGCGCCCGCACCCCGGCCAGCAGGCGACCGCCGCCCTGCTCCGCGCGCTGCTCGCCGCCCCCGGCGGCTCGGCGCTCGCCGAGTCGCACAAGCACTGCGGCAAGACCCAGGACCCGTACTCGCTGCGCTGCATGCCCCAGGTCCACGGCGCGACCCGCGACGTGCTGGCGTTCGTGCGCGGCGTGCTCGAGCGCGAGGCCAGCTCGTCGACCGACAACCCGCTGGTGTTCACCGACGACGCCGCGCCCGACGGTGGCGACATGATCTCGGGCGGCAACTTCCACGGCCAGCCGGTCGCGATGGCGCTCGACTTCGCCGCGATCGCCGTCGCCGAGCTCGCCAACATCAGCGAGCGCCGCGTCGAGCAGCTCGTCAACCCGCACCTGTCCAGCGGCCTGCCGCCGTTCCTCGCCCCGTCGAGCGGGCTCAACTCGGGCTTCATGATCGCCCAGGTCACCGCGGCGGCGCTGGTCAGCGAGAACAAGGTCCTCGCCCACCCCGCCTCGGTCGACTCGATCCCGTCGTCGGCCGGGCGCGAGGACCACGTGTCGATGGGCGCGACCGCCGCGCTCAAGCTCGCGCAGATCCACCACCACGTCCGCGACGTGCTGGCGATCGAGCTGCTGTGCGCGGCGCAGGGGCTCGACCTGCGCCGCCCGCTCACCACGACGGCCCCGCTCGAGGCCGTGCACGCCGCGATCCGCGCGCGCATCCCCGCGATGATGACCGACCGCCCGCTCGCGCCCGACATCGCGACGATGCGCGGGATGATCGACGACGGCACGATCCTGGCGGCCGCGCGCGGCGCCGGGGTGGAGGTGTGACGATGAAGCCCGAGACGATCCGCGCCCCGCGCGGCACGACCCTGTCCTGCAAGGGCTGGCCCCAGGAGGCCGCCCTGCGCATGCTGATGAACAACCTCGATCCCGAGGTCGCCGAGCGGCCCGAGGACCTCGTCGTCTACGGCGGCACGGGCAAGGCGGCGCGGTCGTGGGACGACTTCCACCTGATCCAGCGCGAGCTGCGCCGGCTCGGAGACGACGAGACCCTGCTCGTCCAGTCCGGGCGCGCGGTCGGCGTGTTCCGCACCCACGAGGAGGCGCCGCGCGTGCTGCTGGCGAACTCCAACCTCGTGCCGAAGTGGGCCGACTGGGACACGTTCCGCGCGCTCGAGGCCCAGGGGCTGACGATGTACGGCCAGATGACGGCCGGCTCGTGGATCTACATCGGCACCCAGGGGATCCTCCAGGGCACGCACGAGACGTTCGCCGCCGCGGCGCGCACGCACTACGGCCCGACCGCGGACCTCGCCGGCAAGTGGGTCATCTCGGGCGGCCTCGGCGGCATGGGCGGCGCGCAGCCGCTCGCCGTGACGATGGCCGGCGGCGCCTACCTCGGCGTCGAGATCGATCCGCACCGCGTCCAGCGCCGGCTCGAGACCCGCTACCTCGACGAGGTCGCGCCGGATCTCGACAGCGCGCTGCGCCGGATCGAGGCGTGGACGAGGGACAAGGTCGCGCGCTCGGTCGCGATCGTCGCCAACGTCGCCGACGTCTACGCCGAGCTGGTGCGGCGAGGGATCACGCCGGACCTCGTCACCGATCAGACCAGCGCGCACGACCCGCTCGTCGGCTACATCCCGCAGGGCTACACGCTCGACGCGGCGGCCGAGCTGCGCCGCGCCGATCCGGCCGGCTACGTCGCGCGCGCGCGCGCCTCGATGGCGGTGCAGGTCGAGGCGATGATCGCGCTGAAGGCGCGCGGCGCCCACGTCTTCGACTACGGCAACAACCTGCGCGCCCAGGCCGAGCTCGGCGGCGTCGCCGGCGCGTCGCGCGCCTACCCCGGGTTCGTCCCGGCGTACATCCGGCCGCTGTTCTGCGAGGGCAAGGGCCCGTTCCGCTGGGCGGCGCTGTCCGGCGACCCCGAGGACATCCGCGTCACCGACGAGGCCGTGCTCGCCGAGGTGCCCGACGATCCGGCGCTGGCGCGGTGGATCCGGATGGCGCAGGAGCGCGTCGCCT
>WYBA01000452.1 GCA_011526095.1 Myxococcales bacterium | reverse complement strand
GCGCGAGCGCGTCCGCCACGACCGAGCCGACCGCGGCGCCGGCGAGCGCCGTGCCCCACACCAGCAGCTGCGCCGGCGCGACGACGACCGTCGCGACGCCGGCGATCATGCCGCCGGCGAGCCCGCCGGAGGCGCGGACGCGGCGATGGCGCGCGCGGGCGCGCGCGACCTCGTCGCGGCGCGCGCGGTCGCCCCACACGGCCTCGACCAGCCGCGCGCGGCCGGCGGCGTCGAGCACGACGGTGTCGTGGCCGGGCAGGTCGCAGCGCGCGTGCTCGGGCATCGCGGCGCGGCACCGCAGGCAGATCCGGCGGTGCGCGTGCGGCGAGGCGATCACGTGCCGCTGCCGCGGCGGACCGCGCCGTCGGGCGGCGCGACGCCGGCGTCGGCGAGGCCGCCCGACGCGCCCTGCCCCGCCCCCGGGCCCGCGTCGCCGTCGTCGGGCGCGCCGTCGCCCTCGGCGTCGTCGCGATCGAGCGCGGCCGACGTCCGCGTCAGCGCGGCGTCGTCGACGTCCGCCGTGCGCGCCGCGACCACCGCCGGGTCGAGCGCGACCTCGAGCCGGTAGCCGCCGTCGTCGTCAGTGATCGTCGCCCACGCCGCGCCGCGCACCGCGCCCGCGCCCGCGCCACCGACCTCGAGCGCGCAGTCGAGGCGCGCGCCGCGCGCCGCCGGGCGCAGCGCGGGGCCGCAGTCGACCTTCGCGGTCACCCCGAGCCCGGCGAGCTCCTCGGTGATCTGCGCGACCAGCGGCGCGGTCGCGATCACGACGCCGTCGAGCGCCCACGCCGTGCCGTCGCCGTCCGCGGTGATCGCGAGCGGCACGGACCCGCCGCCGGCCAGCGTCGCCTCGCACGACGCCGGCGGCGGCCCGGGCGGGCACCGCACCTCGGCGATCTTCGCACCGGTCGCGCGGGCGACGTCCGCTGCCAGCTTCGCCTCGACCTCGGTCCGGCCGCGCGGCGCCGCGCCGCCGCTGGCGCCGTCGCCCGTGCACCCTGCCCCGCCGGCCCCGATGGCGCTGCACGCGAGGGCGGCGGTCACGGACAGCAGGCGCCGGCGCATGGCTCGTCGTTACCCCACAACCGGCCCGTCGAGCAACCGTTGACATCCGGCCCGGCCGCTCCGCACGATCGCGCCGTGACCGCGCCCGGCGATCCCGCGTTCGGCCCGCGCGGGCGCCGCGTCGCGATCGTCGCTGGCGTGCGCACGCCGTTCGCGCGCCGCGGCACGACGCTGCGCGGGCAGAGCCCGCTCGCGCTGGGCGCCGCCGTCGTCGCCGAGGTCGTGCGCCGCGCCGGCGTCACGCCGCGCGAGGTCGAGCGCGTCGTGTTCGGCCAGGTCGTCCCGACGCTGTCGGCGCTGCACGTCGCGCGCGACGTGCTGCTCGAGGCCGGGCTGCCGCCCGAGACCGACGCGGCCAGCGTCGCGCGCGCGTGCACGACCGGCTACCAGGCGACGATCGACCTCGCCCGCGCGATCGCGTGCGGCGAGATCGGCGGCGGCGTCGCCGGCGGCACCGACTCGTCGAGCGTCGTGCCGATCGGCCTGTCGCGCGGGCTCGCCGACGCCGTCGTCGAGGCCAGCCGCGCCCGCGGCGTCGTCGCCAAGGCGCGCGCGTACGCCCGGCTGACGCCCGCGGACCTCCACGTCGAGCCGCCGGCGCTGGTCGAGCGGGTGACCGGGCTGACGATGGGCGAGCACGCCGAGGCGATGGCGAAGCAGTTCGGGATCAGCCGCGCCGACCAGGACGCGCTCGCCCACACCAGCCACGTCCGCGCCGCGGCCGCGTGGGCGGACGGCCGGCTGCCGGCCGAGGTCATGGCCGTCCGGACGCCGGACGATCCCGACCACCGCGACGTGACGCGGGACAACCTGGTGCGGACGCGCAGCGCACCGGCCGACTACGCGAAGCTCGCCCCGATCTTCGACCGCGACCACGGCACGGTGACCGCCGGCAACAGCTCGGCGCTGACCGACGGCGCGAGCGCCGTGGTGCTGCTGCGCGAGGACCGCGCGCGCGCGCTCGGGCTCGAGCCGATCGCGTTCGTGCGCGCCGCCGCGTTCACCGCGCTCGACCCGCGCGGGCCGCTGCTGCTCGGCCCGGCCCACGCGATCCCGCGCGCGCTCGACCGCGCCGGCATGACGCTGGCGGACCTCGACCTGCTCGACCTGCACGAGGCGTTCGCCGCCGCGGTGCTGTCGGTGACGACGGCGCTGGGATCGCGGACGTGGGCGCGCGAGCACCTCGGGCGCGACGCCGCGGTCGGGCAGGTCGATCCCGTGCGGCTCAACGTCACCGGCGGCTCGATCGCGCTCGGCCACCCGTTCGCCGCGACCGGGGTGCGCCAGCTCGTGCAGACGGCGAACGAGCTGCGCCGCCGCGGCGGCGGGCTGGCGTGCGTCGCGGCGTGCGCGGCGGGCGGGCTCGGCGCGGCGATCGTGATCGAGCGCGACGGGTAGCCGCCGGCGCGTGCTACACCCGCGGCATGCGCGCATCGCGTCTCGCCGTCGTCTCGCTCGCTGCCCTGGTCTCGCTCGCCGCAGGAGCGGCGTGCAAGAAGGAGGAGGCCGCGAAGAAGGGCGGCGGCGCGGCGACCGCGGCCGCCACGGGCACGGCGGCCGCGACGGGCATGGCGACGGGCACGGGCACGGGCACGGGGGCAGAAGCCGCGACGGGCACGGGCGCCGAGGCCGGTACGGGCACCGCGACCGCCAGCGACGCCACGCTCGACGTCGCCAAGGCCCCGATCACGCGCCCGTTCTTCTGGGTCGCCGAGAAGGACGGCCAGCGGGTCCACCTGCTCGGCACGTTCCACATCGGCGTCGACCCGACGCGCCTGCCGTCGGTGGTGTGGGACGCGTTCCGCGCCAGCAAGACGCTCGCGGTCGAGACCAACGTGCTCGACCCGTCGCTGCTCACGATCGCCCAGCGCTCCGACGGCAAGACGCTGAAGGACGAGCTCGGCGACGAGTACTGGAAGAAGCTGTCCGACCTGATCGGCGCGAACCTGGTCGAGGGCATGAAGGAGATGACCGCCACGGCCGCGAGCACGGTCGTGCAGGTCAAGTACCTGCCGCAGACCCAGCCGATGGACCTCGCGTTCGTGTTCGAGGCCAAGAAGGCGAGCAAGGACGTGATCTACCTGGAGGAGCCGGCGCTCCAGATCGCGCTGCTCGGCAAGTGGATGGACGGGCGCATGCTCAAGGCGATGCTCGACGACGCCGGGCAGCTCGAGGCCAAGACCCGCGAGCTGCTGTCGGCCTACGTCAGCGGCGACGGCGACGCGATGGTGCGGCTGTCGCTCGACAAGGAGAGCTGGAGCAAGACCGGCCGCCCCGATGCCGAGTTCGATCAGATGATGGAGGAGATGCTGGTGGCCCGGAACCGGTCGTGGATCGCGGCGATCGAGCAGCTCGCCGCCGACGGCGGCGGGTTCGTCGCGGTCGGCGCGGCGCACCTGGTCGGCCCGGACAGCGTCGTCGCGATGCTCGAGGCGCGCGGGTACAAGCTCACGCGCATCGGCGGCTGACCTCCTGTGACGCCGCGCGTCGGCGCTCCCGCGGCCGCGGCGCTCCGTGAGGCGGCCCGTGAGGCGAGTTGACGCGCGCGCGGTGGGATCCATGGTGCCGGCGACGGGCCGCGAGGCCGGGAGGCTGGCGTCATGGAGGGCACGACACGGGGGCGTCGTCGATGGTGCGGGCTCGGGCTCGCGGTCGCAGTCGCGGCGTGCGACGCGGCGCCCGCGCCGCCGCGCTACCGCGTCACCGTGCTCGAGCCGCCCGCCTCGACCGCGTTCGCGGCGCCGCTGGCGATGGGGCGCGACGGCAGCATCGTCGGCTACGCCGGCGGCGACGCGTGGGATCCCGCCGCGGTGCCGGTCCGGATCGCGCCGGGCGGCGCGGCGACGGTGCTGGGCGAGCCGGGCGGCGTGGCGTGGGCGGGCGGCGCCGGGCTCGTCGTGGGCGAGCACGCGCGCCGGCCCGTGGCCTGGACCGAGCGCGGGCGGGTCGCGCTCGACGTGCCGGCGGCGCGCGCCGGCGGGCTGGCGATCGCGGTCGGCGACGACGGGCAGCTCGTCGGCGCGGTCGGTGACCCCGACGGCGAGGTCCCGACGCGGCCGTGCGTGTGGGCCGGGCTCGACGCGCCGGCGGTCGAGCTCGCCGTGCTCGACCGGAGCCTGCCGATCGGCGTGGCGCGCGCGGTCACGCCCGACGGCGCGATCGTCGGCGAGGTCGTCGGGCCGGCGATCGGCGGCGTCGGCTTCGTCGCCGTGCGGTGGGACGCGCCTGGCGCCGCGGCGACGCCGCTGCCCCTGCTGCACCAGCAGCGCTCGGGCTTCCCGCGCGCGGTCAACGCCGGCGGCGAGATCGCCGGGTTCGCCGAGCGGCTGGGGCACCAGCTCGTCGCGTTCGTGATCCGCGGCGAGGCGATCGAGGAGCTGCCGGCGCTGCCGGGCGGCCCGGCGCTCGCCGTCGCCCAGGCGATCGGCGACGACGGCGACGTCGTCGGGCTCGCGCTCGACGCCGGGTGGCTGCCGCGCGCGGTGCTGTGGCGCGACGGCGAGATCATCGACCTCCACGCGCTGGCGATGGACGGGGCCGAGGAGCCCCGGCTGGTCGCGGGCGTCGGCGTCGATGCCGCCGGCCGGATCGCCGTCGAGGCCGCGGTGCGCGACGCCGACGGCGGGTGGGTGGCGAGGATCGGCTGGCTCGACCCGGTCGACTGACGGGTCAGCGTCCCACGCCGGGCCACGCCGGGCCACGCCGGGCCACGCCGGGCCACGCCGGGCCGCGCGCGACGCGCAGCGATTTCGCTACCCGGCCCCCCGGGCCGCTGGCGATACTGCCGCCACCCCGGAGGGATCATGCGCTGTACGTTCGTCCGCGCGGCACAGGCCGCGCTCTGCTTCGTCCCGATCTTGGTCACGGCCGCCTGCGGCGGCGACACGTCCGACGCGCCGCCCGACGCCACGCCCGTCGACGGCAACCCCGGCGGCCAGACCTACACGCTGCGGTGGGGCCCGGTCGACGTCGCGCCCGGCGTCGAGGACACGCGCTGCGTGACGCTGTCGCTGGGCAACGACATCCCGGTGAAGATCCACTCGATCGAGAACGCGCTCGCCGGCGGCTCGCACCACCTGATCATCTACCGGATGGCCAGCGGCGAGCTGAACGACACGCCGACGCCGTGCGAGCCGTTCGTCGACACGCTCGATCCGACCAAGGGCGCGCCGCTGATGATCACCCAGCGCGCCGACGAGGTGCTGCAGCTCCCGCCGGGCGTGGCGTTCACCCTCCAGCCGGAGCAGGTGATCCGCCTCGAGATGCACTTCATCAACACCTCGCCGTCGGAGACGATCACGGTCGAGGCCGAGAGCACGTTCCACGCGATGGCGGACGCGGACTTCGTCCACGAGGCGGACTTCCTGTTCATCGGCAGCCCCGACATCGACCTGCCGAACCAGCCGGGCGTCGAGCAGACCCTGGGGCCGGTGTACTTCCCGCTGCCGTCGTCGCTCGACGACGTCAACATCTTCGCGATCACCGGCCACACCCACCACCTCGGCACCGACGTCGACGTCGAGATGACCGCGACCGAGGGCGGCGGCGGGACGATGGTCTACGCGCCGGACCCGTTCAGCTGGTCCGAGCCCGAGACCGTGTTCCACGACCCGCCGATCCAGGTGCCGGTCGACGGCGGCTTCCGGTTCACCTGCAAGTACGTCAACGACAGCGGCCAGCGCGTGCAGTTCGGCGAGTCGGCCAACGACGAGATGTGCTTCTTCTGGGCCTACTACTACCCGAGCCGCGGCTCGAAGGTGTGCATGCACAGCGAGATGTACACGGAGAACCCGCTCGACATCTGCTGCCCCGACGACGCGGTGTTCTGCGCGCTGATCCAGGAGTACATCGGGCAGCTGTGAGAGCGGGGACCTTCCCGTCCCCGCTCTACGCGGCCGTCCCCGCTCTACGCGGCCGTGCCCGCTCGGCGCGATCAGCCCGCCAGCTCGTCGAGGAACGTCGCGACCTCCTCGAGCAGCGGCGGCGGGATCTCGTGGGCGCCCTCGAACGGGATCCAGTCGAGGCGCCAGCCGGCGGCGGCGAGCAGGTCGCGCAGCGTCTCGGCGGCGCGGAACGACAGCAGCGCGTCGCGGCTGCCGTGCGACTGCAGCGCGCGCAGGCCGGCGCGCGCGGCCATCCGCGGCGCCCACGCGGCGCGCGAGATCAGCGTCCCCGACAGCAGCAGCGCGCCGGCGAACGCGCGGTCGGTGTGGAGGATGACGTCGAGCGCGAGCATCGCGCCCTGCGAGAAGCCGCCGAGGACGACGCGGTCGTCCGGCACGCCGAACCGGGCGCGGACCGCGTCGAGTAGCTCGAGCACGGCCGCGCGCGCCTCGGGCAGGCCCTCCGGCTGCTCCTCGGAGCGGTCGCTGTGGGCGCCGCGCGCGATGTCGCGATCGAGGCGCGCGAGGTCGATCATCCACCACGCGCGGGCGTCGCCGTAGAGGCCGCCGAGCTCCATCGGCGCCTCGGGGAACACCCACGCCGTGCCCGGAACATCGATCCACTCCGCCAGCGCGAGCAGATCGTCACCGGAGGCGCCGAAGCCGTGGAGCAGCACGACGACCTGGCGCGGCGGCCCCTTCGGTCCTTCCGGCCCTTCCGTGGTGACGATGTGGGCGCGCAGGCGCCCCAGCCGGTCGACGGTGATCTGCGGCGCCTGGGTCATCCGGCGCAGGATGGCGGCGCGGCGCGCCCCCGGCAAGCAGCGGCGGCGATATGATCGCGAGCGCATGGGGACCGGTCGCGCGTACGTCGCCGCCCTGGCCGAGCTGGGCGCGCTCGGCGATCCGGACGAGCGTCGCCGGACGTGGCGCCAGGGCATGGCCGCGCTCGCCGCGATGACCGCCGATCGCCACAGCGCGCCGCTCGAGGGGCTCGACCCGCAGGCGCTGCTCGGCGCGGTCCGCGTCGCCCTCGCCGACGGCCTGCTCGCCGACATGGACTTCCTCGCGCCCGCGGCCGCCGCGATCGCGACGTTCGAGCTCGCCGGCGCGCTGCCGCCGGGGGCGGAGCGGCGCGAGCTCGGCCGGCGCACGCTCGAGCAGCTCGGCGGCGGCGACGCCGACACGTTCATCGCGCTGGCGGCGTCGCTGGCGCTGGCGTCGCGGCGGCCGCTGCCCGGCGCGCTGACGCGGATCCGCGTCGCCGCGGCGCTCTCGGCGCCGCTGTCGGCCGGGATCGCCGCGGACGGGCTGGCGCTGGCCCTCTTGTCCAGCGACGAGCTCGAGCGCGCGTGGCTGGCCGAGCCGTCGACCGGCTCGCTGCCGTCGCGGCGGCTCGCCGCGCGGGTGCTCGAGCGCGCCGCGCGCGAGGCGGTGCGGCGGTTGCGCCAGGACGACGACAGCGGCGTCGTCGCGCTGGCCCGCGCCTCGGTGCGCGCGGCGTGGTGGCGGCTGCTCGCCGACCGCGAGTCGCTGGTGTGGCGCCACGCCGCGGTCGCGCGCGGCCTGATCGCGAGCGCCGACGCCCAGCTCGCCGACGAGCTCGACGCGGACCTGTCGCCCGACGCCAGCCCGACGTGGTGGCGGCGCGGCGCGACGTCGCTGGCCGCGCGCGTCGAGCTCGATCCCACCGCCGCCAGCCGCTGCGTCGAGCTGCTCGACGGCCCGCTGATCGCGCGCGACGCCGGCGTGGCGCGCGCCGTCGTCGCCGGCCTCGGCGGCGCGTACGCGGTCGAGCCGGAGATCGCCGACCAGCTCGCCGCGCGCGCGATCGAGCGCGGCGGGCTCGACGCGATCGACGGCGTCGTCGAGCTGCGGCGCGAGACCGGCGCCGACGCCGACCGCGCGGTCGACGCCGCGATCGCCTGGCTCGATCGCGCGCGCGCGACCGATCGCCGCGACGACGACGGCCACACCGCGCTGCTCGCGGCGCTCGCCGCCGAGCTCACCGGCAGCGCCGCCGAGGTCGGCGGCTCGCTCGCGGCGCACGCCGAGGCCGCGCGCCGCGCGGTCCGCGCCGGCCACCTCGCGGAGGCGATGCGCGCGGCGCGCGCCGCCGCGGACGTCGCGGCCGAGGCGGTCGAGTTCCTCGAGCGCGCCGCCGACGATGCCGACGCCGACGGCGACGCGGTCGAGCGCCGCCACGCGCTGCGGACGCTGCGCGAGCTCGACATCGAGCTGTTGTCCGACGGCACGGTCATGGCGCTGCTCGCGCGCGGCGACGAGGTGACGCGCGGCCAGGCCGGCGCCGCGGTGCTCGCCGACGTCCAGGGCCGGCTCGAGCGCGCGCTGCTCGCGCGCGAGGGCGCGGTCGAGGTCGGGCAGGTCGCGCACCGCACGCTGCGGTTCGCCCGGCTGCGCGCGCTGGTCCGCGTGATCGACGCCGACGCCGCGACGGGCGACGCCCAGGCGCTGCGCGAGCGCCGGCTCGCGGTCGTCCGCGCGCTGCTGCCGCGCGCGCGCCACGAGGCGTCGCCGCTGCGGCGCGCGGTGTGGGCGGCGCTGACCCGCGCGTTCGACGCGCTGCTGCGCGACGAGCAGCTCGAGCCGAGCGACCTGCTCGCCGGGTGGGCGACCTCGCTCGACCCCGACGAGGACTTCGCGATCGCGCGCGAGGCGTCGATGGTCCCGGAGATCCGCGCGACGCTCGAGGCCTACGCGACGGCGATGCAGGCCGCGGCGCAGGCGGCGGACCCCGACGACCGCGCGGCGACGCTCGACGCGGTGACCGCGGCGGCGGGCGTGCCGCGCGCGCTCGGCGCGCTGTCGTCGCCGCGCACCGACGCGCTGCGCGTGAGCCTGGCGCGCGCGGTCCGCGCGCTCGACGTCGTCGCCCGCGCCCGCGGCGTGCGCGAGGTCGGCCCGGCGTGGATCGAGGAGGTCGCGCAGGCGTGCGCGGTGCTCGCCGACCTCGTCGTCGGCGCGCGCCGGCGGCTCGGCCTGCCGGTCGCGGCGCCGACCAGCCCGGCCGCGCTCCACGCCCTCACGATCGCGGTCGAGCGCGTCCGTCGCGGCAGCGTCGAGACGACCGACGCCGTGGTCGACGCGGCGGGAGTCGTCGCGGCGGCGGTTGCCGACGACCAGATCCCGCTGGTCGCGCGCGTGCTCGGCGTCGTCATGGCCCGCGTCTCGCAGCTCCCGCTGACCGCGCCCGCGGCGCCCGCGGCGCGCGCCAGCAGCCGGAGCGACGCGGTCGCCGAGCCCGCCGCCGATCCGGCGGCGCTGCCGGCGTGGCTGCCGGCGTCGCGCTCGATCGGCGGGTTCTACGTCCAGCGCCCGCTCGGCCAGGGCGCCGGCGGCTCGGTGTTCGTCGCGTGTCGGCTCGACGATCGCCACGACCCGGACGCCGAGCAGGTCGCGCTCAAGGTCCCGGACTACGACGGCGGCGCCGCGCGCAACCTGTCCGTCCAGGAGTTCGAGGCGATGTTCCGCGAGGAGGCCGGCGCGCTGCTGGCGGTCCCGTCGCACCCCAGCCTCGCCCGGTTCGTCACGTTCGACGCCGGCGCGCGCCCCAAGCCGATCCTGGTGATGGAGCTGGTGCCGGGGCCGACGCTCGAGCGCGTGCTCGACGTCGGCGCGCTCGACGTCGCCGGCGCGCTGCGCTTGCTCGACGGGATCGCCGCCGGCCTGCAGACGATGCACGAGGCGCGCGTCGCCCACCTCGACCTCAAGCCGGCCAACGTCATCCTGCGCGAGGGCACCTCCACGCCGGTGCTGGTCGACTTCGGCCTCGCCGGGCGCCGCGTGCGTCCGGGGTGCGGCAGCCCGCACTACGGCGCGCCCGAGGTGTGGAGCGGCCGCGACACCGGCGAGCCGTACGCCGTCGACGTCTACGCGTTCGCCTGCCTGGCGTACGAGCTGCTCACCGGCCACGTGCTGATCGGCGGCGACTCGCTCAAGGACGTGCTGACCCAGCACGTCGGCGGCGCGGCCGAGCGGCTCGCGCGCGAGCACTTCGCGCGGCTGCGCACGCCGGTCGGGGAGGTGCTCGGCGCGGCGCTGGCGCGGCGCGCGGCGCAGCGCCCGACGATCCATCGCGTCCGCGCCGGCCTCGCCGCGCTCGCGCCCGAGCTGGCGCGCCAGACCTGGCCGCTGGCGTGAACCTGTGCGACACCGTGCCCCCCGATGACCGCCCCCGCCTCCGCCGACGTCGACCGCGTCCGCGCCGCGATCGCCCAGCCGAGCTTCACCCCCGGTCGCCGTGACCTGGGCGCGCTGCTCGCGCTGATCGCCGGGACGGCGGCGGCGGCGCCCGGCGACGCGCAGCTCGCGGCGGCGACCCGCGCGCTCCTGCGGGCCGACGCGGAGGCCGCGGTCGCGGCGGCGGTGGGCGCGATCGACCGGGCGCTCGGGAGCGCGGTCGACCACACGCCCGGGGCCGCGGCGCCCG
>WYBA01000058.1 GCA_011526095.1 Myxococcales bacterium | reverse complement strand
TCTTGCCGGCGCCGGTGCCGCCCGACACCAGGATCGAGCACCGCGCGCGCACCGCGAGGTGCAGGTAGTTCAGCATGTCGGCCGACAGCGCGCCGCGCGCGACCAGCTCGTTGCCGTCGAGGCGCTTGTTCGAGAACCGCCGGATCGACAGCGCCGGGCCGTCGATCGCCAGCGGCGGGATCACCGCGTTGACGCGGCTGCCGTCGGGCAGGCGCGCGTCGACCATCGGCGAGCTCTCGTCGATGCGGCGGCCGATCCGCGCGACCATGCGCTGGATCGTGTGGAGCAGGTGGCGGTCGTCGCGGAACCGGATGTCGGTGAGGGCGAGCTTGCCCTCGCGCTCGACGAACACCCGGTCGTGGCCGTTGACCAGCACGTCGGACACGGTCGGGTCGCTCAGCAGCACCTCGAGCGGGCCGTAACCGGTGAGCTCGTCGAGCGTCTGGTCGACGAGCGCGGCGAGCTCGGCGCTCGACACGACGACACCCTCGGCCAGCGCCTGCTGCTCGATGATCGTGCGCAGCCGGCCGCGCAGCTCGTCGGGAGAGAGCTGCGCGACGGCGGCGAGGTCGAGCCGGTCGAGCACCTTGGCGTGCAGGCGCGCGGCGATCGACGCCAGATCCTCGCGGGCGTCGCCGTAGGCGCCGTGCGCGACCGGCGCGGCGGCGGCGTGGTCGGCGGTGGCGCGGTGGAGTCGCTGCTGCAGGCGCATCACTTGCCTCCCTTGCGGCCGAACAGGCCGAGCAGGCCGCCACGGGCCGGCGCGGGCGCCGTGGCCAGGTCGCGCTCGCCCCGCAGCAGCTCCGCCACGCGCGCGACGTCGCCGGCGATCGGGCGAGAGCGCGCGAGGTCGAGCAGCAGCGCGCCGGCGTCGAGCGCCTCGGCGGCGCGGGCGTCCTCGCGGACGCGGGCGGCGAGGCGCAGCCCGAGCGCGCGCTCGATCGCCGCGTCGTCGACGGCAGCGCCACGCTCGGCGCGGTTGACGACGAGCTGGATCCGCGCGTCGGGGACCCCGAGCCGGCGGAGCAGCGTGATCACGCGCGCCGCGCGGCGCACCGACGCGACGTCCTGGGTGACGACGACGATGATCCGCGTCGCGGCGTCGAGCGCGGCGAGCGCCGCGTCGCCGAAGTCGCGGACGCCGTCGACGATCACGTGGTCGAAGTGCGCCCGCAGCGTGTCGAACAGCGCGGGCAGGTGCGCGGGGAGCTGCGGGTCGAGGTCGTCGAGGTGGCCGACCTGGGTCAGCGCGCACACGCCCGAGGCGTGCTGGCCGAGGCGTCGGCGCAGCGCCACCGCGTCGAGCGCGCCGGCCTCGCGCGCGACCGCGGCGAGCGAGGTCTCGGGCGGCAGGTCGAGCGCGACGAACACGTCGCCGAGCTGCAGGTCGAGGTCGACGACGCACGCGGTGCGCCGGGCGCGGACGAGCTGCGCCGCGACGTTGATCGCCAGGGTCGTCGCGCCGGCGCCGCCGCGGCAGCCGAACACGACGGTCAGCTCGCCGCGCGGCTGGACCGCGGGCGCGGGCACCGGCGCGGGCACCGGCGTCGCGTCGGCGAGGCGCGGACGGGGGCGCGGCGGCTGCGGCACGACCGCGACCACGCTGGGCTCGGCGTCGAACGCCGGCAGCGAGGCGATCGCGGCCGCGGCCGCGGCGCCCGAGGCCGCCGCGCTGGTCGCGCCGCGGTACGACACCGTCGGCACGACCGTCTCGGCCGGGACGAACGCCGGCAGCTTGCGCGGGCGCGCCGCGGGCGGCGGCGCCGGGGCGACCGCGGCGGCGCGCCCCGGGCGAGCGCCGGGACGCGGCAGCTCGACGATCGTGTGCTCGGGCTCGTGGTCGTCGTGGCTCATGGCGGACTCCTTCGGGCCTGCGGGACGCGCTACCTCACCGGGCGAAGCCGACCGCGCCGGCGGGCTTCGCCTTGCGCTTGCGGCGGGGCTCGCTGTCCCCGCCCGGCAGGCTCTCGTGGCGATGAAGCAAGAACAGCTCCAGGTCACCGGGGTCGACCGTCGCGCTCTCGCCGGGCAGCGGCGGGCGCTCGTCGAGCGGCTGGACCAGATGCGCGGTCACGACCACCAGCAGCTCGGTCTCGGACCGCTGGTACGCGCTCGACTTGAACAGCGCGCCGAGCACCGGGATGTCGCCGAGCAGCGGCACCTTGTCGACCGTCGAGCGCACCTCGTCGGACAGGAGGCCCGCGACCACGAACGACTGGCCGTCGCGCAGCCGGATCGTCGTCTGCGAGTGGCGCTCGCGCAGGCCCGGCACGCGCGTGTTCTCCAGCGTGACGCCGAGCGACGGGTCGACGTCCGACACCGTGACCGCGAGGTCGAGCTGGATGTCGTCGCCCGACACCATCGGCGTGAACGCGAGCTGGATGCCGAACTTGCGGTAGTCGACGCCGACCTGGCCGAGGCCCTGCGGCAGCGGCACCGGGAACTCGCCGCCGGCGAGGAACGACGCGCTCTTGCCGCTCATCGCGACCAGCGTCGGCTCGGCCAGCGTGCGGGCGTAGCCCTTCGACGACATCAGCGACAGCGCGGCGGAGAACGGGAAGCCGCCGAGGGTGCTCGAGAACACGAACCCGAACGCGCCGGACAGCGGCGCCGACACCAGCGGCACCGCGTCGGTCAGCGGCAGCCCGTCGGCGCCGAACCCCGCGTCCTGGTGGTTGAGGCCGCCGAGGTCGGCGTTGCCGGACAGCTCGGGCGACGCCGAGTCGAGGCCGGTGCCCGGCGACAGCATGCCGCCGGCGAACCCGGTGCCCGAGCCGCGGAAGTAGTCCTTGCTCCAGAAGTTGAAGCCGATCTCGCGCAGGCTCGACCGCGACACCTCGGCGAACGCGACCTCGAGCTGGACCTGCTGCGCGCCGGTCAGCGTCATCGCGTTGACCACGGTCGGCTCGCCGCCGGCGTAGACGCCCGCCGCGATGCCGAGCACGATCTCCTCGGCGCGCGCCAGCTCCTCGGGCGTGCCGACCTGGCCCGACAGCAGGATCGCCGTGCCGGCCGACGCGACGTCGAGCTTGTCGCCGCCGGGCAGCGCCTTCTTGAGCGCGGCGCGCATCGCGTCGACCGGCCAGCCGACGTCGATCTCGAGCACGCGCGCCTCGCCGCCGACCCACACCGTCGCGGTCGTGCGTCCGGGGCGCAGGCCGCTGATCAGCAGCTGGTCGGGGTCGAACGCCGTGACCGAGGCGATCTCGCTGTCGCCGACGACGACGCGGGTGATGTTCTTGCCGAGGCGCTGGTGCAGCGAGCTGCCGACCGCGACCTCGAGCGGGGGGCGCCGGCTTCCGGCGTCGGCCTCGTCGGCGACGGCGGCGCGCGGTGCGAGGGCGACGGGCGCGGCGGCCGCGCACGCCAGGGTGGCCAGGAGCAGCTCACTTCGCATGGAGCACCTCGATCGCGCCGCCCGAGGCGGCCGCGGTGGTGGGGGCGTCCGGGGCGTCGGACGCGCTGATCTGGATCCGCCGCTTGTCGCGCTTCACCGTCGGCGCGCGCGCCTCGCGGCCGCGCGGCGCGGCGGCCGCGTCGTCGTCGAGCACGGCGACCTCGGGCGTGGCGAACGCGCTGAACTGCGCGGGCGTCGCGCCGGTCGTGTCGATCACCGCGTCGTCGGCGGCGTTGCGCAGCACCAGGTCGATCCGGCCCTCGGCGCGCGCGACCGCGAGGATCTCGGCCTCGTCGGGCGCGACCTCGAGCGTGACGTACGTGCCCTTGTCGGCCGCGCCGTCGAGCCCGCTGCCGTCGCGCTGGACGCGGCGGTTGGCGACGTCGGTGTCGAGCCCGACCGACAGCACGCGCGCGTGCTGCACCGCGATCCGCGACGACGGCCCGCGGCCCATCGGGTCGCGCACGGTCGCGACGACGTCGACGATCGCGCCGGGGTAGAGCAGGCCGGTGTAGCCCGCGGCGTCGTCGACCTCGACCGCGATCGCCCGCATCGAAGGCCGCAGCAGCGCGGCGACGCCGGTGCCGGAGCGCGCCGACGACAGCCGCCCGGCGACGAGCGGCTCGCCGGCGAGGATGCCGACGGTCGGGGTCGCGCCGGCGTAGGCCGCCATCAGCGCCTCGACCGACGAGAACGTGCCGTCGGGCAGCACGTCGGCCGGCCAGTCGCGGACCTCGAACAGCTCCGCGGTGAGCGGCTGGCCGGCGCGCAGCTCGGCGCGGGCGACGACGACCGGCTCGACGCGCGCGCCCGAGTAGCGCGACTTCATCGTGCCGGCGAGCGCGAACGCGGCGAGCGCGGCGCAGCCGAGCGCGACCGCGAGGAACCCGAGGGCGCCGGCGCGCGCGGCGCCGGCCTTGACGGTGCTGCGGGACATGGGGGACTCCGGGGTGAGCAGACGGCTTCTGGGTGGGGTGGGGCCCGGCGGGCTCCGCCCGACGAGCGGGGCGACGAGCCCCGCCTGATCAGTAGGGCATCGACGCGCGCGCGGTGACCTCGGCGGGGCCGAGGAACCCGAGCAGCTCGCCGCCGATGCCGGTGGCGACGGTGCACCGCGACGTGACCTCGAGCCGGCGGACGCCGAGCGCGTCGGTCGCGGTCGCGGTCGTGACGGTGAGCGACGCGCAGCCCGACGAGGCGCCGAGGCGGTCCTGGACGAGCGCGCGGATCTGGTTGGCGTTGGTGGTCGCGCGCAGCGACGCGGCGCGCGCGGCGTAGCCGGTGGCGTCGCCGAGCTGGTGGCGCGTCTTCAGCACCTGGCCGAAGTGCACGCCGCCCATCACGACCATGACGAGCAGCGGCAGCCCGAGCGCGAGCTCGACGCTGATCGCGCCGCGCTGACGGCGGCTCGAGCGGTTCGGGGTCACAGCGCACCTCCGGTGGCGAACAGCTGGACCGCGACGCAGCCGACGGCGAGCGGCACCGCCAGCGGCACGACGTGGGCGCGGGCGCGGCGCGGGGCGAGCGGCGCGGTCAGCGTGGTGATCGACGCGCCGAGGTTGGCGACGACCTGCCGGCCGAACCCGCCGGCCAGCGCCATCGCGAACGCGAGCACGCCGCCGAGCGCGATCCCGACGAGACCGCTGAGCAGCGCGCCCGACGGACCGAGGAACGCGCCGAGCGCGGCGAGCAGCTTGACGTCGCCGCCGCCGACCCAGCGCGCCGCGAACGCGGGCAGCAGCAGCGCCAGTCCGACCGCGGCGCCCGCGACGCCGAGCCCGATCGTGACCGGGTCGAGCGTCGCGGCGCGCACGGCGAGCGCCGCCCCGAGCCCGAGCAGCACCAGCCGGTTGGACACCCGGCGGCGGCGCAGGTCGCTCCACGCCGCGGCGGCGGCGAGGGCGACGAGGGCGACGGTGGCGGCGGTGGCGAGCATCGTGGTGGGGGGCGGGTGATCAGGTGGTGGTGCGGACGCGGTTGCCGGCGCGGTTGAACATCCCGGAGATCTCGTCGCGGAACGCGACGAGCGCCGCGATCAGCGCGACCGCGATCACCGCGGTGATGAGGCCGTACTCGACGGCGGTGCCGGCTTCTTCGTCGTGCGCGAGACGCTTGATCAGGTTCATGTCGTTCCTCCCTTTCGCCGCGGGGGGGTGCTGCGGCGTGTGGTCGGACGCGATTGCGAGCGGCGTGCCGACGCGCCGCGCGCGGCAAGTGCGCGACCGCGCGCGGTGCGCCAGGGGAACGGATGACCCCAGCGGGCCAGGTGACCCGGGCACGCTCGTGCCCCGCTAGGGTCAATCGTTCCCGGCGTGTACGACGCGCGGATGCGCACGACCCACACCTGCCCGCGCTGCCAGCACGACCGCGTCCTCCTCATCGACGAGGTGTCCGAGCGCGGCGACATGAACGCGCTGCGGCCGCTGTCGATCGCGACGGCGGTGGTCGGCAAGACCTTCATGGGCGACGAGAAGCTCGGGCTCGTCGGCGAGACTCTTGGCGGGGTGGGTCCCGACGAGCTTCGCTCGTCGGGCGGGGCGGCGAGCCCCGTGTGGATGTCCGCCGCGGTGTGCCGCAAGTGCGGCTACACCGAGCTCTACGTCAAGGACCCCGCGTCGATCCCGGTCGACGGCGTCCGGGTGCGCGAGGCCGTCGCGAAGAAGAAGTGAGCGGCGCCGCCACGCGCGGCCGTCAGCCCAGCTCGGCCGGCGCGCGCGCGGCCGGCACGGCGCACGTCCCGTCGGGCGCGCACCGGCCGGTCAGGCGCAGGCGGTTCTTCGCGAACAGGTGGTAGCCGAGCCGCAGCAGGTGCGAGACGCCCGGCACGCGGGTCACGGCGACGATCCAGCCGAAGCCGATCGCCGCGTAGAGCCGGCGGAACACCTCGACGCCCTCGATCCACGTGCCGTCGGGCAGGCGCCCGTGGATCCGCGCCATGAAGTCGGCGTGGTCCTTGCCGTACGCCGCCGGGTCGAACGTCGCCGCGGCGATGTCGGTGAACTGGATCCGGCCGGCGCGGTCGCGGCGCATCAGCATCCGGATCTCCCGCATGCACAGCGGGCAGTCGCCGTCGTAGAAGACCTCGACCGTCTTGCCAGCAGGGAGCGTCATGCGGCTCGGACGCGCCCGCGGGCGCGGGCGTTACGTCGCCCGGCGCGCCTACTGCGGCGGCAGCAGGACGGTGTCGATCACGTGGATGACGCCGTTGGTCGCCATCACGTCGGCCTGGATCACCTGCGCGTCGTTGATCTTCACGCCGGACGAGGCGTCGATCGCGATGTCCGCGCCCTGCACCGTCGTCGCCGAGGTGAGCGACACCACCGCGTCCGCCGTCACCTTGCCCGGCACGACGTGGTAGGTGAGCACGGCGGCGAGCGCGGCCGGGTCGGCGAGCAGGGCCTCGACCGTGCCGGCGGGCAGCTTGGCGAACGCCTCGTCGGTCGGGGCGAACACGGTGAACGGGCCCTCGCCCTTGAGCGTGTCGACGAGGCCGGCCGCCTGGACCGCCGCGACGAGGGTCGTGAACGAGCCGGCCGCGACGGCGGTGTCGACGATGTCCGCGGTCGGCGCGGGCGCCTCGTCGGCGGACGTGGTGCTCGCCGGCTCCTGCGCGGCGGGCGTGGACGAGCCGCCGCAGGCGGCGAGCGACAGGACGAGAGCGAGCGAAGCGAGCGTGCGCATGGGGAGTCTCCTGGGAAGCAGCGAACCGGGTGTCCGCTCAGACTCCGCGCGTCGCGGCGGGGTTACGGCGCGCGGCGTCACGCCCGCGCCCGCATGGTGTCTAATCAGGGGATGCGTGCCCATGTGCTCCTGGTGGTGGTGCTGGCCGCGGCGGGCGGCTGCGAACGGGACCGATCGACGCCGACGGCGGCCTCGTCGGGCGGCGCGCCGCCGTCGGCGCCGTCGAGCGCTGCCCCCGCGGCCCCCCTGGCGGTCGCGCTGGACGCGGCGCCCGCGACCGCGACGACCGCGCCCGTCGCGAACGAACCCGCGGCGGCGCGGCCCGACGCCGCCGCGGCGCGCGTCTCCGCCGCGCCCGACGCCGGGCCCGACGAGGGGGTCGTCACCAACGTCCTCGCGATGACCGGCGAGGTCGTCACGGCAGAGGACCTGGCGGTCGATGGCACCTACCGGCGCGCGCCGGGCGCCGACCTCGCCGCGCAGCTCGACGAGGTCAAGCGGGCGGGGGCCGAGGTACGCGTCGGCGAGCGGCCCGACGCCGGCGCGGGCGCGTCGGCGCAGGGGACCTCGGACCGCGAGGTGCGTGGTCGGGTCGTCATCGACACGTCGAGCTCCGAGGCGCCCGAGGTCTCGCGCAAGATCGCGTCGGCGTACCTGGGGGGCCTCCGCCGCTGCTACAAGGACGCGCTGAAGCGCGATCCGTCGATCCGGGGCGCGCTGCGGCTGTCGTTCACCGTGCTCGAGAACGGGCGGACCCGTGACGGCAAGGTCACCGCGCCGGACGCCGAGCTGGGCACCTGCGTCGAGGGCCTGCTCCGGTCGTGGGTGTTTCCGCGGCCACGCGACGCCGATGGCGAGCCGACCGAAGCGACGCACGAGCTGACGATCCGGCTGGCGCCCGAGTAGGCCGGCGCCGCCGCCGTCCTTCCCCCGCGTCCACCGCCGCGAGGTGCTCGTCGCGCACGCGCGTCGCGAGCGCCTCTGGCGCGACGACGCGCGCGTGCGGGCCGAACGACATCACCCACGGCACGACCTCGGTCGTGTTGACCACGTCCATCTCGAGCCGCACGCCGCCGTCGCGCCGCGCCGCCACCTGCTGCGTGCGGTGCCACACGCGCGCCTGGACCCACTCGGCCAGCTCGGCGGAGAAGTCGATCACGACGCGCGTCGGCTCGCCGTTGAAGAAGATCCCGAACGCGCCCTCGAACAGCTCCGCGAGCCGGACGCCCGGCGGCACCTCGAACCGCGTCTTGCGGAGCACCGTCGCCTCGACGAACCGCTCGACCGCGTAGACGAACGGCCGCGTGGACGGCAGCGGCGCGCCCGCGTCCGCGCCGGTCGCGACGCGCTGGCCGACGACGTACAGCCCGTTGCGGTACAGCGCGAGCGCGTACGGCGCGAGCGTGCCGCCGTGGCGCTTGCCGGTCGGCGCGCGGTAGGTGTACTGGACCAGCCGGCGGTCGAGCACCCCGGTCTGGAGCGCGTCGGCCACGTCGTCCTTGCCGTCGTAGGGCTTGCGCCCGCCGTCGGGGACGTAGGCGAACCGCTCGCCGAACCGCTCCAGCTCGTCGCGCTCGTCGGCGGACATCGTCTCCGTGAGCTTCTCGAACAGGCTCTCGACGTCGTCGAAGAACGGCGTGCCGCGCAGCACGTCGAACACGCGGAGCACGCCGAGCAGCGTGTAGCGCTCGCGCCGCGTCACGACGACCGCGCGCGCCGAGGCGCTCACCAGCCGCACCGTCGCCCGGCCGTCGCGAGGGCCGACCACGACGTCGTGCCCGGCCTCGAGCAGCGCGTCGACGTCGCGCCGCACCTGGCGCTCGGTGACGTCGAGCTCGTCGGCCAGCACGCTCAGCGCCACGCCGTGGCGGCGCCCCGCCAGCCGGTCCAGCAGCCGCAGCACGCGCGCGGCCTGCGTGTGCTTCCCCCGCTTGCGTCCTGCCATGGACACAGTCTGTCACCGCGCGCGGCCGCGCTGGCGGCTCATCTTGTGACCGTTGCGGACTGAACCGACGCGATCACCCGAGCGGGGTGAGTCGAGCATGGCCGTACGGCGCCCGCTCGCGAGCTTCTCGAACATCGAAGTCGGCGGCCTCGACCGCGCGGCTACTCGAAGTTCCCCGCCCCGACGAGCGTCACCCCGCCGAGGCCGCCCGCCGGCCACACGAACGAGTCGCTGATCGTCTGTCCGTCGATGCTGGTCAGCGTGATCGTGAACGGCCCCTCGCCGAAGCCGCTGGCGTCGGTGAGCGTGCCGTCGCCGCCGCGGGTCAGCTCGACCGGCGTCGGGTGGTTCGCGCTCGTGACGGTGACCCGCGCCAGCGGCACGCGCGCGTTGCGCACCCACAGGCTCGTCCAGTACGGGTTGGCCTCCGTCTGCAGCTCGTAGCGGATCGCGCCGGTGTCGTTGCACCGCGCGAGCTGCCAGCTCATCGCGCGCGGGTACTCGCCGCTGTCGAGCACCTCGAACGCCTCCGGGCTGACGTCGATGCTGTTCGGCGTCGTGTCGCCGTAGGTGACGACGCGCAGCAGCGCCGACTTGCCGGCGTCGGTCGTCACGTAGATGCAGGCGTCGCAGTAGCCGGCGACGTCGGGCAGCCCGCCCCACAGCCCCGCCAGGTATTCGCCCTGGAGCGCGCGGATCTCCTGCGCGTAGCCGCCGGCCGGCGCGCACGCGTTGTGCCACTCGGTCTCCTCGTAGTCGACCGGCCCGAGGTGGAACTCCCCGCCGGTATACGGCTCGCCGTAGGTCACCAGCTCGTCGGGCGTCGGGTCGCCGTCGTCGTCACCGCCGCCGCCACCGCACGCCGCGAGGAGCACCAGGAGCAGGCCGGTCCGCGATCCGCGCATCTCGCAAGCGTATCAGCCGCGCTCGCCCCATGGCCGCGGATCGAGGAACACCCGCGCCGCCTCGTGCTGCCGGTAACACTCGTCGCCCTCCTGATAGAGCGACCCCTCGTCCGGCCCCGGCGGCGCGCTCCGCGTGCACCCGCCGACCCCGAGCACCAGCCCCCGCATCATCTGTACGCCCTCCGCCGTCTCCGCCTCGATCCGCACGTCCCCGTCGAGCCCGTTGCCGAATGCGTACGCCAGGGCCATCAGCGTGTTGCCCAGGTACACGTCGCCGTCGAGCCGCTCGGCGCCGCGGAGGCGGACGTTCACGGGAGCGATCATCCGACCCTGACGACCCTGAGCTTGCCACGCCCGCGCCACGCGCGGCGAGGTCACTCGCGTCGGTGACGCGCCGCAACGCCTGGCGTCTCCTGCCAGGCGCGCAGCCGCGCCATCTCGCGCGCCGGCGACGACGCGCGATCGGGCACCGGCGCGCCGGTCCGGTCGAGCCGCGCGAGGAGCGACGACAGCAGCGCGGCCGCGTCGGTCCGCTCGGCGCGCGCGATCGCCTCGAGCTCGAGGGCGTGGCGCGACACGAACCCACCGAACCGGATCGGCGAGCCCTGGGGACGGCCCTCGATCACGCGCCGCCACGTCGCGGCCCACCGGTACCACGTGCGTCGCGCGTCGGGCCCGACGGGCAGATCGTTGACGTCGATCGCCGGGCCGGCGATCGCGTCGCGCAGGACGCTCCCGTCGAGGTCGATCGGCGCCTCGCGCACCATCCGCCGCGCGCCGGGCCGGTCGCGCAGCTTGCCCAGCGTCCCGTCGACGACGTCGCGGATCGACCGGCCGTCGAGCAGCAGCCGCATGATCTCCGCGTGGCCGTGCGTGTGCGCCGCGCCGAGCGCGAGCAGGCCGGGCCACGCCGCGACGACCCGCGCGAGGTGGCCGCGCGCGTCGGCCAGCAGCCCGGCGTAGACGTACGAGCGCGCGGGGGGCGCGAAGGCGATCGCCGTCGCGCGTGCCGTCGGGTCGCACCGCGCCCACGCCAGCGACGCGGCCTCGGCGGCGAGGCGCGAGATCGCGGTCGAGCTGGCGCGTGCGCCGGCGCGCCACACGCGCGGCACGCCGAGCAAGCCGAGGTGGCCGCGCGCGGCCGCGATCGCCTCGCCGAGCACGTCGTCGCGATCGCCGGGGGGCTCGAAGCTCCACCAGCTCGGCCTCTCGTCGACGGTGAACGCCGCGGGGTGGGCGACGCGGAGCCGCGCGGTGGTCCAGCCGCGGCCGCAGCACCCGCCCGGCGGGTGCCGGACGGTCAGCGAGACCTCCGCGTCGCCGACGTGGAGGTCGGCGCGCTCCGACCGTGACCGAGCGCGCCGCCCGAGGGTCGCGCGCATCATCTCGACGGCGTCGCCCAGGCTGGCGGGCCGGTCGGGTGTGTCATCACGCGTCATCTCGCCAGCCTGCCGTGCCGACGGGACAGGATATGTCCGGCGCGCGCGGCCAGGTGCCCCGCTCAGCCCGGCTGCTTGACGAGCCGCAGGTACGGCTTCTTCTCGTCCCAGCCGCCCGGGAACAGCTTCTTGGCGTCGTCGTTCGACAGCGACGGGACGATGATGCAGTCGTCGCCCTTCTTCCAGTTCACCGGGGTGGCGACCTTGTGCTTGTCGGTGAGCTGCAGCGAGTCGATCACGCGCAGCACCTCGTCGAAGTTGCGGCCGGTCGACGCGGGGTAGGTGATCGTCAGGCGGATCTTGTTGTTCGGATCGATCACGAACACCGAGCGCACGGTGAGCGTGTCGTTCGCGTTGGGGTGGATCATGTCGTAGAGGTTCGAGACCTTGCGGTCCGGGTCGCCGATCATCGGGAAGTTGACCGCCTGGCCCTGGGTCTCCTCGATGTCCTTCTCCCACTTCATGTGGGAGTCGACCGGGTCGACCGACAGGCCGATCACCTTGACGTTGCGCTTCTCGAACTCGCCCTTGAGCTTGGCGGTGTAGCCGAGCTCGGTCGTGCACACCGGCGTGAAGTCCTTCGGGTGCGAGAACAGGATCGCCCAGCTCCCCTTCTTCCACTCGTGGAAGCTGATGTCTCCCTGGGTCGTCTGGGCCGTGAAGTCGGGGGCGATGTCGCCGAGCCTGAGCGCCATGGTGTGTCTCCTTCGATCCTTGGGTTGCGGCGCGCACTGTACGACCGGCGCGCGCGGCGGACAAACGCGCGGGCGTTGAACCGGCGTCGCGCGGGCGTCACGCGGGAGTGAGCCCCGCCTGGCCCGCGAGCAGGCGCCACAGCGCGTCGCGCTCGGCCGGCGTCGTGCGCGTCGTCGGCAGGCGGTGGGCCGGGCGCGCGACGCGGTCGAGGTAGAGCCCGCCCGCGACGAGCGGATCGTGCGTCGCGGCCAGGTACGCGATCGTGTCGGCGCCGTCGGCGGGCGTGCGCAGCAGCGGCCGCGTCACGCGGTGGAACCGCGGCAGCGCGTCGCGGACCGCCGCGGTGTCGGTCCAGCCCGGGTGCATCTCGACGGCCGTGACGTCCGGAAGCCGGACGGCGAGCTCGGCGACGAGCTCGACCTGGGCGCGCTTGGCGGCGGCGTAGGCGCGGACCCCGTCGAACGGGGCGGCGCCCCGCCACGCCTCGAGGTCGAGGCGCGCCAGGTACATCCCGCCCGACGACACGAACACGACGCGCGGCGCGGGCGCGGCGCGCAGCCGCGGCAACAGCCTCGCCGTCAGCGCGAACGGGCCGAGCACGTGGGTCGCCCAGGTCTGCTCGACGCCGTCGTCGGTGTGCGCGCAGGTCGCGGCGAGCGCGCCGGCGTTGTGGACGAGCGCGTCGACGCCGTCCGGCAGCCGCGCGGCGAGCGCCGCGACCTCCGCGAGCCGGCCGACGTCGCATCGCTCGAACCGGGCGCGCCCACCGGCGGCAGCGACCTCGTCGACCGCGGCGTCGCCGCGCGCGGCGTCGCGCCCGACCACGATCACCTCCGCGCCGAGCGCGCCGAGCTGGACCGCCGCGGCGCGCCCGATCCCCGACGTCGCGCCGGTCACCACGCACGTCCGCCCGGCGAGCGACGGCAGCGGGCCGAACCGACCGCGGCGCAGCGCGACGCCGAGCCGGCCATAGGACAGCGGCGGCAGCCAGTCGACCACGCGATCGAGGACGTCGGGCAGGAGCATGCGGCAGCGTAGCGCCGGGAGCGGCGCGCGCCGAGGGCAGCACGGCGCGGCATCGCGCCTCCGGTGACGCGATCGAGGGCCCCGCGGGATGGAGTCGGCGCGAGACCGCGGTAGGCTGTCCGCGCCATGCTTCGACGAGACGATGTCATCGAGGCGCTCCGCCTCCGCTACGATCACTTCTCGGCGCTCGCGGTGCTCGAGGCCGCGCTCGCGCGCGCGGGGCTCGCGGATCAGCCCGTGCTCGACGCGCCGGCCGCCGCACAGCTCCGCGGCGCGTTGCACCAGGTCGGCGACCGGCTCGGCGCGGTCGACGCGCGCCTCGACGAGCTGTCGGGCGGCGGCGCCGGCGCCGGCAAGCCGGCCGAGGCGCCCGCGAAGCCGGTTGCCGAGCCCGCCGCGAAGCCGGCGGCAGCGGAGCCCGCGAAGCCGGCGCCTTCGCCGGTGAAGGCCGCGGCGTCGGAGGCGGCGAAGCCCGCGCCCGCGCCCGAGGCCGAGCACGAGCCCCAGGGGAAGGCGAAGCACGCCCACGAGCCCCAGGGGAAGGCGAAGCACGCCCACGAGCCCCAGGGGAAGGCGAAGCACGCCCACGACGCCAAGCACGCTCACGGCGCCTCGGCGGTCACCCTCGTGCTCACCGGGATCGAGCCGGACGCCGGCGCCCACGTCCTCGCCTGCGGCGCCGGGCCGCTCCTCGGCGACTGGGATCCGGCCCACGCGGTCGCGCTGCACCGAGACGGCAAGGCGTGGACCGCGACGCTCGACGCCCCGCCGGGCGCCGAGCTCGCGTTCAAGTTCCTCGTCCGGAAGCCGGACGGAACGCTGACGTGGGAGGACGGCGACGACCGCCACGCCCACGCCGGCGACCGGGTCGAGGCGACCTGGCGCCGCGCGCCGGCGTGATCCGGCACCTGCTGCCGCGGTCGACGTACGGCGTGGGCGCGGGGCGCCCACGCCACGCCGCGGTCCGGCGCGGCCTGCGGTCCGCCGCGGTCACGCGGCTGGTCGACGCGGCGGAGGGCGTGCCCGTCCACGTCGCGGGCGTCGTCGCGCCCGGGCCGACGACGCCGTCGCCCGTGTCGGGACGCCCGTGCGTGTACTGGCAGCTCTCGCTCCACGCGGGCTGGTCGTGGTGGTTCGCGTCCGCGCGCGCCGAGGCCGGCGTGGTGTTTCGCGTCGACGACGGCACGGCCCACGCGCTCGTCGAGCCGCGGCTCGCGCAGGTGGCGCTCGCGGTCGATCGCCTCGGTCGCAGCGGCCGTGACCTGTCCGAGACCGAGCTGCGCGCGCTGCTCGTGCGATGCGGACGGACCGAGACGCTGCCGGGCCGCATCTGGTTCCGCGAGGCCGTGCTCGTGCCCGGCGATCGCGTCCACGTCCTCGGCGCCGGTGTCCGCGAACCGGACGAGGAGCGCGTCGCGGCGGCCGATGGCCTGCGCGGCGGCGCGCCGACCCGCCTGCGCGTGCGCGGCGCCGCGGGCGTGCCGTTCCTGATCGGCGACGACCCGCGCCTGGATCGCTGACGCCGCGCCGGCCGCGCGGGCCTCACTCCGGCGGGTCGAGCTGGGCGAGCCAGCTCCCGACCGGCCCGACGAGCACCGGGATCGGCCAGCTCCGCTCGTCGACCTCGCCGAACGGGTGCCGCGCGCCGTCGGCGGGCTCGACCATCGCGGTGGCGTGGGGCACGAACCAGTCGCGGTCGATCACGACGTGGACGCCGGCGTGGTCGTACTGCCAGGCGGGCGCCTCGCGCCGCGCCTCGTCGAGCGTGTCGTAGCTGACGCCGAGCTGGTGCGCGCCGTCGCGCGGGCGCGGCTCGAACGGCACCTGCGGCGCGACGGTCTGCGCCGCCCACGCGCGCCGGTGCGCCGCGAGCGCCTGCTTCGCCGCTCGCGCGGCGTCCTGGCGCGCGCGCTGCCGCACCCAGCCCGGGCACGGCGCGCCCGCGGTGCGCAGGATGTCCAGCCCGCACCGGCTGCACGCGAGCTCGAGCCCGTGCCCGCGGCACCACGCGAGGTACGGCGTGCGGACGATCGCGCCGTCCTCGTGCCGCTCCACCACCACCACATGGGCGTGCTCGACGCCGGTGCCGTCGACCGGGACCTCGAGGTGCCAGTCGTACATGCTCGTCCCGCACACGGTCGCGATCCGTCCGCGGGTCCCCGCGCGCCGCGACGGCGCGTCCGCCGCGATCTCGACGACGAGGCGATGCGGGTAGTACAGGTGCTTGCGCGCGATGCGGACGATCCGCGGCGGGACCTCGGGCTCGGACGTGTCGGGCATGGGGCTCCTCCGATCAGGCGCGGGTGACGACGGTGAAGCGCACGAGCGCCGGGTCGAAGCGCAGCGAGCACGTCGCCAGCGGCGCGCGCCGGTGCTTGACGATGGCGAGTCGGTGGGACGCTCCGTCCGGCGCCGCGTCGAGCGTCGCCACCAGCACGGCGCCGTCGACGACGGCGGCGAGCGGCCCACGGACCGCGGCGAGCGCGGCGCCAGGGCCGTCGGCGGCGGGGTGCGTCGCGGCCGACACCAGCACCCGCGCGCCCGCGTGCCTCGCCATCGCGTGGATCACCTCCATGCTCTCGACGAGCTCGTCCCCTCGCTCGGGCCGCGCGCGCTCGGGCTCGAGCATCGGCAGCGACTCGACGATCACCAGCAGGTTCGTGGCGCGGTGCGCCTCGCGCCACGCGCGCAGCGCCCCGGCGAGGTCGCTGGCGCGCGGCCGCTCGCGATCGTCGACCGCCAGCACGTCCCGCCCCAGCTGCCGCGCCGCGTACGCCAGGTTCGTCAGGTCCTGCCGCCCGACCCGCCCGGCGCGGACCGCGTCCGTCGGCACCTGCGCCATCAGCGCCGCCAGGTGCGCCGCGACCGTCGCCCGCGGCGTACCGTGGCTGGCGATCGCGACGGGCGCCCCGCTCGCCAGGTGCCGCGCCGCCAGCCCGTGCAGCAGCGACGTCTTGCCGACGCCGGGCGCGCCGACGAGCACGCCGACCTCGCCGGGCAGCAGGCCGAGGTCGGCGTCGAGCAGGGCGACCTGGTCGGGGGGAGCGTCATCGGGCGTGGGTGCATCGCTGGACATCACGAGGCAGCGTACCGCCGCGTCGTGACCAGATACGTCACGGCGACTCGTGCGCGACGACGCCCCCGGCAGCCGTCGCGACCGAGCGAGGCCGGAAGGCTCGCCGCTCCGGGGTGATGCCGCGCTGGATCGTCACCGCCCGTCGGCCGCGGCCCCGTCGCCACATGTAACATCGCTCCTCGGGTCGACCAGCGCCGCGCGCTCGTGACCTCGCTCGCCTTCGATGCCGTCGCACCCGCTGCAGCGCCTCTACCTCGCCGAGGATCTCGTCCGGCGCCGTCGCGCCGACGAGCATCGCCGGCACGTCGCGTCGCAGCGCGCCGCGCGCATCGATCCGAACCCCCACCAGATCGACGCGGTGATCTTCGCGCTCGGCAGGATCCCCGACGGCGGCTGCATCCTCGCCGACGAGGTCGGTCTGGGCAAGACGATCGAGGCCGGGCTCGTCATCGCGCAGCTCCTCGCCGAGGGCGCGACCCGCGTCCTCGTCGTCACCCCCAAGGCGCTGCTCGGCCAGTGGAAGCAGGAACTCTACACGCTGTTCGGCGTCGATGCCCGGGAGGTCACGCGCGACGAGCTGTCGTTCGCCGGCGAGGGCGTGCTGCTCGCGACCCGCGACCTCGTCGGCAGCGAGGCTGGCGCCGCTGCGCTGCGCGCCGCCGGCCGCCTCGACCTGTGCGTCATCGACGAGGCCCACGAGGTGTTCGCGGGCATCTACCGGCGGTTCGATCGCGCCGGCGGCGAGCGCGACGACGCGCCCCACGCGCGCCTCGCCGGCCGGCTGAGCGCGGCGATCGACGGAACGCCAGTGCTGCTGCTCACCGCGACCCCGCTGCAGAACTCGCTGCTGGAGCTATGGGGGCTCGTCCGCTACATCGATCCGACCGGGACGCTGCTGGGGGATCTCTCGACCTTCCGCGAGCTGTTCTGCCCCCACGACGACCGCGTCCTCGCCGAGGGGCAGGAGCACGAGCTCCAGCGCCGCCTGTCCTCGGTGCTCCAGCGCACGCTCCGTCGGCAGGCGCAGGACTTCATGCGCGAGCCGTTCGTCGCGCGCCGGGCGCAGCTGTTCGAGTACACGATGAGCGAGCCCGAGCGCGCGCTCTACGACGACGTCACCGCGTACCTGCTCGAGCCCGGCCTCCACGCGTTCCGCGGCAACCATCGCAAGCTGCTCCTGCTCGGGTTCCACCGCCGCATGGCGTCGTCGCTCCCGGCGCTCGCGGCCAGCCTCGACCGCGTCGCGTGCCGGCTGCGCGCGCTGCTCGATCGCGCCGGGGCAGGGCAGGGTGACACCGCGGCCGACGCCGCCGAGCTGGTGGCCGATCTCGAGGAGGATGATCCGGCCGAGCTCGCCGGTCCCGCCGAGCACGTCGACACCTCCGCGGAGCACACGGCGGCGCCGTCGTCCGCCGTCGCCGCCGAGCTCGCGCGGGTCGAGTCCTTCATCGCCCGCGCGCGCTCGCTCCCTGGCGACAGCAAGGCGGACGCGCTCGTTCGTGCGGTGCGACTGGTCGCCGAACAGGCCGAGCACGGCCGGAGCAGCGGGCGCGTCGTGATCTTCACCGAGTCGCTGACGACGCAGGACTACCTGCGCCGCCTGCTCGTTGACAGCGGCGTCGTCGGTGACGGCGACGTCACGCTGTTTCGGGGCGACAACGCCACGCCGCGCGCCGCCGTCGCGCTCGATCGCTGGGTCGAGGAGGTCGGACGCGCGCTGCCGGCGGCGAGCCAGCCCAGCCCCGACGTGGCGATCCGCCTCGCCCTGGTCCACGAGTTCCGCACGCGCTCGCGCGTCTTCATCTCCACCGAGGCCGGCGCCAAGGGGCTCAACCTCCAGTTCTGCGACACGGTGATCAACTACGACCTGCCGTGGAACCCGCAGCGGATCGAGCAACGGATCGGCCGGTGCCACCGTTATGGCCAGCGCCGCGACGTCACGGTCATCAACTTCCTCGCGAAGGACAACGAGGCGCAGCGCCTTACCCTCGAGATCCTCGGCCAGAAGCTCGATCTGTTCGGCACCGTGCTCGGCGCGACGGATGAGGTGCTCCACCGTCCGGGCGCGCTATCGTCCGACGCGCTCGTCAGCGCAATGGGCGCGGAGTTCGAGGCTCAGCTCCGCCGCGTCTACGAGCGAGCCCGCACGCTGGACGAGGTCGCTCACGAGCTGCGCGAGCTGCGCGCGGCGATGGACGCGCGCCGGCGCGAGTTCGAGGCCGCGGTCAAGCGCACGGAGGACGTGATCCAGCGCCGGTTCGACAGCTCGGTCCGCGCCGCGTTCCGCAAGATCCAGCAGGAGCTGCCCGCCGAGCTCGAGGCGTTCGACCGCGCCATCGAGCAGGTCGTGGTCGCCTACCTCGACGCCGCGGCGATCCCCTACCAGCTCGAGCGTCGCGGCGACCGCGCCGAGCTGCGTCTCACCGGGCCGGGCGCGGAGCGCGCCGTGATCGGGCCGTCGCCGCCGCCCGCCGGCGACGAGCTCGCCCTGCCGTCGCTGCACCTCGGCCACCCCCTCGTCGCCGCGGCCGTGGCCCACGCGCGTGCGCTCCCCGCGGCGGCGCTGCGCGTCCGCGTCGATGCCTCGTCGCCGGCGATCGCGCCGCTGCGCGGCCGGCGCGGGCGGCTGCGGCTCGTCCGCGTCGCTCATCGCGGCGTCGAGCGCGCCGAGGAACTGCTGCCGGTCGTCGTGCTCGAAGGCGACGACGCGCCCCTCGACGTCGAGGTCGCCCGTGCGGTGCTGCTCGCACCGATGGCCGATGCGGCGTCGGCGCCGCCGTCCGCGGTCACGGACGCCGTGCTCGACGACGCCGTCGACGAGCTGCTGTTCGACCTCACCGGCCACGCGAGTCGGGTCGAGCAGCCGCGGTTCGAGCGCACGCTCGAGCAGATCGAGCGGTTCATCACGGACCGCGTGTTGCTGCTCGAGCGCCGGCTCGACGCCGCGACCGCGCGGCTCGCCCGCGCCCAGGACGCGCGCGACGGCGCGCTCGGCGCCGATCAGCGCAACGCCGCGGAGCGCGCGCGGGTCAAGGCGCAGGAGGAGATCGACGCTCTCGACGCGCAGCGGCGCGCGCTCCGCGCCGGCGACGACGAGCGTTACCTGCAGTGGCGCCGGCACGCCGAGGAGCGGCGCTATCACCCCCCCGAGATCCATCGGCTGGTCGACGCCGAGCTCGAGCTCGCATGACCCGGACGGAGGCAGACGACGTGGCGCTCAAGCTGCTCCATACGGCCGACTGGCACCTGGGCAAGCGGTTCCCGAGCTTCCCCGAGAGCGACGAGCTGCGACTCACCCGCGCGCGCCTCGACGTGCTCGACAAGATCCTTGGCGTCGCCGAGCAGCGCGCCGTTGACGGCGTGCTGTGCGCCGGCGATCTGTTCGACGACGCGGCGCCGGATCGCGCGTGGTGGGAGCCGGTCGCCGCCAAGCTCACCGCGTGGCGGTCGCGGCGCCCGGTGTTCCTGCTCCCAGGTAACCACGACCCTGTCCACGCCGGCTCGGTCTACGACCGGGCGCACCCGTTCCGCCGCGCGCTGCCGCCGTGGGTCCACGTCGTCGACGACGACGAGTTCACGTACGCGTTCGATGACGTGGCCGTGCTGCACGCCCGGCCGTGCCGGTCGCGCGCGGGCCAGGACGATCCGGCGCTCGCGCTCCCCGCGCGCGCGCCGGGCGACCCGCGGATCCGGATCGGCCTGGTCCACGGCAGCACGTTCGACCTCGCCGACTGCCAGACCAACTTCCCGATCGCGAAGGAGGCCGCCGCGCTGCGCGGGTTCGACTACCTCGCGATCGGCGACACCCACAGCTTCCGCGTCGTCCCGCCGGGCGCCCAGCCGCCGGTGATCTACCCGGGCGCACCCGAGGCGACCTCGTTCGACGAGCCGGAGTCGGGCAACGTCGTCGTGGCGTTCTTCACCCGGTCGCGCCGCGTCCGCTACGAGACCGAGCGGGTCGCGTACTGGCAGTGGAAGGACCGGACCGTGCGCTCGCTCGCCGAGCTGCGCGATCTGCGCGCCGAGTCGCTCGGCCGCGTCGTGCTGCGGCTCACCGTGGAGGCGCGGCTGACGGCGGCAGAGCTCGACGACGCCGAGGCGATCCTGCGCGAGCTCCAGGGCACCGCCGCGACGATCGGGCGCGCCGGGATCCTGCAGCTCGACCGCTCGCGGCTGACCCTCGACACGCGGGGCATCGAGGCCAGCCTCGCCGGCCTCCCGCCCGTGCTCCGCGCCACCGTGGCGCGGCTCAAGGATCTCGAGCAGTCCGAGCGGCCGGAGATCGCACGCCAGGCGCTCTATCACCTGTTCCAGCTCGCGCGGGAGGGGCGTACGCCGTGAGGCTGGTCAAGCTCGTCGTCGAGCGGTTCCAGTGCATCGAGCGGGCCGAGGTCGAGCTCGGCCCGCACCTCAACGTCCTCTACGGGCCGAACGACCTCGGCAAGTCGAGCCTGGCCTGGGCGATCCGCGCGGTGCTGCTCGTGCCCCACGGCTCGACCCACGCCGCGCGGTTCGCCTCGTGGTACGGCGACGGCGAGCCGCGGGTCCAGCTCACGCTGTGCGCCGACGACGGGCGATACTGGCGCGTCACCAAGTCGTTCGCCGCCGCGGGCGGGCGCTCGGCGCTGGAGTCGTCGAAGGACGGGCGCGTGTTCACCGCGGAGGCGAACGGGCGCGAGGTCGACAGGCGCGTGCGCGAGATGCTGGGATGGGGTCTGCCGGCGCCGGGCGCGCAGGGCCGGCAGGCGTTCCCGGACAGCTTCCTGACCCAGGTGCTCCTCGCCGACCAGGCGCAGGACAGCGTGCGCAAGGTCCTGTTCGAGGCGCGGATCGACCGCGACCCCGACGAGTCGGGCCGCGAGCGGCTGAACGCGGCGCTCGGCGCGCTCGCGCAGGACCCGCTGTTCAAGCAGGTGCTCGACGCCTCGACGGTGTACGTCGATCGCGCCTTCACCCCGCGCGGCCAGCGTCGACGCGCCGCGGGCTCGCCCTGGGTGGAGGTGGCGGAGCGGATCACGGCGCTGAAGGACGAGCAGGACGCCCTCGTGAAGGCGGTCCAGGACAGCGCCGGCGTCGAGCGCCGCCTCCAGGACGTCCGCGTCGCCCGCGACGAGCTGGCGTCCCGGGTCGCCGAGATAATCGACCAGCTCGAGGTCGCGCGCGCGCAGCTCGCAGCCCGGCGCGAGCGGGAGGCGCTGTACGTCCAGGTCCAGGAGCGCGCGGCGAAGGTGCGCGAGGTCGAGCAGGCCGCGGCGGGGCTCGCGGCCGCCGAGGCGCAGCTCCGCGTGCTCGACCAGCAGGCCGCCGCCGCCGCGAGCGAGGCGGAGCGTCTGGCGCGCGCCGTCGCCGAGGCGGACGTCGCCGCCCAGTCCGCCCGCGCCCGGCTCGACGCGCTCGCCCACGCGCCCGACGCGGCGCGTGAGGTCGAGGCGCTCCAGGCGCGCCTGCGCGCGGCCGAGGAGGATGCCCGCGCGGCGGACGCGGGCGCGGCCATGGCCGTGAGCGCGCTGCGCGCGGCCGAGACAGCCGCCACACAGCTCGCCACGGCCGACGTCACGTCGCGCGAGGCCACGGAGAGGGCGGCGGGCGCCGACGCCGCGCTCGCCGAGGCTCGCGCCGGGGTCGACCGCGCGCGCCAGGCCCTCGACGACGCTCGCCAGCGCCAGCGAGACGCGCGCAGCGGCGACCGGGTCCAGGCGCGGGAGCTGCGCCGCCACGAGCTGGACAACCGCGCCCTGGTCCTGGCGTCGCACCGCGCCGAGCGCGAGGCGGTGATGCAGCGAGCGCGGGAGGCCGGTGCGCTGGCCCGCGCGGCGGCGGAGGCCGACGAGGCGGTGGCGCGCGCGAGAAGCGAGGTCGACGCGGCGCGCGCCGCCGTCGCCACGGCGGAGTCCGGGCTCGCGCGCGCCGAGCATGGGCGCACCGGGCTCGCGCAGGTCGAGGCGTACGGGCGCTACCGCGCGCTGCGCGATCAGCTCGCTTCCGCCACGAAGGCCAGCGAGGACGCGGCGCGGGAGCGCGCGCGCGCCGAGGACCTGCGGCGCGCCGCCGAGGAGCTGCGCGCGCAGGTCCGGCCGGCGCTGCCGCCCCCTGACCGGATCGCCGCGCTGCGCGCGCTGCACGACGAGCTGCGCGTCGCCGAGGCCGCGCTCGGCGGCGGGCTGTCGATCGTCCTGCGCCCGCGCCGCCCCGTCACGGTCCGCGCGACGCGCGACGGCGCCGTGGACGCGCCGGTCACGGTGAGCGAGCCGCTCACGCTCGCCGCGACCCGGCGCCTCGCGCTCGACCTCGACGAGGTCGGCGAGCTCGAGGTGATCGCGGGGGAGGAGGCCGCGCGGGCGCGCGCGGCCGAGCTGCGCGCGCGCTGGGTGCGCGACGGTGAGGCCGCGCTCGTCGAGCACGGCGCCGCCTCGATCGACGAGCTCGCCGGGCTGCGCGCCCGCTCGGACGACGCCGCGCGCCGGATCGCCGATCATGTCCGGGACGCGGACATCGCGGACCAGCGCGCCGCCGCGGTCGCGCTGGTCGAGCTGGCCGCGCTGCGTGAGCAGCACGCCGCGGCCGAGGCCGAGCTCGGCGCCGCCGATCGCGAGGAGCTCGCGCTCGGGCTCGCGCGGCTCGGGGAGCCGTGGCAAGCCGGCCTTCGCCGCCGCGCCGGCGAGCTCGACGCCGAGGTCGCCGCGCGGCGCGCCTCGCTGGACGCGGCGCGGGCCGAGGTCGCGCGGACCGAGGCCCACCACGACGCGCTGCGCGCCGACGCCGCACGCCGCCACACCGACGCCGCGGCCGCGCAGGCGACGCTCGACGCGCCGTGGGCCGAGGTCGTCGCGACCGCGCGCGCCGCGCTCCAGCAGCTCGCCACGGACCTCGCGGATGTCGAGCGCGAGCGCGCGACGCTCGCCAGCGGCGCGTCCCAGGCCGAGGCGGCCGTCGACGCCGCGGTCGCGTCGGCGCAGGCCGGGCTGGCCGCGGCCGCCGAGCGCCAGCGGCTTGCCGAGGAGGCCGCCGGCGTCGCCCGCGTCGCGCAGGTCCAGGCGGCGACGCGCCTCGACGCCGCGCGAAGCGCCGCGCGCCAGCTCGACGTCGCGGGCGCCTGGCGCGCCGACCTCGACGCGGGCGCGCGTTCGCTGCCGCTCACCACCTGGCACGAGACGGTGCGGGCCGCCGAGCGGGCGCGGGAGGTGGCGGCGGCCGCGGTCGCCGGCGCGCGCCAGGACGTCGAGGCCGCGCGCGCCGCGCACGCCGCGGCGATCGCCGACCTTCGCGTCCGGGCCCAGGCCGCCGACGAGGCGGCCCGTGACGCGCGCGCGCGGGCCACCGCCGCCGCGACCGCCTGCGACGCGGCGCGCGCCGACCATGCCGCCGCGGTCGTCGCGCACGCTGACCAGCGCGTCGCCGTCGCCAGCGTCAACCTCGACGAGCACCGCGCCGAGATCGCGCGCCTGCGCGCGCGCATGCTCGAGCTCGAGCCCGCGATGGGCGACGTCGAGCCGGACACCGTCGAGCTGCTCGAGCGGAGCCTCGCGCGTGGGCGGGACGAGCTCCGCGACCTCGACGACGAGCTCGCGCGTGCGCGCGGCGCGCTCGAGCAGGTCGGCGGCAACATCGTGCGCGAGCGCCTCGCCGAGATCGGCCAGGCGCTCGACCGCGCGCTCCAGCGCGAGCGCGAGCTCGAGATCGAGTGCGAGGCGTGGCGGCTGCTCCAGACCACGCTGCGCGAGACCGAGACGACCGAGAGCGCCCACCTCGGCCGCGCGCTCGCCGGCCCGGTCAGCGAGCGGTTCCGCGCGCTCACCGCCGGGCGCTACGGCGACCTCGAGCTCGGCGCCCAGCTCGAGGCCGGCGGCGTCCTCGTCGCCGGCGAGCGCCGTGACCTCGCCGCCCTGTCCGCCGGCACCCAGGACCAGCTCGCGACGCTGCTGCGGGTGTGCATCGCCGAGCAGCTCCGCAGCGCGATCGTCCTCGACGACCACCTCAGCCAGAGCGACACCAGCCGCCTCGCCTGGTTCAACGAGCTGCTGCGCCAGGCCTCCGCCGACGTCCAGATCGTCCTGATCACCTGCCGCCCGCAGGAGCTCCTCGCCGACGACGAGCGCCCGGCGGCGGGCCAGCCCCTTCGTGACACCGCCCGCGTGCGCGCGATCGACCTGTCGCAGATCATCCGGCGGTTCGCCCCCGCGGCGCGCCCGCGCCAAGGAGCCGCCAGCCCGTGACCCTCTCCGACCCACCGCCTGCCCCCTCTCCCCGCGGGGCGCTGTCTGCCGGCCAGCGCGTCGGCAACTACGTCGTCGAGGCGAAGATCGGCGAGGGGGGGATGGCCCACGTCTACCGCGCACGGCACGCCACGCTCGGCACGATGCACGCCCTCAAGGTGCTCGCGCCCGGGCTGCGCGAGGCGCCGCAGGCGCGCGCGCGGTTCCTCGACGAGGGGCGGATCCAGGCGAACCTGAGGCACCCGGGCATCGTGCGGGTCACGGACACGGTCGCGACGCCCGAGGTCGCGGCCCTCGTCTGCGAGTACGTCGACGGGCCGAGCCTGGAGACGGTGATCGACGACCGCCGGGTCTTGCCCCCGGTCGACCAGCTCCGAGGGCTCCTGCTCCCGATCCTCGACGCGGTCGGCGCCGCGCACGCCCAGGGCATCATCCACCGCGACCTCAAGCCGGCGAACGTCTTGCTGGCGCGTGGCCCGGACGGCGGCGTCGTCCCCAAGGTCGCCGACTTCGGCATCGCCAAGATCGCCGACGCCGCGGCGCTGTCCTCGGCGCCGCGGGCGACGCGCGAGGACGCGCGCCTGGGGACGCTGACGTACATGAGCCCCGAGCAGCTCCGCAGCGCGCGGGACGCGACCCCGCGCTCCGACATCTTCTCGCTGGGCGTGCTCGCGTACGAGCTCGCGGCAGGCCAGCCGCCGTTCGACGGCCCCAGCGACTACGAGGTGATGGAGCGGATCGTTCATGGCCGGTTCGTGCCGCTCGCGCAGCGTCGCCCCGACCTCCCGTCGCCGCTGGTCTCGGCGATCGAGCGCGCGATGTCGCCCGACCCGGCGAGTCGCTTCCCGACGTGCGAGGCGTTCCAGGCGGCGCTGGGGGCGGACGCCGGCGCGCACGGAACGACCTCGGCGAGCCCCACGGAGCCGCTCCCCAGGGAGCGGTCGTCTTCGGTGATCCACCAGGTCCCGCGTCCACCGGCCAGCCCGCCGCGCGTGCTCGAGCGGCTGGACGTCGAGGCGATCCGCGTGGGGTGCGAGCGCACCTTCGCGGAGCGGGTCGCCCAGCACCCCCTCGCCGCGCCGCTCGCCGCTCGCCTGGTGCCGGCGGACGACAAGGACGTGCGCCGCCAGCTGATGGCGCAGAGCTTGCGCCTGACCGACTCGATGGCGCCCCAGGCCTACGCGCTCGCGCGCGAGGCGGCCCGCGTCCTGGGCGTCCCGGGTGAGCTCGAGCTCTACCAGCGCAGCGGACCCGAGAACGCGGCGATGCACCAGGTCCGCGATCCGATCCTCCTCGAGATCCACGGCTCGCTGCTGTCGCGCCTCGACGAGCCTGCCCTGCGCGCGGTGTTCGGCCACGAGCTCGGTCACTACCTCGCGCACGGCCCGACGAGCCCGCACACGCGCATGCTCGGCGTCTCGCGGGTCCTCGGTCGGGTCGAGCTCGAGCCTCGCCTCGAGCTCGCGCTCGCCAAGCTCAGCATGGCCGCCGAGCTCACCGCGGATCGCCTCGGGCTGCTCGCCTGCCAGGACCTCCACGCTGCGCTCCGCCTCGAGATGGCCACGGTCACCGGCCTGTCCAGCAGCGAGCTGACGTGGGACACCGACGCGTACCTCGCGCAGTGCCGCGACGTCATCGAGCGCGGGCTCGTCGAGGGCGGGGACGTCTACGCCGGGACCCACCCCGAGCACAACCTCCGCAGCTACGCGCTGTGGCTGTTCAGCGAGACGCGCACGTACCAGGAGCTGACCGGCAAGGGCCCGGGCACGCGCGCGCTCGCCGACGTCGACGCGATCCTCGCGCGCTGCCTCGGCAGCGGCGACGAGGACGCCAGCGGATCACCGGCGCTCGACCACAGCCGCACCGGCGAGCCACCGCGCGAGCTCCACGAGTGCGCGCTCGCCGCCGCCGTCATCGTCGCGTTCGCCGACGGCGAGCTGTCCGACGAGGAGTCCGGGGCGATCGAGAAGATCTTCGCCCCGCTCGTCGCCGACTGGCGCAGCTACCTCGACCCCGAGCTCGCGGTCGAGCGCTTCCACGAGACCGCGCCGGTCGTGGCCGCAGGCGGCCCCGATCTCACGCGGGCGCTGTTCCACCTCCTCGTCCACGTGATGGGCGCGGACGGCGCGATCGACGCGCGCGAGGTCGAGCTGATCATCGCGGTTGGACGGGTCGTCGGCGCCGAGGCCGAGTACCGGCGCTACCTGTCCGTGCTGTTCGCGACGCTCCGGGTCGAGCTCGCGGCCCAGGAGGTCACGGTCGCCGATCTCCCGATGCCGCCGAAGCGGCGGGACGTCGAGGACGCGCTCGAGGCGTTCCTGCGCGGCGTCGTGCGCCGCGGTGAGGCCACGATCACCCTGCGCCGCCTGCTGCGGCTGCTCGGCTCGGACCGCCGGACCGACGACCACGTCGCGCGGCTGGTCAAGGCGTTCCGCCGTCACGGCATCGAGGCATCGACCGAGGTCACCTCCGCCGCCCTCGACGAGCGGCTCGACCTCGCGGTGCGCGCGACCGCGCGTGCGCCGGAGCGCCCGCGCGCCGTGATCGACGATGTCAGTCGCGCCGCGCTGATCTCCGCGCTGCGCCGCCTGCGCGAGCAGCTCGTCTCCGGCGACGGGCGGAGCCCCTCCGTCCGGCTCCGCCAGGCGCGCCGCGGTCGCGCCTTCGATCTCGCGGAGCTCGACAAGGTCTCCGTCGGGATGTCGGAGCGCGTGCTCGCGCAGGTCCGCGCCGGCAAGCAGGTGCGCGTCGTCGACGCCGCGGACGCTGGCCGGCACTCCAGCGCGGCCGCCGTCTCGGCCGAGCTGCTCGCGCTGTCGCGCGAGGTCGCGGAGCGGTTCGAGGAGACGGGTGCCCACGATCTCTACGTCGGCTACCCGTTCCTCACCGGCAACGTCGCCGGCTACACGGTGCGCGCGCCGCTCGTGCTGTACCCGGTCGACCTCGAGCGCGACGGCGCGGGCGCGCGCGGCTATCGCCTTCGCCCGCGGCCCGACGAGCCCGCGGTCGCCAACCAGTCGCTGATCCGGCTCGTGTTCAACAAGCGCGGGTTCGCCTACGGCGACGAGCTGTCCGACGAGCTGGAGCAGCTCGCCGGCGACCCGGCCGGCGGACCCGAGGCTGTCCGCCGCCGCCTCGCCGAGGTCGGGCTGGTCACGACCCACCAGGACGGGCCGCTGCTGCCGTTTCGTGACCGGGACGTCGAGCTCCTCGAGCGCGGCGAGCTGCTCGAGGTCGAGGAGGTCGCTGTGCTCGGGATGTTCCCCCAGTCGAGCTCGGACCTGCTGCAGGACTACGACGGCCTGCTCCAGGAGCTCGCCCGGCCCGACGTCGAGCTCTCGTCCGTGCTCGGCGCGGCGGCGACGCTGCTGCCCGAGCGCCTCCTCGGCGGCGCGGCGCCCGTGGGCCCGGGGCCTGCCGCGGATCCGTCCTGGACGCCCGTCATCCCCGCGGACCCGTCGCAGCGCTCGGTGATCGCCGCCTGTCGCCAGCAGGCGGCCACCGTCGTCGACGGGCCGCCGGGCACCGGCAAGAGCCAGGTCATCGTCAACCTCGTCGCCGAGGCGCTGCGCCGGGGCGAGCGCGTCGCGGTCGTGTGCGAGAAGCGCGCGGCGCTCGACGTCGTGCACCAGCGCCTCACCGCGATCGGGTTCGCGAAGGCGCTCGCGGTCGTCCACGACGTCCACGAGGACCGCAAGCCGCTCTACGCGCACCTCGCGGCGCGGCTCGAGCAGCGGGACCGCATCCCGTTCGACGCGGCCGAGGCGGAGCGCGTCCAGGCCGAGCACGAGCGCGTCGCGCACGCCCTCGACCTCCGAGCCAGCGCCCTGCGCGCGCGCCCGGCGGGCCTCGAGCTGTCGCTCGGCGAGCTGCTCGCGTTCGCGGCGTGTCAGGACCCGCGCGACCCGTCCTTCGGCGGTGGCCTCGATCAGGTGGCGCAGTCGAGCCTGCGCGAGCTGCTCGACCTCGCGGTCGCGCTCCAGCCGCTGGCCGACGTGTGGGGCCCCGCGAGCCCCTGGCGCGCGCCCGCCGGCGTGGCCCCGCGGCCGCTCCTGGCGTCGACGAGCCCGGCCTTCCTCGACGAGCACACCCGCATGCTCGAGGCCGCGCTCGCCGCGGCCCGGACCTACGAGGCCGCGGCGCGCGCGACCCCGGTGTCTCCCGAGGACGTGGATCGCGCGCGCCCGGCGCTCGGCGTCGCGGTCGAGGCGCGCGGCCTGCGGGCCAGCGAGGAGGATCGCCGGCTGTTCGGCGCGATCTTGCCGCTCGCCGCCACCGATCCGGCGCGGCTGCTGGCGACCGACGAGGCGCGCGCGGCGTGGGACGACGGCCGTACCGCGATGGTCAAGCTCGACCGCGCCGTGGCGTTCACCCCCACGCCCGAGCTCGTCGCGGCGCTCGCCGTGCTCCGGCGTCTCGGCGGCGCCTGGTACCGGTTCCTCGCCCCGTCGTGGTGGCGCGCGCGGGCGGCGCTGCGGCGCGAGCTCGCGCAGGTGTGGCCCGAGCAGGCGGGCGCGGCGGCCACGCCCGCGCTCGTGCAGGACCTCGCCGATCGCATCGCCGCGAGCCGCGCCTGGAGCGCGATCGGCGGCGCCCTCGATCGCCTCGGCCTGCGACCGTTGCTGCCGACCTCGGCGTCGGCGGTCGGTCCTCTGGTCGAGCGGGTCTCGCGGCTCGCGCCCGCGATGCGCGAGCTCGGCGCGGCGCGCCCGCAGCTCGTCGCCGTTGCGGCCTGGGCGCCCGACGTCGCCTCGGACCCGGACGCGCTCGCGCGGTGGGACGCGACCGTCGACGAGCGGGTCCGGCTTCTCGGCGCGCGCGACGCCCTTCGCGCCGCGGCCGCGCCGCTGTGTGCCGCGTTCCCGTGGCTGCCGGCGCTGCCCGCCGCCGCGACGCTCGAGCCCCTGCTCCACGCCTGGCGGCGCGACGCATCCAGGCTCGCGGAGGCGGACGCGCTGCTGGCGCGCGCGCGCGCGATCCTGCCGACCGCGGACGCGCTCCTCGACCTCGTGCTCGCGCGGCGCGGCGACGAGCCTGCCGCCGGGTGGCGCGCCGCGATCAGCGGCGCCTGGGCGTCGGCGTGGCAGGCGCGCGTCGAGCGCGAGCACCCCGGCCTGGCGCAGCTCGGCACCGGCGCCGACGACCGCGAGCGCGACCGCCTGGCCGAGCGGCTCGCGGAGCTGGAGCACGAGCGGCGGGAGCTCGAGATCGAGCGCACCCTCGCGCGGATCGACGAGGCCGAGCTGCTGCGGATCGAGGCGGCCGAGAAGCACAAGCGACGCACGCCCGCGCAGAAGCTGCGCGAGGACCTGCTCAAGGAGACGACCAAGCGCCGCATGCTCATGCCGCTGCGCACGTTCGTCCGGAGGTTTGCGCCGCACGGGCTGCTCGGCGTCGCGCCGGTGTGGCTGCTGTCGCCCGAGACGATGGCGATCCTGTTCCCGCGCGAGCCGCTGTTCGACCTGGTCGTGTTCGACGAGGCGTCGCAATGCACGGTCGAGGCCGGGCTGCCCGTGCTGCTCCGCGCCCGCCGCGTCGTCGTCGCGGGCGACGAGAAGCAGATGCCGCCGTCGTCGTACTTCACCCTCGGCGGAGACGACGACGAGCCCGACCCCGACGCATCGGGCCCCGCGCGCGCGGCGGTCGACGACGACGCCCAGCGCGAGCTGCGCGATCTGCTCGGCGCCGAGTCGTTGCTGTCGCTGGCGCGACCGCGTGTCGCGCACGCGGGCCTCGCCTGGCACTACCGCTGCCGCGACGAGGCGCTGATCGCGTTCTCGAACCACGCGATGTACCAGGGCAACCTGCTGACGATCCCGTCGACGGCGGGCGCGTCGGCGCCCAGCGCGCTGCGCTGGGTCTCGGTCCCCGACGGGGCCTACCAGGGCGGCGAGAACAAGCCCGAGGCCGAGCGCGTCGTGGACGTCGTCGGTGAGCTGCTCGCGCGTTCGCCGCGCCCGACGATCGGCGTGGTCACGTTCAACCTCAAGCAGCGCAAGGCCGTGCTCGACGCGATCGACGCGCGCGTCGCCGCCGACTCCGCGTTTGCCGCCGGCTGGACCGAGGCCGTCGCGCACGAGTCCCTGGACGAGCGCCCGTTCGTGAAGAACCTCGAGCAGGTCCAGGGCGACGAGCGCGACGTGATCGTATTCTCCCTCGGCCACGCGCCGCAGTCGCGGCGGCGCAAGGGCGCGCTCACCGACGAGGCCTACGTCCCGGCGCGGTTCGGGCCGCTCGGCCAGCGCGGCGGCGAGCGCCGCCTCAACGTCGCGATCTCCCGCGCCAAGCAAGCCTGCTATGTCGTCGCGTCGTTCGAGCCGGCGCAGCTCTCGGTCGCGTCCTCGCGCCACGAGGGACCGCGGCTGTTCAAGCAGTTCCTCGAGTTCGCGCACCACATGCACGGCGGTCGCCGCGTCGAGGCGACCCGCATCCTCGACCTGGTCCGCGAGGCCGTCCACGTCCCGGCGCACGCGCGCGTCCGCCTGCCGATCGAGGGCTACGTCCCGCTCTCGACGCAGCTCGCGCTCGCGCTCGAGCAGGCCGGGATCCCGCATGACCTCGACGTCGGCGCGTCGACCTTTCGCGTCCCCGTCGCCGTCCTCGACCCCGCCGACCCCGCGCGCTACGCGCTCGCCATCCTGATCGACGACGCGAGCGCGGCCGGCGACGCGTTCGACCTCCACGTCCACCGGCCTGGTGTGCTCCGCCAGCGCGGCTGGAAGGTCCTCTCCATCTCCGCCGCGAGCTGGCGCCGCCGTGCCCCCGAGATCCTCGCGGAGATCGAGGCCGCGGTCCCCGGCTGCCGCGGCGCCGCGACCAGCGAGCTGTACGCACGCCATCGCGCCCGCACCCAGCACACCGCGCTCGCCGCACCGATCACCGCGCCCGCGCCGTCGGCCCCGACGACCTCGGCCCCCGCGCCGGATGTCCCCGCCTGGGCCCGCGCCATCGAGGACGGCCTGTACCGCCAGGCGCTGATGCACCTCGATCGCCACGGCACGCTCGGCGAGATCGACCTCGCCAACCTCGTCGGCGGCGCCCGCCGCGCCCGCTTGTTCATCGCCCAGCTCGCCACCTGGGGCCCCACGCTGCCGTTCCGCGTCGAGGTCACCGAGACGAACAGCGGCAAGCTGCTGCGCAAGGCATGAGCCGGGGAACGTCCAGCAGGTCGGCCGATCCGCTCACCGCACGATCTCGAGCTGCGGCCTCGCCTGCCGCAGCGCCACCACCTCCGCGTCGGAGACCGGCGCTCCACGCAGCATGACCTTCTCCAGCTTCGGGAGCCCGGCGAGCACGGAGAGCGTGGTCACCTGGGTGTCGAACAGCCACAGGCTCTCGAGCGCGACCATCCCGGCGAGCGGGCTGAGGTCGGCGACCTGCGTCCGCTCCAGCTTGAGCTGCTGCAGCCGGACGAGGCCCGCGAGCGGTGAAAGGTCGGTCACGCCGGTGCCTCCGAGCTCCAGCCGCTGGAGTCGTTGCAGGCCCGCGAGCGGGCGGAGATCGACCACCGGTGTCCGGGCGAGCGTCAGCACCTCGAGCTTCGCGAGCGACCCGATTGGGCGCAGGTCGGCGACGCGCGTGCCGTGGAGCTGCAGCGTGCGCAGCTCGGCCAAGCCGGCCAGCGGCGTGAGATCCTCCACGGACGTGTCACCGAGCGAGAGGTGACGCAGCCCGCGCAGCTCGCGCAGCGGCGCCAGATCGGCGACGGGCGACGTGCTCGCCCCGCCGACGACGGCGAGCTCCTCGAGGCGGGGCAGGCAAGCGAGCGGCGACAGGTCGTGGATGCCGGGGTCCTGGCAGGTGACGGACGTCGTGTCGGCATCGAACACCTGGTCGCAGAACGAGACGGAGCCGGGACAGGAGCCAGCCAACGCCGGAGCTCGTGCGTCGAGCACAACGGGCCGCTCGGTCGTGGCGGCGCGGCCGCACGCTGCGAGGGCCAGGAAGGTGGGAGCGACGGCGCGCAGGCTCATGGGAGGTTCTTCCTCATCATCTGACACGGCTCCGCCCACGTGTCGTCGGGGGCGATCACGGCGCGGCGTTCGTCCTCCTCGCTCGTGTAGTCGCCGAAGTCGACGCCGAGGAGGCTACCGGGACCGAGCACCTTGACCGATCCGTGCAGTTAGCCTTCGACCGTGTCGATGTCGAAGTTCGACACGCTGACCGGCGGCGCGAGCCGTGATCGCGGGGCTGGCCTCGTCGGGCTGAGCCGCGCCGTGCCGGCCTGCGCCGGGGCGGTGCGATCGCTGCCACTCTGTTCCCGTGGCGCGCGGGGCGCGGTGGCGTACATCGACGCCATGCGCATCCTCCGTGGACTCCTGCTCTCCGCTCTGCTCGCGCTCGCGGCCGCGTGCGCGCCCTCGATCAACCAGGCGGCGAAGGCCGACGTCGACGCGCGGATCGCGGCGATGGCGCCGAGCGGGCGCGCGTTCGAGGCGCCCGCGGCGGCGGCGCCGATGCCGCTGGAGGTCGGGCAGTGGGTCACGATCAAGGTCGTCGACAAGGACGGGCGGCCGTCGATCACGACGTACAAGATCGTCGGGGAGGACGGCGACGCGTTCTGGATCGAGACGCAGACGGACAGCTACTTCGGCTCGCAGGCGATGCGGATGCTGGTCGCGCTGGGGGACCGCACCGATCCGGGCGCGATCGACGTGCGTGCGCTGTGGACGCGCGACGCGAACGGCAACGTGCAGGAGATGCCGCCGCCGATCATGGCGATGATGAAGGGCAGTTTCGAGCCGATCCTGCGCCAGATGATCCTGCGGTGGGACGCGCTGCCGCAGGAGGACGCGGCCGCGATCGCCGGCCGCTTCGCGGGCTGCTTCCGCGGGCAGTCGACGGTCGCCGTCGCCGGCTACTCGACGACGAGCGAGGTGTGGTGGCACCCGGCGGTGCCGGTGATCTCGGTCGTCAAGGCGGTCGGCGTGTCGGAGCCGTCGACGACGGAGCTGGTCGACTTCGGCTACGACGGGGCGACGTCGTCGTTCTAGCCGCGTCCCCCGGCCTCCTCGGCGTGCAGCGCGGGCAGGAACGTCGCGAGGTGCGACATCTCCTCGGCGCAGTGGACGAGCAGGTCGCGGGCGAGGGTGGGGCGGGGCCGGACGACGCGGCGGAGGGCGGCGCCGAGCCCGGCGCCGAGCGGCCCGGCGGCGCGGACGGTCGCGAACCGGCCGCCGATCCAGAAGCGCGAGCGCATCTCGGCGCCGCCGGGGACGCGGGTGACGTGGTGGGTCATGTGGCCGACCTCGAGCGGGGTGCCGGGCAGGCTCATGCGGGCGCACACGGCGGTGGCGACGTCCTCGTCGGCGAGCGCGGCCTCGTCGACGCCGAGGGTGTGCGGCGCGACGAAGGTGATCGCGGCGGACGCGCGCTCGCTGCCGAGGTACTCGTCGACGATCGACGTGCGGCCGACGTAGGCGGCGCGGCCGGCGCCGAGGGTGCCGCGGCCGTCGGCCCAGCGGGCGGAGACGTGGGCGCGGGGGTGCCACAGGCGGTAGCGGGCGGCGTCGGCGCTGTGCCAGGCGAACCACCAGTCGAGCTGGGGCGGGGTGACGCCGGGCAGCGGGGTGAGCACGGAGACGTGGATCGCGCCGTCGCGGTCCACGGCGTACGCGGCGTCGCTCCACGGCTCGTCGTCGACCGCGGCGGGCGCGATCGGGCCACGCGCGAGGGCGTCGAGGACGTGGGGCGCCAGCGGCAGCAGCCGCGGGTTCCAGTGGCGCGAGGCCGGGATGGGCGCGATCACGGGCGCACCGCCGCCGCTTCCGCAGCCGCCGGGCGCGCCGCGTCGGGCGCCGGCGTCGGGCGTCCCATCCACGGGTGGAACCGACCGTCCGGATCACGGACGGCGCGGATCGCGTCGAGGCGCGCGAGGTGGTCGTCGCTGACGAAGCGAGCCGGCCGCTGGCCGAGGTTCTCGTCGGCGAGCTGGCAGCCGGTGGCGAGCGGCGCGAGCTCGCGCATGCGCTCGACCGGCCACGCCGCGTGGGTCGCGTCGTCGGCCGCATCCCTCCACACGGCGTAGAGCGCGAGGTAGTAGTCGTCCTCCATCGAGAACGCCATCTCGCCGGCGCGGCGCGGCGGTGGCGCCCAGTTGAGCCACAGCGCGTGCGACGGCGCCGACGGCAGCGTGTCAGCGATCCGCCGGAGCCCGGGCCACAGCGCGTCCATCGACGCGCGCGTCCACATGTTGTCGACGGCGTAGCGGTGCTCCTGCGGGTAGTGGTGCATCACCGCGCGGTACATCAGGGACAGCGGCGCGGGCGTGTACGGGATCCGCAGGGCCGGGCGCGGCGGCGCGTCGCGCAAGAGGCGCAGGTCGCGCCACGCCGCGCGCTGGCCGTCGGCGAACACCGGCGCGAACACGTCCACCGACGGGCGGCCGAGCGCGCCGCGCCGGCTCATCAGGAGCTGGAGCTCGACCGAGGCCGGGACGTCGTGCCCGATCGCGTGGGCCCAGCGGAGCACCTCCTCGGCGCGATCGAGCGGGTAGCTGAGCAGGCCGAAGCCGATCGCCGCCGGCCGCGGGTAGAGGCGGAGGTGGTAGCGCACGACGACGCCGAAGAACCCGGCGCCGGCGCCGCGCGCGGCCCAGTACAGGTCGGCGTGGTCGTCGGCGCTGGCGTGGACGAGGTCGCCGTCGGCGGTGACGACGTCGAGGCCGACGACGCTGTGGCACGCCGGGCCGAGCGCGCGGCTGTTCCAGCCGAACCCGCCCTGCAGCAGGTAGCCGCCGAGCTTGACGCCGATGCAGTGGCCGGCGGGGAAGAACAGGCCTCGCCGGACCAGGCGCCCGGCGAGATCGTGGCCGGCGACGCCGGGGCCCGCGGTGGCGCGCCGCGCGGCGGCGTCGATCGTCACGTCCGCGAGGCGCGACACGTCGAGCAGCAGGCCGCCGTCGCGGACGTGGTTGGCGGACCACGAGTGTCCGCCGGACCGGACGCCGATCCGCAGCGCGCGGGCGCGCGCGAGCCGGACCGCGGCGACGACGTCGTGGACGTCGCGCGCCTGGACGATCACGTCGGGGAAGCGGTCGGGCCGGCGCGCGTTCCACATCGTGGCGCGGCGCGCGGCCTCGTAGCCTGCGTCGCCGCGCGAGAACAGCCGTCCGGCGAGCGGGCCGGGCGTGAGCGGGGTGGGCATGGCGTCACCGTAAGGCGCAACACCGCGCCGCGGCTGACCGCAGGTGGGCAGCGGGTGGCCGCGGATGGACAGCCCGCGGCGCGTGGAGGGGACGGGGCTGTGGCGCAGGACTTCGACGAGTCCTGCGCGGTCGACGGCGCGCCACCGTCATCGGGCCGGCGGTTGTCGTCCGGGGGCCGTCAGCCTCCTGACATCGCCGGTCCAACACCGCGAGATTCCCTGCGCCGCGGGTGGCCCGGCGCTTGCTCTGCACCTGCCTCGAGGAGCTGATGATGTCATCCACCCCCCCAGTCGCCGCACCGGTGCCCATCCCTGTGGTGGACGTGCTCGATACGCAACCGTTCGCGCGCGCGTCCGCGCTGGTGGTCGACGACGACGACGCCGTGCTGCGAGCTCACCGACGCACGCTTCAGATCACCGGCATGGAAGTGATCACGGCCTCGAACGGCGTCGAGGCGCTGCGGCTGCTCGTGTCGCGCAAGTTCGACGTCGTCGTGAGTGACATGGCGATGCCCGGGATGAGCGGGGTCGAGTTCCTTCGCCACGTGCGGATGCTGGACGCGGAGCTGCCCGTCCTGTTCGTGACCGGCGAGGCGAGCCTCGAGACCGCGATCGATGCCGTCGAGCTGGGCGCGACGCGCTATGTCTCGAAGCCCGTCGACCCTGACGAGTTGCGCGCATCGGTCACCTCCTCCGCGAGGCTCTACCGATCGGTGCTACGCAATCGCGAGCTCGCGGCGCAGTCGGGGCTCGGAGCGCTCCTGCGCGGCGAGCCGGCGCTCGCCGGCGCTTTCGATCGTGCGCTATCGACGGTGTACATGGTCGCGCAGCCGATCGTGTCGCCCCAGTCCGGCGCGCGCGTCGCCTGGGAGCTGCTCGTTCGCACGCGCTCCCACGAGCTGCCGCACCCGGGCGCGCTGTTCGGCGCCGCCGAGCGACTCGACCGCGTGCTCGAGCTCGGGCGCGTGATCCGGTCGGCGATCGCCCGCTTGCTGCCGCTCATCCCTGGCGATGAGCTCGTGTTCTGCAACCTGCACCCCGACGAACTGCTCGACGAGACGCTCTACACGGCCGATTCGCCGCTCGCGGCCGAGGCCTACCGGATCGTGCTCGAGGTCACCGAGCGCACCGCGCTCGACCACGTCACGTCGATCGGCGAGCGGGTCGCGAGCCTGCGTGCGCTGGGGTACCGGATCGCGATCGACGATCTCGGCGCCGGCTACGCCGCGCTGTCGGCGCTGGTCGCGATCCGCCCCGACGTCGTGAAGCTCGACATGTCGCTGGTTCGCGGCGTCGAGCGTGACGAAGTCCGCCGCGGTGTGATCACCTCGGTCGTCTCGATGTGCCGGGAGCTGGGCATCTGGACCGTCGCGGAAGGGATCGAGACCGAGCCGGAGCTGGCGGTGATCGGCGAGCTGGGCTGCGACCTCGTCCAGGGGTACCTGATCGGGAAGCCCACTCGTATCGACGTCGCGCCCCACGGCGCTGCGTCCAACCCCGTGGGGGCGCGCTGACATCGCCCGAGAACGATGAGCTCGGAGCGTGGCGCTCTCGGGTATCATGCGCCATGGGCCGTCGGGGCCGCTCGCTGCGCTTCCAGCTCGTGCTCGTGCTCTCCATCGTCTTGGTGACGGTGTGGGTGGGCGTGCTCCTCTCGGTCCGCGCGCTCGACGACCTGCGACAGGAGCTGCGCGACTCGGCGCACCGAGGTGACCGGCTCGCGGTCGCCTCCGACGAGGTGCTGCGCCTGGTCGTCGACCTCGAGTCGGGGCAGCGAGCCTTTGCGCTGACCGGCGACCCGCGGTTCCTGGCGCCTCACGACGCAGCCAGCGCGCAGCTCCCCGTCGCGCTGGACCGGCTGCGCTCGAGCGCGGCGGGTTTCGCGGGCGCGGCCGACCTGGTCGCGCGGATCCAAGGGGCCGTGGATCGCTGGCACCGTGAGGCCGATCCCGTCATCGGGCTCGCGCGCGAGAGCGCGACCTTTCCCGAGCGACTCGATCAGGCGCGGGCGTACGTGCTCGCCGGGCGGGGCAAGGCCATCATCGACGGCGTGCGAGTCGACGTCGCCGCGCTGCGAGAGATCGAGCGCTCACTGACGCTCCGCGCGCTCACCGGCCTCGACGCCAACCGCGATCGCCTGCAGACGGGACTGCTCATCACCGCGGTGCTCGCCAGCCTCGTCGCGTTCGGCGCAGGCCTGGTCGTCGCGCAGCGGCTGCAAGTCGGGATCGACCGGCTCGTCGCGGCGGCCAGGCGCATCGCAGCGCGGCGGTTCGAGCCTGTTCCGGTGGAGTCGGGGGACCTCCGCGCTCTGTCTGCCGCGATGGATACCGCCGCTGGCATGCTGGCGAGCGCGGAGCGGCTCGACCGCGTGCTGCTCGACGCGGGCATGCTGTGCGCGCGGGGGCTGGACCTGCCGGTGCTCCTTGCCGAGCTCCAGGGCATCCTCGAACGCGCGGTGCCGGTGTTCTCCTTGTCGCTCACGAACGTCCTCCCCGGGGGCCTGGTCGAGCGTGCGGCGGCGCACCCCGCCGGCCTCGTTCCCGTCGGCGAGGCCTCACGCCAGCCCGTCGCTTCCGCCGGCCTGCTCGGTCGAGCGGTCCTCGAGCGCCGGGTCGTGATCGACAACGAGGCCGGTACGGGCGACGGTGCACGCGCCGAGCGGATGCGGGAGCTCGGCGTCACCGCGCTCGCAGCCGTGCCCTTGATCGTCGAGGACGAGGTGTTCGGCGTGCTCGCGCTGGCGCGCGCGGCGCCCGCGACCTTCGCGCCGGAGCACGCGCCGTTCTTGGCGACCCTGGGCACCCAGATCGCCGGCGCGCTCCACACCGCCGAGCTGTACCGTCGGCTCGCCGCGCGCAACGCCGAGCTGGAGCAAGCGTCGCGGGCCAAGAGCGACTTCCTCGCGATGATGTCGCACGAGCTGCGCACGCCGCTCAACGCGGTCATCGGGTTCGCCGAGGTGCTCGCCAACATGCGGCTGGGGGCGCTGGGGGAGCGCCAGCAGCGATACGTCGCCAACATTCATACCAGCGGTAGACACCTGCTCGGCGTGATCAACGACCTGCTGGACTTCTCCCGGGTCGAGGCCGGCAAGATGCAGATCACGCGCGGGATCGTGTCCCCGGCGGCGGTCGTCGTGGAGGCGACGGAGGAGCTTGCCGAGCTCGCGGCTCGCAAGCGCCAGGTCGTCGTTGCACACGTCGCCGAGGATACGCCTGACGTGATCGGTGACCCGCAGCGGATCCGCCAGGCGCTGACCAACCTCGTCGGCAACGCGATCAAGTTCACGCCGACCGAAGGTCGCATCGCGATCGACGTGACCGCGGTGGATGGGGGCAGGCGTGTCCGCTTCGCGGTCGCGGACAACGGCCCCGGGGTGCCGCCCGAGCAGCGCGGACGGCTGTTCACACCGTTCACCCAGCTCGAGCACCAGCGCAGCGGTGGTACCGGGCTGGGCCTGGCGCTCACCCGCCAGCTCGTCGAGCTGATGCTCGGTACCGTCGAGCTCGACGGCGAGCACCAGCCCGGCGCCCGATTCTGGTTCGACCTGCCGGCGGCGGCGCGGGTGCCCAGCGCGGTGCACGGCAGCGCCAACCTCGCGGTGATCGTCGAGGACGATCCCTACGCGATCGAGCTGCTCGACCTGACGCTGCGCGAGGCGGGCTACGAGACCGTCGTCGCCAACGACGGCGCCCGCGCGCTCGAGCTCGTCGCCGCGCACAAGCCCGCCCTTGTCACGCTCGACGTGTACCTGCCGACGGTCGATGGCTGGGAGGTGCTCAGGCGCCTGCGCGCGGACGCCGCGACCGAGGACGTCCCCGTCCTGATCGTGTCAGTGTCCAGCGATCAGGCGCGGTCGCGTCGGCTCGGCGTCGTCGACCACGTGGTCAAGCCGTTCGCCCGGGAGGCGTTGCTCGCCGCGGTCCGGCGAGCTGGCCGAGGTGCTTCGTGAGGGGGTCACGCAGCGTCCCGGCCGTCACCTGGCGCGTCCTGGTCGTGGAGGACCACCCGCTCAACCTCGAGCTCGTACAGGACGTGCTCGAGCTCGACGGCTTCGAGGTCGAGGCGGCGATGACCGGCGCCGCGATGCGAGCGCGGCTCGGCCACCCGCCCCCGGACGCGGTGCTCATGGACATCTTGCTGCCCGACGCTCGCGGTGAGGATCTGCTCGTGATGCTGAGGGCGCAGCAGGGCTGGGAGGCCGTCCCTGTGCTCGCCGTGACCGCGCACGCGCTCTGGGACGACCTCTCGCGGCTCCAGACCCTCGGGTTCGCGGAGGTGATCTCCAAGCCGATCGACACACGCGCGCTGGGTGCGATCGTGCGCCGGCTCATTCAGTCATCCCTGGAATCGTCGTCGGGCTGACGATCGCCAGGCCCGGCAGTCAGATGCTTGACGGCGAGCGGCGAGGCACGCGGAACTTCAGGCGCGGGGCGTGGCTCGACGCTTGCTTGGGTGTCAGGCATCATGAATGCCGACTGCGTCTCCGCCGCAACCCTGAAGGTACTCCTCGTCGATGACGACATGGATCTGCTCAGGGTGATGCGCCGCTCCCTCAGCGACTCCGGATTGGACGTCCTCACCGCCGAGAACGTCGACCAGGCGCTGATGATCCTGCGCTCGACACACGTCGAGGTCGTCGTCTCGGACCTGATGATGCCGGGGCGTACCGGTCTGGACCTGCTGCGGGCCCTTCGCCCGGAGGCACCGGACCTCCCGGTGATCCTGTTGACCGGTCACCCGGGGCTCGAGACCGCGGTTTCGGCGGTCGAGCTCGGCGCGAGCCACTACCTGCGCAAGCCGGTGGAGGCGCGCGTCCTCCGGGAGTGCGTTCACTCCGCGGCGCGGGCGTATCGCGCCACGGCGCGCGGGCGGGATCCAGGCGCGTCGGGCGCTTCGTCGACGCGCCCTCGTGGGATCGCCACGCTCGAGCGCGCGCTCGAGCGTGGGATCGAGACGCTCGAGCTGTTCGTCCAGCCGGTCTTCCACGCCGCGACGCGCGTCCGTCTTGGATGGGAAGCCCTGGTGCGAACGTCCGCGTCCGAGGTTCGCGATCCGCGCGCGCTCTTCGCCGTCGCCGAGCGGCTCGAGCGCGTCACCGAGGTCGGTCGCAAGATCCGTGAGGAGGCTGCCCGACTGCTCGCCCACCTGCCCGAGGGCCTGCTGTTCATCAACCTCCACCCGGAGGAGCTGCTCGACGAGGGACTCTACGCACTCGACGCCCCGCTCGCACCTCACGCATCGCGGATCGTGTTCGAGGTCACCGAGCGTGCCGCGATCGGTCGCGGCACGCACCTCGCTGAACGCTGCGGCCGGCTGAGAGAGCTCGGTTACCGCATCGCGGTCGACGATCTGGGCGCAGGATACGCCGCGCTCTCCGCCGTCGCCGACCTCCGCCCGCACGTCGTCAAGCTCGACATGTCGCTCGTGCGCGGTGTCGCCGATGACCGGGTGCGTCAGGGAGTGATCGGGTCCGTCGTGGAGATGTGCGGGCAGCTGGGGATCTGGACCGTCGCCGAGGGCGTCGAGTCCGAGCGGGAGCTCGAGGCGCTGGTGTGGCTCGGTTGTGGCTTCGTCCAGGGCTACCACCTGGGCCGTCCGGCCGCCTGGGAAGTCGCGGCCGCCTGATGGGGTACGCGATCGAAGCGCTCACGCTGCTCGTGGCGTGCGCCTCGGTCGTCGTTGTCTGCCGGCGACGCTACCTCGCCCAGCTATCGCGCGTCGCCGCCGAGGCGCGCACCGTCACCGCGGAGGCCGCCGCGCGCGACGCCGCGGCGAGAGAGACGCTCGAGCTGCTCCTGGCGGCGAGCCGCATCTGCACTCGCGGGCTGACGCATGAGGGCATGCTCCGCGAGCTGCTCACCTTGATCCAGAGGAGGGTAGCGTGCGAAGCGATCTCGATCTCCATCCGCGACCGCGACGAGGTATCGCGCGTCGCGGTGTGGCCGCCCGGCGCCCTGCCGGTCGGGCCGGCGACCCGACGCGGATGCTCCGATTCTGACGTGGTCGGCGAGGCGCTGTCGACCGGCAAGCCCGTCGCGCGGACGTCCCTCGCACTGCCCGGTGGCCTGAGAAGCGGCGTCGCCGTGCCTCTGTTCGCCGCCGACGAGCCGTTCGGCGTGCTCGCGATCGGTTCGTACGTGCGAGGTGACGCCCACGACGCACCCGCCCTCGTGTTCCTCGAGGCGCTGGCCGCGCACATCGCGGGTGCGGTGTGGGCCAGCGAGCTGAACGCTCGGCTCGCCACCCGTGCTCGCCAGCTCGAGGAGGCGAACCGTGCCCGCGCCGACTTCACCGCCGCGATGTCACACCAGCTGCGCACGCCGTTGAACGCGATCCTTGGCTTCACCGACGTCCTGGAGCGCTCGCCGGGGCGGGATCCACGCGAGCGACGCTATCTCGGCAACATCGGTCAGGCCGGGCGAACGTTGCTCGAGCTGATCAACCAGGTCCTCGAGCACGCCCAGCTCGAGACCGGTCGCGTCCGGGTGCGCCTACAGCGCGTGATGGTGGCGGCGCTCGTCGACGACGTCACGGCCGAGATCCGCGCGCGTGCCGCGCGATCGAACGTCGAGGTGCAGGTCTCGGTCGCCGCCGACGCGACGGAGGTCATCACCGACCCGCACCGCGCCCGTCAAGCCCTCGCCCACGTCCTCGCGAACGCGCTCCAGGTTACACCTCCGGGCGGACGGGTCGACGTCGTCGCGACCGCCGAGCGCAACGGTGAGCGGGTGCGCGTCACCGTGTCGGACACGGGGCCGGGCGTGTCGGCCGAGGTGCGCGCGCACCTGTTCGAGCCATTCGGCGTGGTCAGCCAGACCCACGCCGGCGTGGGACTTGGGCTTTCGCTGGCCCGCCAGCTGCTGGAGCTCATGGATGGCCAGATCGGGCTCGATGGCGGGCCTGGGCCCGGAGCGCGGTTCTGGATCTCGCTGCCCTCGCCGATGTTCGCGAGCGTCCGGCCCATCGGCCACGGCCCGATCGTCCTCGTCGTCGACGCCGACGAGGCGTCGGTCGAGCTCGCCGGGCTGGCCGCGCGGGAGCTCGGCTGCCAGGTCGTGGGCACCGCGAGCGGGGAGGCGGCGCTCACGCTCGTCCGCGAGCTCCGCCCCGCGGCGATCGTGCTCGAGCTCGACCTGCCAGGGTGTGACGGCCTCGAGCTGCTCGCCACGCTCTCCTCGGCGGCGGAGACGGTGCGCATCCCCATCGTCGTCGTGTCTGCGCGCGACGACCAGGCGGCCTCGATCGAGGCGGGCGCCAGCGCGCACCTCGTCAAGCCGCAGAGCCCCGCGAGCCTGCGGATGGCGCTGGGAAACGTCCTCGACCTCACGATATGATGGCTCCGCCGAACCGGGGGGCACGCAAGGTGGCACGCATCCTGATCGTGGACGACGACGAGCTCAATCGCGAGCTGCTCGACGCGTACCTGGATGGGGCGGGCCACGAGCTCGACCACGCCGTCTCGGGCGAGGCGGCCCTCGCGCAGGCGGCGACGAGCCCGCCCGATCTCGTCCTGCTCGACGTCATGATGCCGGGGATCGACGGCTTCACGACGGCGACCCGGCTCAAGGCGATGTTCCCGGACGTGTTCCTGCCGATCGTCCTTGTCACCGCTCTGGGCGACCGCGCGTCGCGAGTCCGTGGGCTCGCCGCAGGCGCCGACGAGTTCCTGACCAAACCCCTCGATCGCGACGAGTTGCTGGTCCGGATCGGCAACCTGCTGGCGCTGCGCGCGCACGAGCACGAGCTCGCGCGACGCAGCGTCGATCTCCTCGAGCTGTCGCGGTTCAAGGACGACATGCTCGCGACGCTGGTCCACGACCTGCGCAGCCTCGCAACGGTGATCCTCGGCGCGGTCGACTTCGTCAGCAGGTCGCCGGAGCTCGACGCGGACTCGCGCGAGGTGCTGGACGATTGCCGGCAAGCGTCGGGGCGGATGATGAGGATGGTCGCCAACATCCTGGACCTCTCGCGCGCCGAGGAGGGCCGGCTGTCGCCGCGCCCCGCCGAGGCGTCGCTCCACGAGCTCGTGCGCATCGCGGTCGCCCCGCGCCGGCAGCTGTTCGAGCGCCGCGGCATCTTCCTCGACCTGGCCGAAGGCGACCTGTGGGCGGAGGTGGACCGTGACCTGCTCGTGCGGGCGCTCGAGAACCTGTTCGACAACGCCGCGCGTTACGCCCCCGTCGGCGGGCGCGTGCACGCCGGCGTGACCTCGTCCGGCCACGAGGCGGTGATCCGGATCGGTAACAACGGGGCACCGATCCCCGAGGCGGCGCGCGACCGGATCTTCGAGAAGTACGTCCAGGTCGCCGGCGCCAGCGGTGCCCTGCGGACGCACAACGTCGGGCTCGGGCTGTACTTCTGCCGGCTGGCGATCGAGGCGCACGGTGGACGCGTCTGGATCGAAGGGACCGACGAGCTACCCGTCGTGTTCGCGCTGGCCTTGCCGATGACGCGCGGCGGCCGCCGCGGCCGGACGACGTCGATGCCCGCGCAGTCACCGCCGGGGGGAGAGCCGTGAAGGCATTGCTCGTCGATGACGAGTCGCTGATCCGCAAGCGCGTCCGTCGCGTCCTCGACCTGCTCGCTTTCGAGGTGACGGAGGCGTCGGACGGTCGGGAGGCGATCGCGCGGTTGTCCGAGACCGCGTTCGAGCTCGTCGTCACCGACTTGCGCATGCCCGAGGTCGACGGCATGGCGGTCGTTCGCCACGTGCGCGAACGCTACCCGGAGACGTTGGCGGTCGTGCTGACTGCGTCGGGGCGGGTCGAGGACTGCGTCGAGGCGATGAAGGCGGGTGCGCACGACTTCGTCACCAAGCCGTTCCATGAGGACGAGCTGCGCGACACGCTCCAGGCCGTGCTGCGGTCGCGCGTCGAGCGTCCGAGCCGCGGCGCTGGTGGGCATCGCGAGCGCCGTGCGCCGGTCACGCTGATCGGGGAGTCCCCCGCGATGCGGTCGCTCCTGGCCATGGTCGAGCGCATCGGCGGCAGCGACGCGACGGTGCTGATCAGCGGAGAGTCCGGCACCGGCAAGGAGGTCATCGCGCGCCTGCTCCACGGCGTCTCGCCGCGTGCCGGACGCCCCTTCGTCGCCGTCAACTGCGGCGCGATCCCGGAGGGACTCGTCGAGAGCGAGCTGTTCGGGCATGCCCGGGGCGCGTTCACCGGCGCGGTCGAGCGTCGGGTCGGTCGCTTCGCGCAGGCCGATAGCGGGACCTTGTTCCTGGATGAGGTCGGCGAGCTCCCGCCGGCGATGCAGGTGAAGCTGCTCCGAGTGCTGCAGGAGCGCGAGATCACGCCCGTCGGCGACGCGCGCGCGATCCCCGTCGATGTTCGCGTCATCGCGGCCACGCACCGTGACCTGGAGGCGATGTCGCTGGACGGGCGGTTCCGGGAGGATCTCTACTACCGGCTCGCGGTGGTCCCGCTCGAGGTCCCGCCGCTGCGAGCGCGCGCCGGCGACATCCCGACGCTCGTCACGTACTTCCTGTCCGCGGCGAACAAGCGCAACCGCAGCGCGGTGCGCATCGAGGACGACGCGCTCACCGCGCTGCGCGCATATCCGTTCCCGGGCAACGTCCGGGAGCTCGAGAACCTCGTCGAGCGGCTGGTGGTCACCGACGACGACGGCGTGGTCGGGGTCGAGGACCTCCCCGCCAAGGTCAGGTCGCTGCGTCCGGCGTCCACGGTGGCGCTCGGCGGCGGCACCGCGACCGAGGTGATCCCCGACGTCGGGATCGACCTGAACCGGATCCTCCGCGAGACCGAGGACCGATTGGTCGACGAGGCGATGCGCAAGGCCGGCGGCAACAAGGCGCGCGCGGCATCCTTGCTCGGCATCAACCGCACGACGCTCGTCGAGAAGCTGAAGCGCCGTGGCGCGCCCGGCGACGAGTGACGCGCGCGCTGCGCGTCGCGTCGAGTGCAGCGCGCATCCGGCTCGTTCGCGTCGCGCTCCCGCTCACGCCGGCAGCGCGAACCACATCGTCGCGCCGACGTCGGGACGCGCGTCGGCCCACACCCGTCCGCCGTGGCGCTCGATGATCCGACGCGCGATGGCGAGCCCGAGCCCGGTGCCGGCGAACCGCGCTGCGTCGTGCAACCGCGCGAACGGCCGGAACAGCTGGCCCGAGGCCTCGGTCGGGAACCCGACCCCGTTGTCACGGACGAACACGCACCGCTCGCCGTCGCCGTCGACGACGCCGAGCTCGATCCGGGCCCGCGCTCGCGTCGCCGTGAACTTCCACGCATTGCCGATCAGGTTCTCCAGGACGCCGCGTAACAGCCCGCGATCACCGCGCACGATCACCGCGGGCGGCCCCGCGACCTCGAACGTGCGCGCGCCGTTGGCCTGGCGCAGCGTCTTCACGATGTCGTCGGTGATCGCGCGGAGGTCGACGTCCTCGTGACGCAGCGCGACCCGACCGGCGCGCGACAGTCGCAGCAGATCTTCGATCAGCTCGCCCATCCGTAGGGCGGCGCCGTGGACGTTGCCGATCGCGCGCCGCGCGGGCTCGGGTAGGTCGTCGGCCCAGCGGTCGATCATCAGCGTGGAGAACCCGGCGATCGCGTTGAGCGGGTTCCGTAGGTCGTGCGCGACCATCGACGAGAACGCCTCGAGCTCCTCGTTGGTCGCCCGCAGCTCGTCGACCCGTGCACGCAGCTCCTGGTGGAGGCGCGCGACCCTGCGTTCGGTGACGCGCGCGTCGACGAGGTTGCGAACCCGCGCCTGCAGCTCCTCGAGCGCGAACGGCTTGGTCAGCAGGTCGTTGGCGCCGCGGCGCAGCAGGTCGACGCGCAGCTCGCGCTCGGTGCGCGCGGTCAGCGCGATGAACGGCACGCCAGCGAGCGCGGGATCGGCGCGCACGGCGTCGAGCAGCTCGAGCCCACTGACCTCCGGCATCATGACATCGCTGATGATCAGCTCAGGCGACAGCTCGCGCGCCAGCCGCAGGCCTTCGGCGCCGTTGCCGGCTGCGAGCGTTCGGTACGACCCGCGCAGCGTGGTACGGATGAACGCGTTCATCTCGGCGCTGTCGTCGACGACGAGCACGAGCGGGAGATCGGCGCGCCCGTCGTCAGCCTCGGGCGTGGGCGCCGGGACCCGGAGATCCGCCACAACCCCGCGCGCCACGTCGTCGGCCCTCCGCGGCGCGACCGAGGCCACGGCCGTGCCGGCGGGTGCGCGTCGCGGGAACCAGCACGACACGCTCGCGCCGCCCTCGCGCGCGTCGCCGATCGCGACCTCGCCGCCGTGCAGCGCGACGAGATCGCGCACGATCGCGAGGCCCAGCCCGGTACCCGCGTAGCGTCGCGTCGCGCCGCTCCCGAGCTGGCGGAACCGCTCGAACACGTCCTCGCGGTGTTCGGCGGGGATCCCCGGCCCGCTGTCGGCGACCTCGAGCGCGAAGCGGGCGTCGTCGGCCGTGGTCGTGCAGCGGATCCGGCCGCCGTCGGGCGTGAACTTGAACGCGTTGCTCATCAGGTTGAGCACGCATCGCTCCAGGTGATCGGGATCGAGTTGAGTCGGCGCGTCGGCGGCGTCGACCTCGAGCGTGATCCCACGCGAGCTCGCCAGCGACTCGAACTGGGACGCCAGCAGCCGCACCATCGCGCCGGCGTCGACCTCGGCGTGGTGGACGGTGGCCTTGCCGGCGTCGAGCCGCGCGGCGTCGAGCAGGTCGTTGACCCGCTCGAGCAGGACGTGCGCATTGCGCAGGATGGTGCGCGCGTCGGCTTGGCCGCCATCGGGGAGCCCCCCCGCGGCCAGCATCCGCTCCGCGGGGCCGATGATCAGCGTCAGCGGCGTGCGTAGCTCGTGGCTGACGTTGGCGAAGAACTGCCGCCGCAACCCGTCGAGCTGCTTGGTCCTGTCGTAGAGCCTGCCGAGCTCGACGTTGGCCTCGCCCAGCTCGCGGTTGGCCTGGAACACCTCGGCCCGCATCTCGTCGCCGGCCTGCTGGCTGCGCACGAGCTCGGTGACGTCCTCCACACGGTGGACGATGTACCTCAGCGCGCCGTCGGGGCCGAGCACCGGGACGTTGCGCGGGCTCCAGAACCGCTGCTCGAACCCGCCGCCCTCGCTGTCGTGCCGGCGGATGTCGTACTGCTGGACCGCCATCGTGTCCGGGACGCGCTCGGCGCGGACGCGATCGAGCGACGCGCGCAGGTTGCGGACGCCGCTCGCCGCTGGATCGTCCGGGTTATCGGGGAACACGTCGAACAGCGCTCGGCCGACGATCGCCTCGCGCCGGGTCATGGTGGCGCGCAGGTACGCGTCGCTGACCGCGACGATCTCGAGCTCGGGCGAGAGCACGAGGTACAACCCGGGCACGGCCTCGAAGATCGAACGGAAGTCCGGTGTCGGCACGAAGCACCCCCCCCCCTGCGAGGATGCCACGGCCCGAGCCGTCCGTGCTCACCCGGCAGGGCCGTCCGTGCTCACCCGGCAGGGGTGAGCTCCGCCTCACGCGCCGAGGTTCGCGCGTCCTCGCCCCGCGCTCGTCCGTGACATCGCTCCGGCGAGCGCGGCGCTCAGCTCGCCGCCGACAGCGTCGTGCGAGCTCCGCGGCGTCGCGCACAGCGGACGGTGTTGCGTCCGTCGCGCTTTGCCCGGTACAGGGCCCGATCGGCCGCGTCGAGAAGGCTCGGTCGGTCCGTGCCGTGATCTGGTGCGACCGCCACGCCCAGGCTTGCGCGGACGTGCACGTCGCCGCGATCCGACTCGAGCTGGATCCGCTCCACGGCGACCCGCAGCCGTTCGGCCGTCTCGAGCGCGCCGCTGACCGTGCAGTCGTCGAGGACGACCACGAGCTCCTCCCCCCCGACGCGCACGACGGCGTCGCCGCGTCGCACCCCGGCCTGGAGCGCCGCGACGGCGGCGATCAGCGCGCGGTCGCCGACCGCGTGACCATGTGTGTCGTTGAGCTGCTTGAAGTGGTCGAGATCGACCATGATCACGCCGATCTGGCCATGGCGCCGAGCCGCCGCCGCGAGGCGCTGGTCGAGCGACTCGGCGAGGAAGGATCGGTTGAACGCGCCGGTCAGGGGATCTCGCAGCGCGCGCTCCTGGGTCGCCACGAGCAGTCGCATCGACGCGAGGGCCGGTGCGCCGAACGCCAGCGCCGCCTGGACCCGACGTCGGACATCCGATGCGAACGCCCCCCTGCCGTCAGCTTGCAGCGCGACGACCCCGACGGTGGTGCCGGTCGCGAGCATCGGCGCGCACAGGTAGCTACCTCCGACCTCGGCGAGCGGGCACCGGCACGCCGCCGCAGTCCCCACGTCGGCCGTCACCGCGCGCAGCGTGCGCAGCGCGCGGCAGCGCATCGGCTCTGAAGCGATCGGCAGCTGCAGGCGGCCAGCGTCCACGAGGTCGTTCCGCGCCAGCTCGAGCCGTTCCCCGTCCGGCGCTTGCACGAGCGTCTGGCACGCCAGCGCGCCGCTGATCTCGCGCAGGTGGTCACCGAGGAGCTGGTGGAGCTCGCGCTCGTCGAGCGCCTGCTGGACGCGCTCGCCGAATCGGGTCAGCTCGATCGCTTCGCGGTGAGCGCTCGCCAGGCGTTGCTCGTGGTCGCGGACCGCGACGTCGAGCTGGTGCAGCGCGCCGGCGAGGACGTCGACCTCACGGATGCCCGTCGCTCCGGGCACCGGGAACGGCGCTCGCGTCGCGGCGAGGCGCGCGAGTTGCTCGAGCGGCGTGGCCGTGCGCCGGAGGACCCAGACGACGAGGGTGATGGAGAGGAGCCCTACCAGCAGCATCATCATGCCAGCGACGGCGACGGTTCCGCGGATCCGCTCGTCGAAGCCGGTGAGTAGCGCCCGCTCGATGCCGCCAAGTCGTTCGATCACGGCCAGGTGCCGCGTCCGGACCCGCTCCAGCAGTCGGTCTTCCTTCGCGGAGGGCGCTGGTGGTGATGCCTGCCACGCCGCGACGGCATCGTCGAGCGCGATCACGGCGGCGGCCAACGATGTATCGTCGGGGCTCGCCGTGCGCACCAGGCCCCCAAGCTGCAAGTCGCGTTGACGCGCGCGCTGCAGCTCGACCTGTGTGGCGGGGCCGTCGCCGATGTGGGGCTGCCGAGAGGGGTCCAGATCCCGGATCTCGTCCCATCGCTGGAGCGCGGCACGGTGGGCGGTGTGCAGCTGGGTCCGGGCGTCGACGCGCGCGTCGGAGAGCGCCACGACGCGGTAGACGGTCACGATGAAGGTCCCGAGCCCGAGGAATAAGGTCACGACGACGCCGATCCACAGGACCGCCCGCAGCGATGTGCTGGGCGACTCCGGGACGAGGCTGACCACTTCGCGAGGCGCCGAGATTCGGGCGGTGGACACACCCGAACCCCATGCGAGGCGGGTGCCAGGCACCACCCACGGCGTCGTGTCACCAGGTGGAGCCCGCCGCGTCAGTCCTCTGACGCTAGCGTGGCCCTCAAGGCACGGGAACTGACGCTCGACCCTCACTCACGCCGTGCGTGGAGCCGTCGAGAGGGAACGACAGCCGCACCGTCGTTCCCTTGCCTTGCTCGCTCTCGATCGTGATCGTCCCACCATGTCGCATCGCGCACGCGTGGGCCATCGGCAAGCCCAGGCCGGTCCCGACGTCTCCCTTGGTGGAGAAGAACGGCTCGAGCGCCCGCTTCCGCACCTCGGGCGCCATGCCTTGGCCGGCGTCGCTCACCTCGATCCAGGCCGCGCACTTGGTCGCTCCGGTGCGAACCACGACCTGGGCGACTCCAGTGTGCGCCTCGATCGCGTTGGAGATCAGGTTGACGAGGGCGGAGAGCAGATCGGCGCCGTCGACTGCGACATCCGGAACCGTTGGGTCCAGCTCCTCCTCGATCGAGCCCGGGACCAGGCCCGCCGCGTGCGAGCCAAGCCGCGCGCGGCACAGGTCCGCCGCTTCACGCGCGATCACGGCGAGAGCCACCGACGGCGTCGGCCTGGAAGGCTCGGGGCGCGCGTAGTCGCGCAGGCGCGCCACGGTCTGCCGACCGCGATGCAGCATCTCGAGGATCCGCTCGACGCGGGCGGCGACGTCGGGATCGCCCGTCACCTTCCGGCGGACCAGCTCCAGGTGGCCCTGGATCGGATTGAGCAGGTTCGCCAGGTCGTGGGCGACCCCGCTCGCGAGCTCCCCGAGCGCGCGCAGCTTGTAGCTCTGTCGCATCGACCCCTCGACCTGCTTGCGCTGGGTCACGTCGAGCGAGAGCACGAGCAGCCCGTCGCGAAACGGCCGGACCCGTAGCTCGAACCAAGCCCGGGCCCCGTCGGGGTACACGAACTCGTTCTCGAACGAGGCGCTCTCGCGAGCGGCCTGGCAGCGCGCGAGACGCGCGAACATCTCCGTGTGCTCGATGCCCGGGTAGCACGCCATCATCGTGCGCCCGATGAGCTGATCGCGCGTCGTCCGTCCGTGGTCAGCGACCGCGGCGTTGACGTAGAGGTACGTCCAGCTCGGCGAGAGCACCTGCACGCCCTCGTGCAGGCCATCGAGCACGTCACCCAGCTCGACGAGCAGGGTGGCGTCACCGGCCCCGGTCACCATCACCAGAAGCTACCACCGACCCGAGCGTGACAGCATCACCCACGTCGGCTGAGATCAGCCTCGCGCTGGGTCCTCCTCCCAGCTGACCGTGAACTCCCGGTGGCCGTTGCAGCAGGGGCCGGCGCTGACGTTGACCCCCGCCACGCCGGTGATCTCCGCGACACGCGCGAGGAAGCCGGCGACGAGCTCCTTGGCGCCCGGGGGTTCACCGACCGCCAGCACCACGGTCCGGTCGCCAGTCGCGATCAGCGAGGCGTTGCCGAAGGCGAAGTAGCGCGACCACAGGCTGGGCACGGCGGTGAGGAGGCCCAGCGGGCTGAGGCTCGTGTAGTCGGCGCCGTAGACGTGGCTGAACGTGACCGACACCATCCCGCGGCCCACCGAGCGGAGGATCTCCTCGTCGTCGCTCTCCGCCGAGGTCACGAGCTCGATCAGCTGGTCGAGCGGGAACCACCACATCGCGGGCAGCGACGGCGCGAGGAGCGGGGCCAGGTCTGGCCGGGCCTGCGCGAGCCGACGCAGCCACGGCTCGCCGACGCGCGCCGAGAGCACCTTCGCGGCGACCCGGAATGCCGCGCCACGGACCATCGCGCGTGCGCGGTCCGACGGCTCCGTCGTGCCTGGGTTGAGCTCGATCGTGAGGGCACGGAGCTGACCGGCCCGCGCGGCCCGGTCCGCGCGCGCGGGCGCCGCGCCCCTCGCAGCGAGGAGCGCGGATCGCAGCGCCAGCGCGAACGCGCTCGGGCTCCCAAACCGCAGCTTCGGCTCCGAGGCCAGGGCCTTGAGCAGCACGGTGTCGACCGCCGGCCCGAGGTCGGGACGCAGGCTCGACGGCGGTGGCGGCGGCCCGTCGAGCTGCCGGGCGAGCAGCGTGAGGGCATCGCCCGCCCCGTAGGGCGTGCTGCCCGTGAGCATCGCGTAGGCGGTCGCCGCGAGCGCGTAGACGTCCACCGCCGGGGACTCGGGGGACGGGCTGAAAGACTCCGGCGCCGCGAAGCCGGGCGTCCCGTTCCGCGGACGCTCGTCATCGGGGCGGCGCGACTCACCGACATCCACCAGCACCGCACGCTCTCCCTTGCGGTCGAGCACGATGTTGAGCGGCTTGACGTCGCCGTGGACCAGCCCAGCTCCGTGCATGACCTCGAGGGCATCGCCGACCTCGCCGATCACTTCGGCTACGGCCTCGATGTCGAGCGACGCGCCGTTTCGCTGGTGGTCCTCGAGCAGCGACGCGACCGTCGGGCCCTCGACCAGCTCCATCACGAAGTACACCTCCTCCTCCGTCGCCCGGAACGCGTGCACCTCGACGAGGTTCGGATGGCGAAGCGACGCGAGGATGCTCGCCTCGCGCTGGAAGCGCTCGATCCTCGTGGCGTCGAAGGCCTGGTCGTGGCGCAGGACCTTGATCGCGACCGGACGCGACAGCCCGAGATCCTCGCCGCGGTAGACGACGCCGCTGCTACCGCGGTTGATCTCGTGGATCACGCGGTACATGCCCTCCAGCGTCGCACCGACGAGGGACCCGACCTGCGCGTCCTCGTCGATCCCCACGATCTCGAACGTGGCGCTGATGCTGGCCTCCACCTTCGACTGCTCGTCCCTGGCGCGGTTGCAGGCGCCGACGGCTCGCGCGAACGCCGCGTCGCCGACCACCTCCGAGGCCTCCACCACCGTCACGCCCGCGCGGACCGAGTACTCGACCGTCGTCCCGTCGACTACGAGCGGCGTCGCGTTGATGCGCCTGATGAGCTTCTCCGCCACGAGGTATGCGCGGTCGACGTCGACGTTCATCAACAGCAGGGCGATCTCGTCGTCGCCGATGCGCCCGACCTCGTCGTTGATCCGGACGTTGGCGCGGATGATGGCGGTGATGTGGCGGAGCAGCGCGTCTCCCACCGCGTGGCCGAAGCGGCTGTTGACGCGCGCCAGTTGATCGACGTCGAGCACGACGACGCCGAGCGACTCGCCGCGCCGGCGTGCCGCGGCGATCTCGACCTCGGTCACGCGTTCGAACACCGAGCGGTTCCACGTGCCGGTGAGGGCGTCGATGAGGGCGCCGGCGCGGAGACGCTCGTTCTCGGCCTCCATGCGCTGGTACGCGGCGAGCGTGGTCAACTCGACGGCGAGCCGCGACGCGAGGAGGGCGAACTCCGCGACCGCGTCGACGCCCGGCGGCTGCATCCGGTCGAACCGGAGCACGACGAGCCCGATGGGCGGGCCGATCAGGGACTCTCGGCACCACGCGGCCAGCCACGTCGTGCGCCCGGCCACGACCGGGGCGCCGGCGTCGGCGGCACGTCGCGCGGGCTCCGGCGGCTGGCCGGCGCTCGAGCCGACGGGGATCAGCTCATCCCCCCGCCGGACATACACGAGCGCCTGATCGGCCGTATGCCCATCGGCCAAGGCCCTCAGGTAGTCCTCGGGGCCGCGGAGCAGGCTCGCAGCGATGATCGCGTTCCGACGGCGCGAGGAGTCGCTCGGTAGCTGGGGTTCCGTGACGCTTCCGAGAGGGATCGTGTGCATGTCAGACCGTTCAGCAAGTCCCGGGCCACCGTCGATTCCCCCGTGACTACGTCAGTTCCCGACGACGTCGTCAACGCAATGGCGATCTTCGACGGCGCGTTGACGTCTTCCTTCGCAGGGGCGCCGGCCGACGTCCGCCGCGCGCCGGCGCGCGTCCGTGGCGCACGTGGCGCACGTGGCGTGGTCGCGGCGAGGCAACGTAGCGTGCCGCGGCGAGGCGCGCGTGGCGTGCCACGGCGAGGTGCGCGTGGCGTGCCGCAGCGAGGCGCACGTGGCGAGGCGCGCGCGGTGCCTTGCATCGGGCGCGGCGACGAAGGCCGGCCCGGTAGTCCCAGCACACGGGGGTGGTCAGACGGCGCTGACCGCGTGGATGCGCATGCTTCGGCGGGTCGGACGCGGCCCCATCCACTCGATCGCCGCGATTGCGTCGATGGTGGACGCGGCCGCTCGCTCGAGCGTCGCCGCCGACAGGCCAAGGCGCCGTGTCGCCGCCGGATCTCCGCCGCGGTGGAGCCCGTGCAGATCGCTGCCGAACCCGACCGCTCGCGCGAGTGCGCTGGCGACGTGGACGACATCGGCGTACGGCCGTAGCGTGGCCGGGGCGCGCTCCGGAACGTGGTGCCAGTGCACCGCCTCGACGAGCGAGGGGGATGCCTTCCATCCGTCGAGGACCGCCGCGCCCACGACCGCGTGGTCGGCGCCGCACAGACGCACCTCGATCTGCCGCATCGACACGCCTTCTTCGAGCCACCGCGCGACGCGGCGTCGCTGCTGAGCGAGCTCGGGCGCGAGCGCGAGCTTCCCGAGGTCGTGGAGCGTCCCTGCCGCGCTCGCGACCACCACGTCGAGCCCGGCGTCTGAGGCGATGGCGGCGGCCGCCGCGCCCGCGGCGACGCAGTGCTGCCAGAACGTCGCGGCCAGCTCCCCGAAGTGCCACATGTGCGGCGGCGTCATGCGCGCGAGCCACCGCGCGAGTCCGACGCCGACCACAGTGCCTGGACCGAGGAGCCCCGCCGCTTGCGATGGCGTCGCTGGCGAGCCCGCACGCGCCACGGCGCCGACCCTCAGCAGGTCCCGCCCGATCGAGCCGTCGTGGGCGAGCGCGGTCGCCACGAGCTCGGCGCCATGGTGTGGATCCCCGACCGCGGCGAGGGCGGCGCCGATCGCGGCAGGTGGCTGTTCGAGTGCATGGAGCACGGAGTCGAGGATCATCTGGCGCGCTCCTCGCCCACCAGGGTGATCGTGACGTCACCCCGCTCACCGTCGAGCTTCACGCTGCGCTGCAGCTCGCCGCCCAGTACTCGGCTGACTACGCTCACGCCTGCGCTGGCGAGCTCCTGTTCGATACGAGCGAGCGTTCCGCTTGTTCCCCCTAGCACTTCTCCGTTCGCCGCGCCGATGAGGCGCGCCGACACGGCGCTTGGTCGAGCACCGAGAGCACGCAGGCGTCGTACGATCCCCGGGATCGCGACGTCGGCCCAGCGCGCCGTCCGGCGGCTCGCAGGCGACGGAGGGAGCGCGCCCGCGGTCGGCAGCACGACATGGGCCATCCCGATCACCCGTGTCTCGGGGTCCCAAAGCGTGACCACGATGCCCGATCCCACGATCGGCGCACGCAAGACGAGCCCACGCCCGTGATGAACCTCTGCGTCGCCGATCGCGACGAGGATGACGCGAGGACGCGGGTCGACCTGTCGCGGGCTGACCTGTCGCGGGCTGGCCTGTCGCGAGGGAATGGGAGACCAGTTCAGGGGCATGGCCTCCTTGGGTGCAATGGTCACGCCACCGAGAGGCCCCGGAAACCACGAGCCGCACCCTGTCAGCCACGTGACGCCTCCGTCAACGTTGGCGACGGGGCTCGAGTGTCCCGGGGCGTCGCTGGCGCCCGCGTGCGGGCCCGGGGCACAATCGCGCGGTGACGCTCGCGACCCTGGATGACGTGCTGCGCGCGGTCGACGAGGCGCCGGCGGCGCCCGGGCTCGGCTGGGCGCTGGCCCACTGCGCGCAGAGCATCGACTGCTCGGTGCACGGCTACCCGCGGCTGCGCTCGGGGCTGTTCCGCGCGACGGTCGGGCGGCTGGTCAAGCGGCGGTTCCTCGGCCGCGGCGCGATGACGCACGACACGTCCGCACCGATCGCCGGCGCGGCCGAGCTGCCGCGCGATCTACCTGCCGACGACGGCCGCGCGCGGCTGCGCGCGGCGATCGACGCGTTCCGGGCGCACGCGGGGGCGCTGGCGCCGCACCTGGCGTACGGCGCGTGCACGCGCGAGCAGTACGAGCGGCTGCACGCGATGCACGTCGCGGATCACCTCGGCGCGCTCGCGCGGTGACCGAAACGCGGCGAGGGCCCGCGATCTCGCGATCGCAGGCCCTCGTGGTGAGTCGCGGCGCCGGTCAGCCGGTCACGGGTTCGACGGGTCCATCCCGCCGCTGCCGTCCTCGCCGCCGGGCGGCACGCCGTAGCAGATCTCGTCGGCGCGGACCGAGCACTCCATCGGGTCGAGGTTCGAGGCGACGCAGTCCTCGAACACGACGGTCCAGCAGTCGTCGCCGGGCGGCGGCTCGGTCGGGTCGCCGTAGCAGACCTGATCGGCCTGGACCGCGCACTCCATCGGGTCGACGCCGGCGTTGACGCACTCGTCGAACACGACGGTCCAGCAGTCGTCGCCGGGCGGCGGCGGCGGGGGCTCGCCCCAGCACACCTGCTCCGCGTAGAAGCTGCACGAGTCGGGGTCGCCACCGCTCATCAGGCACTCGTCGAACGCACGGGTCCAGCAGTCGTCGCCGGGCGGCGGGTCGGTCGGGTCGCCCCAGCACACCTGGTCGGCCTGGAACGCGCAGCTATCGGGGTCCTGGCCCGAGGCGAGGCAGTCCTCGAACACCATCGTCCAGCAGTCGTCGCCGGGCGGCGGCGGGGGCTCGCCCCAGCACACCTGGTCCGCGTAGAAGGTGCACGAGTCGGGGTCGCCACCGGACATCAGGCACTCGTCGAACGCGCGCGACCAGCAGTCGCCGTCGGGCGGCGGCCACCCCGGATCCTGGCAGGCGTTCGCGGCGCACTCGACGCAGTGCTCCTCGTTGCCCCCGGCGTCGAGGCACGCGTTGAACGCCTCGTCGAAGCAGTCGCCCGGGCCCGGCGGCGTGCCGTAGCAGCTCTCGTCGGCGAGGCGCAGGCACTCCTCCTCGGGGATGCCCGACGACACGCAGTCGGTGTAGACCTGCTCCCAGCACACGCCCGGATCGCCCGGGTCCATGCCGCCGCCGCACGCGTCGTCGGCGAAGTACGCGCACTCCTCCTCGGGCAGCCCGCTGGCGACGCACTCCTCGAACACGCGCGGCCAGCAGTCGTCGGGCGGCTGGTTGCCGCACGTCGAGTCGGCCCACGCGGCGCACTCGTTGGCGTCGATCCCGCTCGCGATGCACTCGTCGAACACCTGGGTGAAGCAGTCGTCGCCCGGGTTCGGGTCGGTCGGGTCGTCGCCGCCGCCGCCGCACGCCTCGCGCGCGACGCCGTCGCAGTACATCGGGTCGGCGCCCTCGGCGACGCACGCCTCGAACGTCGCGCCGTAGCAGCCGTCGTCCGGCTGGCCCGGGTCGTCGCCGCCGCCGCAGGTCGTGGTGATCCGGCCGTTGCACTCGTCGGGCGACAGATCGAGGACGTCGCACGCCTCGAGCACGGCGAGCACGCACGCGCGGTACGCGTCGTCGCCGTCGACGACGTCGTCGGGGACGCCGTCGCCATCGACATCGGTGGGGGTGGCGGTGCCGCTCAGGTCGAGCTGACACCCCGTGACCGCCGCGGTCGTCGCGGCGGCGAGGAGGAAGGTGCGCAAGAGCCGGGTCATCGGGTTCTCCTGTGGAAGCCTCGGTTGGGGGGGCGTGGAGGTAGGAGCCGCGACCGACGGAAGACAGCTCAGGAAAAAATTCCCCCCGAAGGTCGATCCCGGCCCGGCCCGGTCAGTACACGCACGTCGCGGTCAGCTCGTCGACGCAGCTCGACTCGCACTGCCACTGCCCCTCGACGCACGCGCACCGCGTCGTCGCGCACAGCCCGCACGGCATGCCGGGATCGGTGCACGCCGTGACGCAGCCGAGCGGCACCGGCTCGGCGCAGCCGGCCGTCGCGCACGCGTTGGCGCAGCACGTCGGATCGCTGAACGGATCGCAGCCCTCGCCGCACGACGCGCCGGGGTAGCAGTAGTCGGTCGCGGGCTCGTTGCACGGCTCGTAGGGCAGGCCGCAGTCGGACGGCGGCGCGCACGCGCACGTCTCGCAGCCGTTGCGGGTGAGCCGGCGCCAGCCGTCGGGGCACGGCGCGCACGCCTCCGTCGACGGGCACGCCTGGCACCGCTGGTCGGTGCACACCTCGAGCCCGTAGTCGCACGCGGTGTCGTCGGCGCACGCGCACGCGGGCGCGCACACGGTGTCGATCACCAGCGTGCCCATCCGGCAGTAGGCGTAGTCGGAGCAGCACGCCGGGTCTTCGGGGCTGTCCTGGATGCAGCTGCCCTCGAACGCGCACGGCCAGCCGGGCGCGGCCAGCTCCCACGCCTCGTCGCAGCTCGTCACGAGCTGGTCGGGATCTTCGAGCACGACCGCGGTCTCGGTGCAGCCGGCCGCGAGCGCGAGCGCGACGGCCGCGACGGCCGCGCGGCTCATGGCGTCCACCCCAGCGACAGCGACGCGGTCGCCACCGCGCCGGCGAGGTGGAGCTGCTCGCGATCCTCGGCGAGGACGATCAGCCCCGCCGACCACGCCAGGCCGACGGCGAGCGTGCCGTGCCACCGGCCCTGGGTGACGCGCGCCTCGAGCCGCGGCCCGAGCTCGACGAACGGCGCGGTCGCGGCCTCGGACACGATCCGGTCGTCGAGCGACGTCGGGCGCGCGGTCGCGAGCCCCGCGCCGCCGCGCGCGAGCGCGCACAGGTACGTGCCCGCGCCGCCGCGGCAGCCGAGCTGCCACGCCACGCCCGCGCCCGCGACGACGCCGCGCACCGAGCCGAGCTCGTCGTCGACGGAGGTGGTCGCGCCGAACACGTCGAGCGCGAGCCGGCCGCGGCGCAGCTCGGCGCCGACCTCGGTCAGCGGCGCCGGCGCGGCGAGGAAGCTGCGCACGCCGCCGCGGACGTGGAGCTGCGCGGCGCCCGGCGACGCGGCGCGGCCGCGGCGCCCGGTTCGATCGATCTGCGCGACCGCGTCCCCGGGAGGCGACGCGGCGGCGACGCGGCGGGGGCGGCGGGTCGCCCCGCCGGGCGCGCCGCCGGCGAGCGCCTGCGCGTCCTGCCCGCCCTCACCACGCGGGCCGAGCTCCTCGGGCGGCGGCGGCGGGCCCGCGGGCGCGTCGTCGAGCTGCACGGGTCGCGTCAGCGCGACGTCGATCAGCTCCGCGGCGGCGAGCGCGACGACGCGCAGCCGCAGCTCGCCCGGCATGTCCCCGAGATCGAGCACGCGCGCGGGCTCGTCGTCGGGGGCCGGCTCGACCCGCACCCGCGCGGTGATCGCGTCGGGGCACTCGACGACGACGGTCAGCTCGGTGAGCCGGGCCTCGCGATCGCGCCCGACCGCGCCGAGCTCGGCAACCACCGCGCGTCGCGCGTCGTCGGCGGTGAAGCTGGGGCAGCGCGAGGTGTCGATCCGCGGCTGGGCGCGCGCGGTCGTCGCGGCGCCGAGCACGACGCCGCCGACGAGCCACGCGGCCAGCCGCGCCGTCATGGATCGGCCGGCAACCTCGCGCGCAGCGCGGCGAGGCGCCGGGCCTGCGGGTAGGCGCGCGCGTACGCGTCGATCGCGGCGCGCGCGTCGGCGGTGCGGCCGGCGCGGAGCAGCGCGTCGGCGCGTCGGGCGTAGGCGTCCTCGAGCAGCCCGGCCGGGGTGCCGAGCTCGATCACGCGCGCGAACGCGCGAGCGGCGCGCTCGGGCTGGTCGAGCGCGTCGAGCGCGATCCGGCCGAGCGTGAACGCGGCGAGCCCGACGGCCGCGTCGTCGCCGCCGGCGGCGATCGCGCGCTCGAGCACGGCGGCGGCGGCGCGCGCGTCGCCGGCCTGGCGCAGGGCGTCGGCCTCGCGCAGCGCGGCCTCGGGCGCGAGCGCCGGCGCGTCCGCGCCCGCGGGCCCGGCGTCGTCGCCGGCCAGCGCGCGGGCGTCGTCGCGCACCCGCGCGGCGTCGTCGCGCGGCGCCGGGGCGCGCGCGGGCTCGGCGCGGCGAGGAGGCGTGCCCGCCGCGGCCGCCGGCGTCTCCGAGGAGGGAGGCACGATGGCGCCGGGGACCGCGACGGGCACCTCGGGGGACGGAGCCGGCGCCGGGGCGGTGGCGACGGCGTCGGTGGACGGGGCGGGGGCGGGCGCGGGCGCGTCGGCGGCGCGCGGCGCGTCGGCGAGGACCTCGAGCCGCTCGCCGGCGCCGAGGCTGACGACGCGGCCGGGGACGCGCTCGCCGCGCACGACGACGAGGCCCTTCTCGACGGTGACGACCAGGCGGTCCGCCTGCGGGTCGACGGTGAACACGGTGCCCACGACCTCGACCGTGGCGAGCGCGGTCTCGATCGACCACCGCCGCGGCCCGCCCGGGCGGACCGAGAACCGCGCGCTCGCGCGGTCGAGCAGGCTGACGAAGTGCGCGCCGTCGTTGGCGAGGACCTCGAGCCGCGCCTCGGGCGCGAGCGTGACCTGCGAGCCGTCGTCGAAGCTCAGCTCGCGCGTGACGCCGGTCGACGCGACCTCGGCGCCGATCGCCAGCGACGCGCCGTCGCGGCTGGCGAGCGGCCCGGCCGCGGGGCGCGCGCCGTCGCGGTCGAGGGCGACGTAGCCGACGACCAGCGCGGCCGCCGCGGCGAGCGCCGCCACCGGCATCCACACGCGGCGCGGGCGGGGGCGACCGGCGCGCGCCTCGACGACGCGCTGCCACGTCGCGGCGATCCGCTCCTCGTCGATCGGCGCCTCGAGCACGCCGTCGAGCGGCGCGCGCTCGGGCAGCGTGGGGTCGTGCGGCGCGCTCATGGCCGGACCTCCGTCCGGCCGTAGGTCGATCGCTCGGCCGGGCGAGGACGCCCGCCCGAGCTCCATCGGACCCAGATTCCGTTCGCGGCGCTCACGGGCCGTCCTCCCCCAGGTGCGCGCGCACCTGCGCCTCGGCCTCGGCGAGCCGCCGCTTGACCGTCGCGAGCGAGCACTCGCACGCGACCGCGACCTCGTCGAGCGGCTGCCCGACGACGAACCGCAGCACCCACGGCGTGCGCAGCTTGAGCGGCATCCGCGCCAGCGCGCGATCGATCAGCGCCAGCTCGGCGCGCTGGTCCGGGCTCGCGTCGCCCGACGCCTGGTCCTCGAGGCGCGCGCCCGGCTCGTCGCCGGAGAACAGCGAGGTGACCTTGCGCCAGCGGAACCGGCGGTGGACGCGGCTGACCGCGATCCGCGTCAGCCACCCGCGCAGCGCCGCGGGATCGAGCAGCCGGTGGAGCTGCTCGAACGCGATCAGGAACGTCTCGTGGACGACGTCCTCGACGTCGCTGGGGTTGCGCAGCAGCCGCCGCGCCGTCGCCGCGACCAGCTTGACGTGCCGCCGGTAGATCGCCTCGTGCGCCCACGCCTCGCCGCCCTGGGCGCGCCGCACCAGGTCCGCGTCCGTGACGCGGTCCGACCCGTCGCGTCCATCGAGGACGATCAGATCGGCGGTGGGATGGCGCACGGCCATGAGGGGCACGAAGGACAGAGCCACCAGCGGGGCGAAATGGCTCAGGGTTTCCACCAGTGTCGTACGGCCGCCGCGGCCGCCCCAAGCGGTTCGTGAGCGCGCTTCCAACGTCCCGAGATCGTGACGGTTCCGCCGTCGGCCGGCCCCGCGCCGCGTGGTACGGTCGCGGCGTTCTCGGCCCGCTTCGGGCCTGGTCGACCGCCGTGGATCGCGATCTCAGCGCCATCCTCGCCCGCCATCATCACGACGGCGGGCGCCTCGTGCAGATCCTGCGCGACGTCATGGCCGTGGCCGGGCACATCTCGCCCGGCGCGATCACCCGCGTCGCCGAGGCGCTCGCGCTGCCGCGCGGCCACGTCGAGGGTGTGGCCGGGTTCTACAGCTTCTTCGCGACCGAGCCGCGCGGGCGGTACCGGGTGCGGTTCAGCGACAACGTCACCGACCAGATGGCCGGCAGCCGCGCGCTCGCGCAGCGGATGCTCGATGCGTTCCGCATCGAGCTCGGCGAGGTCAGCCGCGACGGTCTCGTCTCGGTCGGGCTGACCTCGTGCACGGGCCTGTGTGACCAGGGCCCGGCGATGCTGGTCAACGACCACGCGATCGCGCGGCTGACGCCGGCGCGGATCGGCGCGATCACCTCGCTGATCCGCGGCGGCTCGCCGGTCGCGCAGTGGCCCGACAACCTGTTCCGCATCGACAGCCACATCCGCCGCCGCGACCTGCTGCTCGGCGCGCCGTTCGCCGCCGGCGACGGCGTGGCGGCGGCGCTCGCGCGCGGCGCCGCCGACGTGCGGCTGCAGATCGAGCAGTCCGGGCTGCGCGGCCGCGGCGGCGCCGGGTTCTCGACCGCGACCAAGTGGGCGGCGTGCGCAGCGGCGCCGGGGCCGGTGCGTCACGTCGTGTGCAACGCCGACGAGGGCGAGCCCGGCACGTTCAAGGATCGCGAGCTGCTCGCGCACCACCTCGACCTCGTGCTCGACGGCATGACCGTCGCGGCGGTGGCGGTCGGCGCGACGCACGGCCTCCTCTACCTGCGCGGCGAGTACCCGTTCCTGATCGCGCCGATCCAGGCCGCGCTGGCGGACCGGCGCGCGCGCGGGCTGCTCGGCCGCGACGTCGGCGGCGCGCGCGGGTTCGACTTCGACATCGAGCTGCACGTCGGCGCCGGCGCCTACGTGTGCGGCGAGGAGTCGGCGCTGCTCGAGTCGCTCGAGGGCAAGCGCGGGATCCCGCGCAACCGCCCGCCGTACCCGGTGACGCACGGCTATCGCCAGCAGCCGACGGTGGTCAACAACGTCGAGACGCTCGCGGCGGCGGCGCTGATCGCGGTGCACGGCGGCGCGTGGTTCCGCGCGGTCGGCACGCCGCGCTCGGCGGGCACGAAGATCCTGTCGGTGTCCGGCGACGTCGAGCGCCCCGGCGTCTACGAGGTGCCGTTCGGCACGGCGGTGCGCGACGTGCTCGCCGAGGCCGGCGCCCTCGACGTCCAGGCGGTGCAGGTCGGCGGCCCGTCGGGGACGCTGCTCGCGGGCAGCGAGCTCGGGCGCCGGATCGCGTTCGAGGACGTGCCGTCGGCGGGCGCGGTCATGGTGTTCGACCGCACCCGCGACATCCTCGGCGTCGTCGACAACTTCGCGCGGTTCTTTGCGCACGAGAGCTGCGGGTTCTGCACGCCGTGCCGCGTCGGCACGACGCTCAACCACCACCTGATGGCGCGGGTGTGCGCGGGCAAGGGCTCGCGCCGGGACGTCGACGACCTCGTCCGCGTGTCGCGGCTGATGAAGGCGGCGAGCCACTGCGGCCTGGGCACGACGGCCGGCAACCCGGTGCTCGACGCGCTCGCCAAGTTCCGCCCGGCGTTCGACGCGCGCGTCGCGTCGGAGCCGGGGCCGGCGTTCGACCTCGACGAGGCGCTCGCGCCGGCGCGCGAGGCGACCGCGCGCGACGACGCCGGCGCCCACCTCGACCCGGAGGCGCCATGAGCGAGCCGACGTTCACCCTCGACGGCGACGACGTCCCGTTCACCGAGGGCCAGACGATCCTGCAGGCCGCGCTCGGCGCGCGCCGCTACGTCCCGTACCTGTGCTTCCACAAGGACTTCAAGCCGCACGGCAGCTGCAAGGTGTGCACGGTCAAGGTCAACGGCCACCACGCCGCGGGCTGCACCACGCCGGCGCGCGCCGGCGACGTCGTCGAGTCGCAGACCGAGGAGCTGACCGAGCTGCGGCGCGACCTCGTCCAGTTCCTGTTCACCGAGGGCAACCACTTCTGCCCGTCGTGCGAGCAGAGCGGCCGGTGCACGCTGCAGGCGGTCGGCTACGAGCTCGGCGTGACCCAGGGCCACTACAACCCGCTGTTCCCGACGCGGCCGCTCGACGCCTCGCACCCCGACGTCCTGCTCGAGCTCAACCGCTGCATCCTGTGCGAGCTGTGCGTCCGCGCCAGCGCCCAGGTCGACCGCAAGCACGTGTTCGCGCTGTCGGGGCGCGGCCTCACCAAGCACCTCGTCGTCAACGCCGAGTCGGGGCGGCTCGGCGACACCGACCTCGCGGTCGAGGACAAGGCGATGAAGGTGTGCCCGGTCGGCGCGATCCTGCGCAAGCGCCGCGGCTTCACCGTGCCGATCGGCGAGCGCACGTTCGACAAGGCGCCGATCTCGCAGGTGCTGGTCGCGCCGCACGAGGAGGACTGACGTGAAGCCGGACGTGCCCGAGCCGCGCAAGAAGCTGCGGGTCGCGACGACCTCGCTCGCCGGGTGCTTCGGCTGCCACATGTCGCTGCTCGACATCGACGAGCGGCTGATCCCGCTGCTCGAGCTGATCGAGCTCGACGCGTCGCCGCTCACCGACAAGAAGCACGTCGGCCCGTGCGACCTGGGGATCATCGAGGGCGGCGTGTGCAACGCCGACAACGTCCACGTCCTGCGCGCGTTCCGCCAGCAGTGCAAGATCCTCGTCGCGATGGGCGCGTGCGCGGTCAACGGCGGGCTGCCGGCGCAGCGCAACCACCTCGACGTCCGCGACTGCCTGCAGACCGTCTACCTGACCGGGCTCGGCGTCGAGCGCGGGTTCATCCCCAACGACCCGGAGCTGCCGCTGCCGCTGGCGCAGGTCCACCCGCTCCACGACGTCGTCAAGATCGACTACTTCCTCCCCGGGTGCCCGCCGTCGGCGGACGCGATCTGGTCGTTCCTCAACGACCTGATCGCCGGCCGTACGCCGCAGCTCGGGCACGGGCTGATCCACTACGACTGAGCCGACCAGAAGCTCGAGGACGCCATGACCTCCCCGCTCGACACCGCCGCCGATCCCACCGGGCTCCGTCGCATCGCGATCGAGCCGGTGTCGCGCGTCGAGGGCCACGGCAAGGTCACGATCCTGCTCGACCACGACCACCGCGTGCACCAGGTGCGGCTGCACATCGTCGAGTTCCGCGGGTTCGAGCGGTTCATCCAGGGCCGCCCGTACTGGGAGGTGCCGGTGATGGTGCAGCGGCTGTGCGGGATCTGCCCGGTCAGCCACCACCTCGCGGCGTCGAAGGCGCTCGACCACGTCGTCGGGGCGCGCCGGCTGACGGCGACGGCCGAGGCGGTGCGGCGGCTGATGCACTACGGCCAGATCCTGCAGTCGCACGCGCTGCACTTCTACCACCTGTCGTCGCCGGACCTGCTGCTCGGGTTCGACAGCGACGCCGCGCGCCGCAACCTCGTCGGCGTGCTCGCCGCGCACCCGGCGATCGCGAAGCAGGGCGTGCTGCTGCGCAAGTTCGGGCAGGAGTGCATCCGCGTCACCGCCGGCAAGCGCGTCCACGGCACCGGCTCGATCCCCGGCGGGGTCAACAAGGCGGTGACGGTCGAGGAGCGCGACGCGCTGCGCGCGATGCTGCCCGACGTGCTGCGCTGGGCCGAGGACGGCGTGCGGCTGATCGCCGAGCTGCACGCGCGCGACCCGGACACCTACGAGCGGTTCGGCACGGTGCGGTCGAACCTGCTGTCCCTGGTCGCGCCCGACGGCGCGCTCGATCTGTACGACGGCGTGCTGCGCGCGCGCGACGCCGACGGCGGGCTGATCTTCGGCGGCGTCGACCCGATGGCCTACGGCGACCACCTGCGCGAGAACGTGCGGTCGTGGAGCTACATGAAGTTCCCGTTCATCGGCGCGATCGGCGCCGACGACGGCTGGTACAAGGTCGGGCCGCTGGCGCGGGTGCAGAACTGCGACCGCGTCCCGACCCCGCGCGCCGAGGAGGCGCGGCAGGCGTGGCTGGCGGGGGCCGAGGGTCGGGTGGTGCACGCGCCGCTGCACTTCCACTGGGCGCGGATGATCGAGCTGCTCCACGCGGCCGAGGTGATCGAGCGGCTGCTCGACGAGCCCGCGCTGCTCGGCGGGCCGCTGACCGCGAGCGGCCCGCGCGCCTCGGTCGGCGTCGGGATCATCGAGGCGCCGCGCGGCACGCTGATCCACCACTACGAGGTCGACGCGCAGGATCTGGTCACGATGTGCAACCTCATCGTGTCGACGACGCACAACAACCAGGCGATGAACGAGGCGATCCGCCAGGTGGCGCGCCAGTACCTCGACGGGCACGAGCCGACCGAGGGGCTGCTCAACCACATCGAGGTCGCGATCCGCGCGTTCGATCCGTGCCTGTCGTGCGCGACCCACGCGCTGGGCAAGATGCCGCTGGCGGTCGAGGTGGTGGACGCGGCGGGCTCGGTGGTGGGGCGGATCGTCCGCGACGGCGAGCGGCTGGCATGAGCGGCGCGCCGCTGCTCGTCGTCGGCGTCGGCAACCCGTCGCGGGGCGACGACGCGCTGGGGCCGGCGTTCGTCGAGCGCGCGGCGGCGAGCCTGGCGGCGGAGGTGGCGGCCGGGGAGATCGAGCTGCTGACGGACTTCCAGCTGCAGCTCGAGCACGCGCTGGACCTGGCGGGGCGCGCGCGGGTGGTGTTCGTCGACGCGAGCGTCGCCGCGGCGCCGCCGTTCGAGTTCGCGCGGGTCGAGGCGAGCGAGGCGGCCGGCGCGGGGGCGGGCGCGCTGTCGCACGCGATGTCGCCGGCGGCGGTGCTCGCGACGCACCGCCGGGTGGTGGGCGAGCCAGCGCCGGAGGCGTGGGTGCTGGCGATCCGCGGCGAGCGGTTCGAGCTGGGCGAGGCGCTGTCGGCGGCGGCGCGGGCGCACCTCGACGCGGCGGTGGCGTGGTTCGCGCGGCGGGCGCGGGGCGCGGGGGCCGAGGAGGAGGGCGCGCGGCGGATCGAGGTCGAGGGCACGGTGCAGGGCGTCGGGTTCCGCCCGTGGGTGGCGCGGCGCGCGCGCGCGCTCGGGCTGCGCGGGCGCGTGCGCAACACGGACGCGGGCGTGGAGATCGAGGCGGCGGGCGGGGGCGCAGCGCTCGACGCGCTGGTGCGCGCGCTGCAGACCGAGCTGCCGGCGGCGGCGCGGGTGCGGGCGATGCGCGTCGTGGAGCTCGAGGCGGCGGGCGTCCGGGACGTGGAGTCGGACGGCGGCTTCGTGATCGCGCCGTCGGCGGAGGCGCGCGGCGCGGCGCGGCTGGCGCTGCCGCCGGATCTCGCGGCGTGCGACGCGTGCCTCGCCGAGGTGGACGATCCGGCGGACCGGCACGCGGGGTACGCGTTCACGAGCTGCACGGACTGCGGGCCACGGCTGGCGATCGCGGAGGCGCTGCCCTACGACCGCGCGCGCACGACGATGGCGGGGTTCGCGCCGTGCGCGGCGTGCGCGGCCGAGTACGCCGACGAGGGCGACCGGCGCTACCACGCGCAGACGGTGGCGTGCCCGGCGTGCGGGCCGAAGGTGTGGCTGGCGGATCGCGAGGGGCGCGAGGTGGCGAGCGCGGATCCGGTGGCGGAGGCCGCGGCGCGGCTGCGCGCGGGCTCGATCGTCGCGGTGCAGGGCCTGGGCGCGTTCCACCTGATGTGCGACGCGACGCGGCCGGACGTGGTCGCCGAGCTGCGGCGGCGCAAGCGCCGCGAGCACCGCCCGTTCGCCGTGCTCGTGCGCGACGTGGCGATGGCCGAGGCGGTGGCGGTGCTCGACGACGCCGCGCGCGCGGCGCTCGTGTCGCCCGCGCGGCCGATCGTGCTCGCGCCGGCGCGGGCGAGCCAGGACTGTCAGCGTCCTTCGACACGGGCCTCGCTGGCGCTCGGCCCTGCTCAGGACGAGCGGACCTTCGGGACCTCGCTCCACAGCCAGACGGAGACGGAGACGGAGACGGAGACGGAGACGGAGACGGAGACGGAGACGGAGACGGAGACGGAGACGGAGACGGAGACGGAGACGGAGACGGAGACGGAGACGGACACGGAGACGGAGACGGAGACGGAGACGGAGACGGAGACGGAGACGGAGACGGAGACGGAGACGGAGACGGAGACGGAGACGGAGACGGAGACGGCAGGCGGGTGTCCGGACGGGGGCGCAAGTCCCGCTCATCCTGAGCAGGGCCGAGCGCCAGCGAGGCCCGTGTCGAAGGATGGTGACAGTCAGATCGCGCCCGGCGTGCTCGGGCCGTCGCATCGCGTCGGGGTGATGCTCCCCTCCACCCCGCTGCACTACCGGCTGGCCGCGCTGTGCGATCGTCCGCTCGTCATGACGTCCGGCAACGTCAGCGGCGCGCCGGTGGAGATCGACCACGCGGGCGCGCTCCGCGCGCTCGCGCCGCTCGTCGACGCGTTCCTGCTCCACGACCGCCCGATCGCGCGGCGGGTCGAGGACTCGGTCGTCGCGCTCGCGCATGACGGCCCGCGCGTCGTGCGGCGCGCCCGCGGCCTCGCGCCCGAGCCGCTGCGCCTGCCCGCCGCCGCGCCCGCGCCGGTGCTCGCCGTGGGCGGCCACCTCAAGAACACCGTCTGCGTCGTCGTCGACGATCTCGCCTACCTCTCGCCCCACCTCGGCGACCTCGACACCGTCGAGGCCGAGGCCGCCTGGTTCGCCGAGGTCGCCTCGCTCGAGCGCCTGCTCGGCGTCGCGCCGGACGTCGTCGCCCACGACCTCCACCCCGGGTACGCCACCACGCGGCTCGCCGCCGCGCGCGGGCCGCGGCGCCTGCTCGGCGTGCAGCACCACCACGCCCACGTCCTCGCCGCGGTCGCCGAGCTCCACCTCGACGAGCCGGTGATCGGCGTGGCGTTCGACGGCACCGGCTGGGGCCCCGACGGCACGTCGTGGGGCGGCGAGGTGCTGCTCGTCGACGGCGCGCGGTGGTGGCGGCTCGCCACCGTGCGCCCGCTGCCGCTGCCCGGCGGCGAGGCCGCGATCCGCGCGGTGTGGCGCCAGGCGCTCGCCGTGCTCCACGACGCGCTCGGCCCCGACGAGGCGGCCGCGGTCGCGCCGCGCTTGCCCGCGCTCGCCGCGGTCGCGCCCGAGGCGCGCGCGGTCGTCGCCCGCCTGCTGTCCACCGGCGTCGAGGTCGTGCCGGCACGCGGCGTCGGCCGGTGGTTCGACGCGGTCGGCGCGCTCGCGCTCGGCGTGGCCGAGGCCGGGTTCGACGGTCACGTCGCGGTCGCGCTCGAGGAGGCGTGCACGTCCGCCGACGTCGACGCGGCGCGCCCGTACCCGCTCGACGCCCCGCGCGGGCTCGCGCCGGTCGCGCCGGCCGAGGTCCCCGCCGCGCTCGACCTCCGCCCGACGGTCCGCGCGGTCGTCGACGACGTGCTCGCCGGCGCCGCGCCCGCGGCGATCGCGGCGCGGTTCCACCGCGCGCTCCTCGACGGCACCGTCGACGTCGTCGAGCAGGCGCTCCTCGCCACCGGCGCGCGGTGGATCGTCCCGACCGGCGGCGCCCTCCACAACGCGCACCTCGCCCGCGGCCTGGCGCGCCGCCTCGGCGACCGGGTGCGCGCGCCGCGCGCCGTGCCGGTCAATGACGGCGGCCTCGCGCTCGGCCAGGCGTGGGCCGCCGTGCTCGCGCTGCGCGGGGAGGCGGGCTGACATGTGCCTCGGCGCGCCCGGCGTGATCGCGAGCGTCGACGGCGACACCGCCGTGGTCGACTTCTGGGGCGTGCGCCGCACGGTCGCGCTCGACCTCGTCGACGAGCCGGTCGCGGTCGGCGACTACGTGCTCGTCCACGTCGGCTTCGCGATCCGCCGGATCCCGGCGGAGGAGGTCGCCGAGACGCTCGCGTTCTTCGCCGCGATGTCGGCCGAGGATCTCGAGGGCCTCACGCCGCCGGAGCCGGCGACCGCGCCGGCCGTCACCCCCGACGCCGAGGAGCCGCCGCGGTGACCGCACCGCTGGCGTTCCGCGACGTCGCCCGCGGCCGCGCCCTGCGCGCGCGCCTCGAACGCGCGGTCGCGCGCGCCGGCCGCACCGTCACGGTCATGCACGTGTGCGGCAGCCACGAGCAGGCGATCGCGCGCTACGGCCTGCGCGCGGCGTTCCCCGCGGCGCTGCGCGTCCAGATGGGCCCGGGCTGCCCGGTGTGCGTCACCGACGCGCCCGAGATCGACGCCGCGGTCGCGCTCGCGGACCGAGGCGTCCGCGTTCTCACCTACGGCGACATGCTGCGCGTCCCCGGCCGCGGCCGCTCGCTCGACGACGCGCGCGCCGAGGGCGCCCGCGTCGAGGTGATCTACGCCGCGACCCAGGCGGCCGAGCTCGCCCGCGCGACCGCCGAGCCGGTCGTGTTCTTCGCCACCGGGTTCGAGACCACCGCGGTCGCCACCGCCGCGATCCTGCGCCGCGACCCGCCGCCCAACCTCTACGTCCTGTCGGCGCACAAGTGGGTGCCGGCGGCGATGGAGGTCGTCGCCGCCGCGCCCGACACCGCGATCGAGGGCTACCTCGCCGCCGGGCACGCCGCGACGATCACCGGCACCGCCGTGTTCGAGCCGTTCGTCGCGCGCCACCGCCGCCCGGTCGTCGTCGCCGGGTTCGAGCCGCTCGACATCCTCGCCGCGCTCGCGCTGCTGGTCGAGCAGGTCGCCGCGGGCACGGCGGAGCTGGTCAACGCGTTCCCGCGGTGCGTCACCCGCGACGGCAACCGCCGCGCGCTCGCCGCGCTGGACGAGGTGTTCGTGCCTGGCGACGGCGACTGGCGCGGCATCGCCCACGTCCCGTCGGGCGACCTGCGGCTGCGCCCCGCGTTCGCCGCGCACGACGCGGCCGTCCGGTTCGCGGACGAGCTGGCCGAGGCGGCGGCGGCCGCGCGCGCCGAGGACGCGCTGGCCGCGGCGTGCCGGTGCGGTGCGATCATGACCGGGCGCGCGACGCCGCCCGACTGCGCGCTGTTCGGCACCGCGTGCCGGCCCGAGGCGCCGGTCGGCGCGTGCATGGTCTCGACCGAGGGCGTGTGCCGGATCTGGCACGAGCACGGCCTCGGCGCGGGGAGGCCCGCGTGAGCGGCCCCGGCGACACGGTCCGGCTCGCCCACGGCGCCGGCGGCGAGGCGATGCGCGCGCTGATCGAGGACGTGTTCCTGCGCGGCGTCGTCGACGCCGAAGCGCGCGCGATGGACGACGGCGCGGCGATCCCGTTCGGCGACCGCTGGCTCGTCGTCACGACCGACGCCCACGTCGTCCAGCCGGCGTTCTTCCCCGGCGGCGACATCGGCCGGCTGTCGGTGTGCGGCACGGTCAACGACCTCGCGATGATGGGCGCGACCGAGCTCGTCGCGCTCACCGCCACGGTGATCGTCGAGGAGGGCTACTCGATCGCCGACCTGCGTCGCGTCGCCGCGTCGATGCGCGCGGCGTGCGACGAGGCCGGCGCGCGGCTGCTCGCCGGGGACACCAAGGTCATGCGCAAGGGCGAGCTCGACGGCCTCGCGCTGTCGAGCTCGGGCGTCGCCCTCGCCGATCGCGTCGTGCGCGGCGGCGGCGTCCGCGCCGGCGACGCGATCCTGATCACCGGGACGATCGGCGACCACGGCCTCGCGGTGCTCGGCGCGCGCCACCAGCTCGGGCTCGGCGACGCGTTGCGCTCCGACGTCGCGCCGCTGAACGGCCTGGTCCGCGCCGCGCTCGCCGCCGGCGGCGACGCGGTCCACGCGATGAAGGACCCGACGCGCGGCGGCGTGACCTCCGCGCTGACCGAGCTCGCGCGCGCCTCGGGCGTCGCGGTCCGCCTCGACGAGGACGCGCTGCCGTACACCGACGCCGCGCGCGCCGCGGCCGAGCTGCTCGGGATCGACCCGCTGGTGGTCGCCAACGAGGGCAAGGCGCTGCTCGCGGTCGCGCCCGACGCCGCGCCCCGCGTGATCGCCGCGCTCCGCGCTCACCCGCTCGGCGCGCGCGCGGCGATCATCGGGCGCGCCGTCGCCGGCGAGCCCGGCGAGGTCGTGCTCGACACCGGGTTCGGCACGCGGCGGCTGCGCGAGCGCGACGGCGACCCCCTGCCGAGGATCTGCTGATGCACGAGGTGTCGCTCGTCCACGCGCTGTTCGACCAGGCCGATCGCGCGCTCGGCGCGCACCCGCCGGCGGCGGTGCGCCTGGTCCGGGTCCGGATCGGCGAGCTCGCCGGCGTCGAGCGCGAGCTGTTCGAGACGGCGTTCGACGGCTGCCGCGCCGAGCGCGGCTACGCCGCCGCCGCGCTCGACGTCGTCCCCGAGGCGGCGGCGTGGCGGTGCCGCGCCTGCGGCGTCGAGCTCGCGCCGGGCGGCCCCCTGCGCTGCGCCGGCTGCGGCGACGCCGGCGACGTCGCGCTCGTCGCCGGCGACGCGCTGTTCCTCGACCGCCTCGAGCTGGAGGTCCGCGATGTGTGAGGTGTGCGGCTGCGGCGATCCCCGCCGCGTGACGATCGATGTCCACGCCTCGCTGCTCGCGGGCAACGACGCCGAGGCGGCGCACCTGCGCGCGCACTTCCGCGGCGCCGGCGTGACCGCGCTCAACCTCATGGGCTCGCCCGGCTCGGGCAAGACCGCGCTGCTCGAGGCCACGGCGCGCGCGCTCGGCGGTCGCCTCCGCCTCGCCGCGGTCAGCGGCGATCTGTCGACGGCGCTCGACGCCCAGCGCCTCGCCGCCGCGGGCATCCCGTCGGCGCCGATCACCACCGGCACCGCGTGTCACCTCGACGCGTCGATGGTCCACCACGCGCTCCACGATGGCCCGCTCGCCGCCGCCGTGTCCGCCGCGGACGTGTTCTTCATCGAGAACGTCGGCAACCTGGTGTGCCCGGCGATCTACGACCTCGGCCAGCACGCGAACGTCGTCGTGCTGTCGGTGACCGAGGGCGTCGACAAGCCGCTCAAGTACCCGGTGATGTTCCGCCACGCCGACCTCGTCGTGATCACCAAGACCGACCTCCTGCCGCACCTGCCCGAGGTGTCGACCGCGGCGATCGCCGACGCCCTCGCCCACGTCATGCCGGTGCCGCGCTGGCTCGAGGTCAGCGCGCGCACCGGCGCCGGCATCGACGGCTGGCTCGCCTGGCTCGACGCGCAGCGCGCCGCGGTCAGGGACGAGGTGCCCGCGCTCGAACATGGGCACGGGCACGGGCACGGGCACGGGCACGGGCACGAGCACGAACCCGCCGGCCGCTGACGTCACCGCGGCGGCGCGAGCGCCGGGTCGGTCAGGTAGCTCTCGTCGGTCAGCGCGCGCAGGAACGCGACGAGGTCGGCGCGCTGCTCGGCGGTGAGCCCGTAGCCGCCGATCGGCACGAGCGTGTCGAGGGTCGACGAGTCGACGACGCCCTCGGCGTAGAAGTCGACGACCTCCTCGAGCGTCTCGAACCGGTCGTCGTGCATGTACGGCCCGGTGACCGCGACGTTGCGCAGGGTCGGCGTCTTCCACTTGCCGTCGTCGAGCGCGCGCCCGCTGACCGGGCCGCGCCCGGTGCCGGTCACGTCCGCGTCGAGCCCGATGTTGTGGAACAGGTTGTCCGTCATCAGGCGCGTTGCGTGGCAGTGGAAGCACTCGGCGTCCTCGCTGTAGAACAGCTCCATCCCACGGCGCTCCGCCGCCGACAGCGCCCCGGCGTCGCCCTCGAGGTACGCGTCGAACGGCGACGCGCCCGACACCAGCGTGCGCTGGAACTGGGCGAGCGCGTAGGCCGCGCGCGTCGTCGTGATCTCGCGCGTCTCGAACGCCGCCTCGAACATGTCCTCGAGATCGGGCTCCTTCAGCCGCTCGACGTCGGTGCCGAAGAACTCCTCGACCTCCATGATCATCGCCTCCTCGAGCGTGCCGGTGAACCGGCCGTCCCACAGGAAGAAGGTCGACCACGCGAGGTTGACGTGCGGCAGCACGCCGGTGACGCCGGTGCTGGAGAACGAGCGGTCCTGGAAGTGGCAGCTCGCGCACGCGCGCGAGCCGTCGGGCGACAGCCGCGCGTCGTAGTAGAGCTGCCGGCCGAGCGCGACGCCCTCCGCCGTCGTCGGGTTGTCCTCGGCGACGGGCATCGGCGGGAAGCCCGCGGGCAGCCGATCGTCGACAGGCGTCGGCGGTCCGGGCGGGCCGTCGTCGGCAGCGCACGCGGACGCGCCGGCCGCGACCACCAGCGCGAGCGCGACCGTGCCCCTCATGGCGCACCCAGCGTGAACACGCCGGCGCCGTTCTGCGACAGCGAGAGCTGCGCCGCCGCGTCGTTCATGATCCCCATGTGGCCGGTGTAGAAGAAGTCGTTGAGGTCCCAGGTGTTGGGGTTCTCGAACCACTCCTCGAGGTTCATCTCGATCGTCAGGCTCGCGCCGTCGGCGGTGACCTCGTGGCCGGTGGCGTCGAGCACGACCTCGAACGTGTAGTCGGTGCCGCTGAGCGGGCCGCTGTGGGCGCGGAACTGGAACGGCTCGGCGGCCTCGTTGACGTAGCGACCCTCGAACTTCATGTGGTGGTAGCCGCCGCCCATCATCTCGGGCCACTCCATCAGCGACTCCGGCGGCGCGGTGAACGCGCCGGTGACGTTGAGCGCCGGCGGCACCCCGAACACGAACCGCACCGAGGCGAGCTCGCCGGTCGGGACGTCGGCGAGGGCGCGGGTCATCGTCTCGGGCAGGTCGTGGTCGACGTAGTACGCGCCCGCCACCTCGTGCTCGGTGTCGTCGGCGTACGTGAGGACCAGGTCGCTGAGGAAGTAGCGGACGACGGTGACGCCGTAGGCGTTGCCCGCGGCGTTGGTGTACGGCGTCTCGGTGCCGATCGTGACGGGCGCGCCGTCGACGAGGTGGGCGTAGCCGACGGTGAGCGCGGCGGTGCCGGCGCCGTCGGGGGGCGGCTCGGCGTCGGGCGTCTCGACGGCGGCGTCGGGGTGGTCGTGGTCGTCGTCGTGGCCGCCGCTGTCGTCACCGCAGCCGGCGAGGGCGGCGGCGAGGACGAGGGCGTGGGCGAGGGCGGAGGTGACGGTGACCGGGTGAAGCGAGTCGCGAGCTGCGGACATGATGAGGCTCCTGGCGCGGCGGGGCCGCGCCGCGTGGATGCGGACGGGGGGACGGCGCAGGCGCGCGCGGTGCGCCGCGCATGGCGGCGTCGCGGCGACGCCGGGCGTCGTCGAGGATCGGGATCGAGCGGGACGCGCGCGCCGCTAGAACGGCGGCGTCACCGGACGGATCGGTCGATCTGCAGGCGCGGGGACAAGGCGCGGTGACGGCGCGCGGTGCGCGCGCGGCGCGGGCGGCAGGCGGGGCGGCGCCGTGGGGACGACGGCGAGCACGACCACCGGCGAGATCAGCTCGCCGTCCTGGCCGCACTTGCGGACCTGGGCGTCGGGGCGCGGGCCGTCGTCCTCGTGGTCGTGGCACTGGCACGCCGACGGATCCGGGCAGCAGCACGCGACCTCGTCGCTGCGGACGCCCGCGGCGGCGCGCGCGGCGATCGGCGCCACGACGAAGGCCGCGGCCACGACGGCCAGCAGGCTGACGCGCTGCAGGCTCCGGTACGACATCGACGTGCGCACCCTAACGCCGCGCGCGCGCGCGCGCATCGAGGCATTTTTACGCACCTCGTCGGCCCGCGGGGCCAGTCAGCGCGAGGTGTCGACGAGCAGCGCCGCGGGGAGCGCGGTGTCGGTCAGAGATTCCAGGAACGCGACGAGGTCCGCCTGCTGCTCGTCGGTGAGCCCGAGTGGCTTCATGTCGGGAGACTTCTCGATGTCCGGCACGCGGCCGCCGCCGACGTTGTAGAAGCGCACGACCGCCTCGAGCGAGGGGTGCTGGCCGGCGTGCATGTACGGCGCGGTGACGGCGACGTTGCGCAAGGTCGGCGTGCGGAACCGGCCGCGCTGCGACGGCTCCTGCGCGACGCCGTCGAGTCGCCCCGGGCCGTCGCTGTGCGGCCCGGCGGTGTGGAACCGGCTGGCGAGCAGCGGCGCGACGTCGGTGAACCGGCCGAGATCGACCGCGGGCACGCCGTCGCCGAACTGCGCGACGCCGATCGCGTGGAACTCGTCGTCGGAGAAGTGCGGGCCGGCGTGGCACGACGCGCAGTGGGCGAGGAACAGCTTCGCGCCGCGGCGCGCGGCGGGCGAGAGCGCCGCGTCGTCGCCGGCGACGAACCGGTCGAACGGCGCGTCGCGCGCGACGAGCAGGCGCAGGTACGCGGCGACCGCCTTGCCCGCGTTCGCGAACACGCGATCGACGTGGGCGCGGTCGGCCTCGGCCATCGCCTCCCACGCGCCGGGCGCGGCGCCGGCCGGCTTCGGCTTGCCGTCGGGCGGGAACCGCGCCGCGCCGGCGGCGCCGGGGGCGCCCGCACCGAGCGCGGGGTCCAGCGGCGCGTCGTCGAACAGCGCGTCGTACTCGGCGCGGTACGTCGCGGCGAGCGTGTGTGCGACGGCGAGCCGCGTGCCGTTCATGACCTCGGGGTTCTCGATCGCGCCGAGCACGAGCGACCACTGCGAGTCGAACCGGCCGCCCCAGTTGGTCCAGCGGTAGAACGACGCGTTGAGCGCGGGCGGCGTGTTGCGCCCGCCCCGCTTCGCGCCGACCGAGGTGTGGTTGGGGCGCGAGTGCTGGTCGTCGAGCGCGGGCCCGCCGTGGCACGTGCGGCACGAGACCTTGCCGCGCGCGCCGCCCTCGCCGAGCGCGCTCGCCTCGAGCAGCGGGCCTGACAGGTCCGGGTCGAAGAACAGCATCTGGCCGAGCGCCGCGGCGCGCGGGTCGTCCGCGTACCGGTTGGTCGGGTCGGGCGGCACCGCGGGCAGCGGCGAGAACGTCGCGAGCCGGGCGCGCTCGTCGGGGGTGAGCGCGGCGTCGCCCTGAGAGGGCGAGGGCGCCGGCGCCGGCGCCGGGCCCGGCGGGGCCGCGTCCTTCTTGGCGTCGCACGCGGTCAGGGCGGCGAGCAGCAGCAGCGGGCGAAGCACGGGAGCCAATGGTATCTTGCCGCCTCAACTCGGAGGACCTCGTGAACCACGTGAAGACGGGTGCCGTGATCGCGTTCGCCGCCGGGGCGCTGTTCGCCTCGGCCTGCGAGAAGAAGGAAGACAAGCCGGCCAACCAGCCCGCGGCCAAGCAGCCGGCGCCGGGGCCCGCGAAGGACGCGGACAAGAAGCCCGAGGCGGGCAAGCCGGACCCGGGCGCGGGCGCCCAGGTCGCGCCGCCCGCCGAGCCGCCGGCCGAGAAGGTGTCCAAGGTCGACTGCACCGGCGTCAACGCGTGCAAGGGCCAGGGCACCTGCAAGCAGGAAGGCCACGGCTGCGGCGGCATGAACGAGTGCAAGGGCAAGGGCGTGCTGACGATGACCGAGGAGGAGTGCAAGGCGAAGGGCGGCACCGTCGTCGCGACCAAGTAGCGTGGACGGCGTGCGCGGGTTCGGGCTCGGGCTGCGCAAGCCGCACCACCGCGCCGCGATGGACGGCGCGGTCGCCGGCGTCGACTGGTTCGAGGTGATCACCGAGAACTTCCTCGTCGACGGCGGCAACCCGCGCCGGGTGCTGCGCGAGGTCCGCGCGCGCTACCCCGTCGTGCTGCACGGCGTGTCGCTGTCGATCGGCTCGACCGATCCGCTCGACGCGCGGTACCTCGACGCGGTCGCCGCGCTGTGCGCGGAGGTCGAGCCGGCCGCGGTGTCGGACCACCTGTGCTGGACCGGGCTGGGCGGGCACAACGTCCACGACCTGCTGCCGCTGCCGTACACCGAGGAGGCGCTCGACCACGTCGCGCGCCGGGTCGACGCGGTGCAGGCGCGGCTCGGGCGCCGGCTCGTGCTGGAGAACCCGTCGTCCTACGTCGAGCTCGCCGGGGCGGAGCTGGGCGAGGCGGAGCTGCTGGCGGCGCTGGCGCGGCGCACCGGTTGCGGCCTGTTGCTCGACGTCAACAATGTCTACGTCTCGTGCGCCAACCACGGCTGGGACGCGGCGGCCTACCTCGCGGCGATCCCGGCGGACGCGGTCGTGTACCTGCACCTCGCCGGGCACAGCCTCGGCGCCGGCGGCGCGCTGCGGATCGACACCCACGACGCGCCGGTGTGCGACGCGGTGTGGGCGCTCTACGAGGACGCGGCGCGGCGGTTCCCCGGCGCCGCGACGTGCCTCGAGCGCGACGACGCGATCCCGCCGCTCGACGAGCTGGTGGCCGAGCTCGGGCGCGCGCGCGCGCTCGCGGCGGAGGCGCGGGCGTGACGCGGCTGGCGGACACGCTGCGCGCGCTGCACGCCGCGATCACCGGCGCCGCGCCGGTCGAGTCGGCCTCGGGGCTCGTGGTCGACGGCGGCGTCCCGGCGCGCGATCGCCTCGGCGTCTACGCGTACGCGTACACCGCGCGGATCGCGGACGTGCTGGTGCACGATCACCCCAAGCTCGACGCGCTCGTGGGATCGCTGCGCCCGTGGGTGCCGGCGTACCTGCGCGCGCACCCCCCGGCTCATCCGTCGCTGCGCGAGGTCGGCGCGCCGCTGGCGCGCTGGCTCGCCGCGCAGGGCGAGCCGGCGCACGTCGTCGACCTCGCGGCGCTGGAGCGCGCGCGGCTCGAGGCGTTCGACGGCGGCGCGGATATCACGCCGCTGGCGCGCGCCGACGTCGCAGCGCGGGCGCCGGAGGACTTCCCCGGGCTGCGGCTGCGGCTGGTGCCGTCGGCGCGGGTGGTGACGATGACCAGCAACGCCGACGAGCTGTGGGACGCGCTCGAGGACGAGCGGCCCGCGCCCGCGCCGGCCGCGGCGCCGGGGCGCGCGGTCGTGGTGTGGCGGCGCGACGTCACGGTCGTGCACCGCACGCTCGAGGCCGACGAGGCGGGCGTGGTGTCGCGGCTGGTCGACGGGCTGACGTTCGCCGCCGCGTGCGAGGCGCTGGCGGACCACCCCGCGCCCGAGGCGCGCGCGGTCGAGCTGCTGCTGCGGTGGCTCGACGCGGCGCTGCTCGCGGGCGACTGACCGCGGCGGGCGCGCAATCCGTGCGCGGGCGTCGCCGCGGCGTGTGCCGCGGCGGCAAGCGTTGCCGGCCTCGCGCCTCCTCCGCGGGCACGCCCGATGCACGACCAGACACCAACCACGCAGGAGGGGGAGCCATGCGCACGCCCGTCATCCATCGCTTCGCCAGGCTCGCCGCGGTGGCCGCCGCGGTCGCGGGGGCGCCCGCGTGCGCCGACCCCGAGGACGACCTCGCGCCAACCGCGCGCGAGCTGCTCGCCGCCTCCGGTGCGGACGGCGTCCACTTCGACCTCGACCCCGGGCGCTCCACGATGCTGCTGGCGTGGACGTTCACCGCGTTCGGCGAGCAGCGCGATCTGTGGGTCCCGATCACGCTCGACTTCGGGCGGGCCTCGGCGCTGGCCGACGACGACCGGCTCGAGGTCGACCTGTCGGCGATGCTCCTCGACATCCCGCTGCTGCCGGGCGAGGGCGATCGCGTCGCGGTGTCGCTCGCCGCGCTGCACGTCGGGCTCGCGGCGCCGCTGGACTGCGCCGCCGCGTGGGACGAGCTCGACGAGCAGGTGCGGTGCCAGGGCTCGCCGACGCTGGTGATCGACTGGGCGCTGCGCGTCGACGACCTGCTGATCGAGCTGCCGCCGCCGCCGCTCGACCCGTCTGGCGTGACCGTCGAGGTCGCGCACACCGGGGACGAGCTGCGGTTCGACGCGTTCGGCGCGATCACGGGCGCGGCGTGGTCCGTCCCCGGGTTCGCCGCGCGCGGCACGCTGATGTTCGGGCTCGAGGGCCGCGTGCTGGCCGCGCCCGCCGCGCCGTGAGCCGCCGAGGCTGGCGCGCCCGCGCCGCCTCGGCGAAGATCGCCGCGACGTGTCTGCCCCCGGACGGCCCACCGATGGCGCGGCGGCGCCCGCGCAGCTGACCCTCGCGCACTTCGCGGGCGCGCCGCTGCGCGCGCCCACGCGCCACGTCCTCGACGACGTCGGCGAGGTCGTGATCGGCCGCGCCGCGCGCGCGACCGCCGCGCGCGTGGGCGAGCCGGGGCAGCGTCAGCTCGCGCTGGGCTACCCCGACGCGTGGATCTCGCGCCACCACGCGCGCCTGGTGCGCGACGGCGCGGGCGCCTGGCAGGTCGAGGACCTGGGCTCGCGCAACGGGGTCCGCGTCAACGGCTCGCGCGTCGCCGCGGCGGCGCTGCACGACGGCGAGGTGCTCGCCATCGGGCGGACGTTCTGGGTGCTGCGCGCGAGCTGCGCGGTGGCGCCGCCGGGGGCGCCCGCGGCGCCGTCGTCCGACGACGATGCCCTCCACAGCCTGCACCCGGCGCTGGCCGCCTCGCTGGCGCGCGCGCGCGCCGCGGCCGCGACCGCCGCGCCGATCGTGCTCATCGGGCCGGCGGGCGCGGGCAAGGAGGACCTCGCGCGGGCGCTCCACCGCGCGTCCGGCCGGCGCGGCGCGCTGGTCGCGCTCCACGCCGGCGCGCCGGCGCGCGTCCCCGCCGCGTCCGAGCTGATGGCGGCGGCCGGAGGCACGCTGCTGATCGAGCTTGCCAGCGCGCTGTCGCCCGACGACGAGGCCGACCTCGTCGCGGCGCTCGACGAGGTCATGGCCCGCGACGTCCGCGTGCTCGTCGCCACCGCGCGGCCGCTGGGCGCGGGCGCGCTGCGCGAGGCCGTCGTCGACCGGCGCGGTGCGCTGACGCTGGCGCTACCGCCGCTGGCCGACCGCCGCGACGACCTCGGCGCGCTGCTCGCCGCCGCGCTCCGCCGCGCCGCGCCCGACCGCGCCGGCGCGATCACGCTCGAGCCGGCGCTCGCCGCCTGGTTGTTCGCGCACCCGTGGCCGGGCGACGCGCGCCAGCTCGCGCACGTCGTGTCGGTGCTGTGCGCGGCGACGGCGGCGACGGGCGCGACCGAGCTGCGGCTCGCCGACCTGCCCGCGACCGACGCGCCGGGCGACACGGAGGTCGACCACACCGTCGACGGCCGCACCGTCGACGGTCGCACCGCCGGCACGCCCGCGGCGGCCGCCGTGCCCGACCCCGACGACGCGCCCTCGGGCGCGACCCGCCGCGACGCGCTCGTCGCGGCGCTGCGGCGCCATCGCGGCAACGTCGCGGCGGTCGCGCGCGAGCTGCGGACGTCGCGCTCGCAGGTCCGCCGGCTCGCGGCGCGCCACGGCCTCGACCTCGACGCGTTCCGCGCGTGACGCGGGCGCGCCGCGCCGGCGCTACTCGAACACCACGACCGACGCGGCCCAGCTCGCCGGGTCCTTCGCGACGTACGCGGCGCGCAGCGCCGCGAGCGCGACCGCGGGCGCCTCGCCGCCGGCGATCCGGCGGCGGAGCGCGGCGAAGAACGCCGCGGCCTCCGCGTCGGGGATCTCGACCGCCGGCGCGATCACCGCGCGCGCGCCGGCCGCGATGAACGCATCGGGCAGGCTCCACCGGGCGTGGACGAACGGCGCGGTCTCGGCGGCGCGGCACGCCGCGAGCACGACCGTCGGCGCGGCGGTCAGCCGCGCGCCGCGGACGTCGCCGGCGGTCAGCGCCCACCGCTGATCGGCGCCGGGGCTGAGCGCGAGGAACGACGCGTCGGCCAGCCCGAGGTCGACCTGGCCGTGGACGTGGAGCTCGGCGTAGGTGGCGGTCGCGAGCGCGCGCAGCACCCGCTCGGGCGTCGCCTCGGCGCCGCGCAGCGTGGTCGCGCCGGTCGCGAGCTGCAGCGGCGCCAGCGCCGGCAGCCCCAGCGCGGGCGGCGGCGTCACGTCGCCGACGATCAGCGGCGGTCCGGGGGGCGCGGGCGGCGGCGGCGGCGCGGGCCGCGGGCTCGCGAACGCCCACGGCAGCGCCGGCGGCAGCAGATCGGCGCGGCCGTGCACCGGCGG